>JAKZSX010000518.1:0-11327 GCA_047517405.1 Candidatus Poribacteria bacterium | reverse complement strand
AGGATGTAGAAGTTATGCTTGCCGCGCTTGATTTTTCCGAGTTCATTTGCCAGCTTTACCCGTTGCGCCTCCCCGCCTGAAAGAATCGGTGCCGGGTGCCCTATCTGTAAATAGCCCAGTCCCAAATCGTTGAGGACGCTCAGTTTATGATGGATGAGCCGCTGATTCGCAAAGAACTCAACGCCTTCCTCGATCGACATCTTCAACACTTCCGCAATATTTTTCCCGTTATATGTAACCTCAAGGGTTTCGTCATTGTATCGTGCCTCCTTGCAAGCGGGACAAGGGACTTCCACATCGGGCATAAAGTGCAATTTAGTCGTGATTTGACCCTCACCGCCACACTCCTCGCATCGCCCACCTTTGACATTAAAGCTGAATCGGGAAGCAGTATAGCCGCGCGCTTCTGATTCCGGAGTGCTTGCAAAGAGCTTTCGGACATTATCGTAGAAACCGATGTAGGTCGCCGGATTGGAGCGCGGAGAACGCCCGATTGGGGACTGATCGATGCTGATTACGTCACTGATATATTCATACCCCTCAATGTTATCATGGTTTCCAGATAGGACGCGACTATCGTGGAAGATGGAATAGAGCTTCTTATAGAGGATTTCATTAATCAGCGTACTCTTGCCGGATCCCGATGCCCCTGTGATACAGATAAAAAGCCCTAAAGGGATCTCCACATCAATGTTTCTCAGATTGTTCTCTCGTGCCCCACGGATGATAATCGAAACCCCATTCGCTTCTCGTCGATCTTCCGGGATTTCAATCCGCTTCTCTCCACTCATGTACTGCCCGGTTAGCGACACCGGATTTTTCAAGGCTTTGTCAGCAGGTCCTTCTACAACTATTTTTCCACCGTGAATCCCAGGACCGGGACCCAATTCAATAATGTGATCTGCGGCTCGGATTGTCGTTTCATCGTGTTCGACCACAATGACAGTGTTCCCAATATCTCGCAGCTGTCTCAGTGTTTTGAGCATCTTAATGTTATCTTTTGGGTGAAGTCCAATCGTCGGTTCGTCCAGTACATACAGCATTCCCATCAAGCCAGAACCAATCTGCGTTGAGAGGCGAATA
This sequence comes from Candidatus Poribacteria bacterium, assembly GCA_047517405.1. Lineage (GTDB taxonomy): Bacteria > Poribacteria > WGA-4E > WGA-4E > PCPOR2b > PCPOR2b. The sequence goes on along the minus strand of JAKZSX010000518.1, from coordinate 10,244 downwards.
CGTTGCGATTCCCCACCCGAAAGCGTGGCTGACCGCCGGTTGAGGTTGAGATAGTCTAGACCGATGCCGAGTAAGAGTTCAATCCGGGTCGTGAGCTCTTTAATCACCCGTATTCCCGCTTCTCTTTTCTGCTCTGGGATCGACGTGATTCCCTCCAGAAAAACCTTTAATTCTTCAAGGTGTATATCACCCAATTCATGGATATGTTTATCATTGATGGTAACAAGGAGCCTTTGTCTCTTTAGCTTGCTGCCATCACAGTCAGGACAGGTGTGTTCGACCATCACCTTCCGTAGATACTCCTCCATCCCCGAATGTGCTTCCCCTCGCTTGCGGTAATGCCGATAGTGCCGATCGATCCGGTTGATAACCCCATCAAACTGCATCTCTCTTCCAATATGATGGTGGGTTACCTGCTTCGCACCTTCCGGCATGACAATCTTAAACTTTTCTCCTCTCGTTCCGTAGAATACGAGATCGACAACCTCGTCGGGGAGGTCTTTGAAGGGCGCGTCAAGGCTGAAATTGTAGTGCTGTGCAAGGCTGTACATCATCCGACCGTCCCAACGGTCGGGGTCGTAATTGAAGGCTTGGCGCACGAATGCACCTTCTATGATGCTTCTGGTTTTATCCGGGGCAAGCAGGTCGGGGTGAACTTGGAGGTAAGTGCCCAATCCAGAACAGGTAACACAGGCACCGGTCGGCTCGTTGAAGGTGAAGTGATGCGGTCCCAACTCGCCCATAACCACACGATGTTCAGGGCATCCAAAATCTTTGTAGAAAGCATTGATGTCTTTATCGGCTATATCGGGACTCAGGATATGGAAACTCATAAATCCTTCACCAACGAGCATAGCGTGGTCGATGGCGGCAAGAATCTGTTTGTCAATATCTGGCTTGATAACAAACCTGTCGATGATGGCTTGAATGTTGTATTCCACCTGTTCGTCTAGCTCAATCTCTTCACTAAGGTCATGCAAATCCCCATTAATCCGAACCCTGCGGCACCCCTTCAAACGGACATCATCAAAGAGATAGGGATAATCTTCGCCGTAGATCTTGAAGACCGGTGCGTAGATCTCGACTTCAGTCCCTTCAGGTAACGAGAGTATATGCTCGATTAACTGATAGGGGGTTCGGGTTGGGATTTCGACGCTGCAATAGGGGCAGCGGGAGACCCCAATCGTAGCAAATAACATCCGCATATAATCGTAGAGATCGGTCATCGTACCCACAGTCGAGCGTGGGGTCATGGTAATTGTTTTCTGTTCGATTGAAACAACAGGGGACAATCCATCAACGAAATCGACGTCCGGTTTCTTTAACTGTGCCACAAAACGTTTGGCATAGGTAGACATCGACTCCAAGAAACGACGCTGCCCTTCGGCATAAACTGTTTCAAACGCAAGCGACGATTTTCCAGAGCCGCTAAGGCCCGTCACAACCACCAGTTTATTTCGGGGGATTTCGATGTTTATGTCTTGTAGATTGTTCTCCCTCGCGCCTCTTATGCTGATTGTCTCCCTCATCCATGTCTCCTTTGCGTAAAATACGAAAACTGATGATGCTTCTCCCGTTGATTGACTTACCTGTGTTTATGCTATGAATCCCCAAACTGCCGTTCTTTCGACATACTATACATAACATAAGTATATCATTTCTCTTATGAACTATTCAAGGAAATCTTCAGCTAAAAATCAACGTGCATGTTAAGAACTCTTGCAACAGAAATCGTAGGGAACAACGATCGTTGAACCCTACCAAAAACTCGATTTCTCCTAACGTCTTTCGCTTTCTTTTTTATAAGCCCCGTAGGTCAGACTTCCTCGCTCGCCTGCATCAATGAATTAGTGAATCAAGGAGCAAATGGTTTTCACGTTTCACGCTCTACGCGTTTTGCACTTTCTTTTGATATGAGCTGATCAAATCACCCTGAATCTCTCAATTATCTCTGTATGTGAAGCAGTACCGGTTGTCCCAATCTTAGTAACGGTAACCGACGCGACGAGGTTTCCGACCTGTGCCGCTTCAAGGTGACTAAAGCCACCACAGAGTGTCGCGACAATTGCAGCAGAAACGCTGTCCCCCGCTCCCACTGGATCGACCTCCGTTTCAAGCGGAATGCCCGGTACATATTCAACCTGTCCGTCGTGAAATACCAAGATGCCCTTCGGACCAACGGTTACAAAAAGTGGCTTCTCTGTCCGCTCCGTCAAGATCTGCCCGCATCGCTTTGCCTCCTTTATATCGACTTCTTCCCCAGTCCAATCCGGATCGAGTGCGCGTCTCGCCTCAAATCGGTTCGGCTTGATAGTAACGTGATGATACTTTCCGATCCGTGTCCGCGAATCCACAAAAAAGATCTTATCAGGAAACTCTACAGCGAGTTGGCAGATTTCTGACCGCATCCGATCTGTTACAACTCCCCAATTTTCGTGCGGCATCTGATCGCCCACAATGATCCCCTCCACCTGCAGCACACATTCACGCAAGGCACGGAGTAACCTATTCTCTACCTCAGATTGCATCATAGATTGGTTTTCGATATCAAATCGAGGACCTTCCGTTTCAATCCCTTCATATCCGCGGTGAATGGGTTTGAGGTAGGTCGGAGTAACCCGATCCGGAGCAGTAATCATGAAATCCGTGATACAGCCATTGGCTTCTAAGCTATCGAGCAAGGTGCTGCCAAACCCATCTTCACCAATCACACTCAACGTGTAAATTTCTCCGATCTCTAGCGCGGCGAGATTGTTAGTGACAGTCCCCGCAGCACCGGGGCTATACCGTTGCTCTACGACAGGATTCGTATGCCAAGGGGTTTCTAGCGACAAGGTTGATTTCGTCTTATCAACTAGCCAATATGCGTCAAGGTAGAAATCCCCGACAACCAAAATTTTTCGCTCCCGAAACCTTTCCAGAATGGTCTTTAGACGCATTTCATCCATAAAATCTCCTTCCGTGACAATCAATGTCCATCCGTATCCTACGGACCGTTTTTGCATTGACGCGGGGTTTTTGCTTGTGCTACGATTGTTATCTGTTTCTGATGGCAGGAAGATGCCGATTACTTTAGCAGTTTTTCACTATTGGTTCAAGAGGAATAACAAATGGTTGCTAATGTTGCTCATCGGGGCGCGTCAGGAAACTACCCCGAAAATACCTTAATCGCCTTTCAGAAGGCACTGGAAATTGGCGTTGATGAAATTGAGCTCGATCTCTACTTGACAAAGGATGACCATCTAATTGTCATGCACGATTCAACCGTAGATCGAACGACAGACGGCACGGGTGCGATTGTAGAACTTACGCTAACTGAAATCAGAGCCCTTGACGCTGGAAGGGTGTTTGGTGAACGGTTTCGGGGTGAGCGCGTGCCAACGTGGGAGGAAGCGCTATACCTCGTGCAAGGGAAGGTTGAACTCAACGTCCACCTTAAGGAAGGAGGTCAGCCAGGCGGTCACTATGAACGCAAAGTTGCAAAGGCGTTGAGCGACTTTAAGATGGTTGAGGATTCTATTATGACATGCAGCGATGCAAGCGTTGGAACTTTTGCCGAGATTGACTCGCGGATCGAATGCCGAATCTTTCGCGCCAATCGTACACCAGAGGAATATATTCAAAAATCGGTAGAGATGGGACTTCGAACAATGCAGCCGGGGCGGGATATCACAACTCGGGACTTTGTCCAAAAGGCACATGCGGCTGGACGAATCGTGCACGTCTTCTACGCGGATACCCCGGAAGATATGCGAGCCTACATCGAAATCGGCGTTGATGGAATTTTGACGAACTATCCGGAACGGCTTAAAGCGATTCTCACAGCAACCGAGTAGCAGAGCTTAAAGTCCAAACTCAAGATTGGTAATTGTCAATTATCTTCTTTTCGACCGATTCCACTGCTCGCTTCACAAGCGCCTTAATATCTAGTGCTGCTTCCGCATTTTGAACGGCTTCAAGTGATGCATGGGTCGCCGGATGATCGGGAACAAAGAGTGAACAGCAATCGTCATGAGGCAGTATCGAAGTCTCAAAGGTCCCAATCCGCTCGGCCAACTCCATAATCTCCGCTTTATCATCGCCAATTAGAGGACGCAAAATAGGAATCTCCGCAATCTCCTCGATCACGCGCAGGTTGCCCAACGTTTGTGAAGCAACCTGCCCAAGGCTTTCCCCGGTGACAAGGCACTCCGCTTTTGCAGCCGCTGCAATCTGCTGTGCGATGCGTACCATCATTCGGCGATAAAGGATGACACGAAACGGGGCAGGGGTTTGGGTTACAATTTCCCGCTGCACGTCAGCGAATGGAACAAAGTAAATTTGCGTTCGATAATTCCAAGTCGCCAAAATTCCAGCGAGTTCCTCTACCTTCTCAAGGGAAGCTTTGTCCGTATAGGGGTAGCTATAAAAGTGAACGAAGAGTGCCTTAACGCCACGTTTTATCATCCGCCAAGCGGCAACCGGCGAATCAATCCCACCAGAGAGCATGACGAGAACTTTCCCGCTTCCACCAACAGGCAGACCGCCTACCCCTCGGATCTTTTCCACATAGATATATGCTGCTTCGTCAACAATTTCAATGTTACAGCGCAAATCAGGGTTGTGCATATCGGCTGATGTGCCCGTTGCACTAAGTAGATATGCTCCCACCGTTGCACTAATCTCAGGAGAAGTGAGCGGAAAACGTTTGTTCGCCCGTTTCGTTTCAACCTTGAGCGTCTTAAACTGCCGGTCTTTGACAAGCTCCAATGCGGCAGCTTGAATGGCATTGATGCTTTGTTCTGTTGCTAAGGCAAGTTCAAAATGGGCAATTCCCATAACTTTGGTCAATCGCTCTCGAATCGTAACGACATCCGCTTCGGGGCGCAGAATAACTAGGAGCCGCCCATATATTCGTCGCACCTCTGCACAGCCCATGCCTTTCAATGACAGCTTTATATTCTGAGCGAGCTTCTTCTCAAAAAATGACCGATTTTTGCCTTTTAACCCAATCTCGCCGTAGTGCACCAGAAATAGCTTTTCCATAATAGTTGTCAAAGTCCCGTCATTCTATATCACTAGAGTCAAAGAGTAGCGGTTGGATGTCCGGTCGCTCTATAACCCGTTGGTTTCTTTTTAGTTTCGATTTCGGTAACGGCGTTTTTGGCATTGTAGGTCCTAGGTAAGCCAATAGTTGATTTTTGGATACAGGAGGAACGTCCGGCAGCGCTTCTTCTCGCCATGTGTCTGATAGCCAACTAAAGCCTACCCCATTAAATTGCTGACCGTCCAGCACACCTTCTTCTAATTCCGCAATCAAAAGTGTGTCATCAAAAATTTCTTGTATAACGGATGCGGAATGTGTACTAACAATTACCTGGCATAGTGGGTTATTTGATCCAATAGGGATGGTCAGGTCGGTAGCGATTTCCTGAAGTAGACGTAAGATTAAAGGAATACGTGATGGATGAATACTATTTTCCGGTTCTTCCATGCAGATGAGACCAGTCGCTTCTGGATCTGATTCTAAAACCGATAGTGCCAGAAAGCGTAACGCTCCGTCTGAAAGCGAACGCGCTGGATAAACTGTGCCGCTATGATCTGTAATTTCCAAAGTGAGCAGCTCACGTTGTTCGTCCCGATCAATCCTGACTGCTGCAACATCGTCAATTAGTTCTGATAGTCGAGCAGCGGCTTGGGTATATATCTCTTTTCTTTTAGAAGTTGAATCGCTATTTTTTTGAGACCGTGCCAGGTGATATAAGGTTGCCGGTAAGCGGGAGCCATCACTACCTAAACCGGGCGGTGTTGTGAACTCATCGGGTTCACGCAGCGAAGAAGATTCCAATTGCAGCAGCTTCCAAGACTGCATTTCACGACACGCTAACAATGCTGTGGGGCTTTCTGCGGTGTTGATAGTGGAAAGTACAGTGCGTGGGAGGGTTTTGGATAGAATTATTTGAGGTCTAACACTGTTTCCCCCGTCTTGATGGACCTTTATTACCCGATCTCCTCCTTGAATCCTAGTAGAGATGAAGGGGACAGCTCTTTTGCCTTTTAGTACAGAATCGCGCCAGTCTTTTCTTTGGTCAGCGAATTTCAGGTGTTTTCCCCAATCGCCCAATTTCAGTCGGTCCAATCTCTCTTCAATAAGTTCAAGGGTTCCTAATGAAGGTAAACTGTTATCCATACGATACGCGAGCACAACACGATAACGGAGAAACGTGGTCGTTGCTTTTACCTGCTGCCCCAAATCATCTACGCCTTCTTGGGGGATTATCATCTCAGCTTCAAAGGACATCTCCTTGGTATCCGTATCACCAATACGATGGAACAGATTACGCACATCGCTTGTCCTTCCCTCATCGCTACGCACCGACCGGGCTGCATCAATCAATGTATGATTAGCTAAGGCGCTGAGAAACTGTATTGCATCAAACAGATTCGATTTGCCCGTGCCATTCGCACCGGCAACACAAGTAAAGGGCCCCAAGGGAATATCAACATCAATAAGGTTTTTAAAGCCAGAAACTTTTAAACGAGTCAGCATAACGTTCTCCACCGTCCTATCGCGTTTTCAGCTTACTGCTCATCTCCTAAAACATCCATCGTTGTCCTAAAGTGCAGCTTGGCAACATAACGTAAAGATTCGGTACCATGCCGCTTAACAAACTGTTTACCTGTGTCAATCACCTGAGACGCGCCTTTGGGCAGTTGGATTTGGAACTCTTTAGAGAGTTGCTCTAGTCGTTGGAGAAAAACGTCACGGGCAATAATTGATGCAGCGGCGACAGCAATATCACTTTCGGCCTTCGGTATTTGCACCAATTCGATGTCGAAACCTAGCGGCATTCCCAACTGCGTTGCCAATACCTCTTCCTTGGCAAAACGATCTACAAGTATATGGTGACAGTCTACACGCTTACGGAGATCTCGAATCACTTCGGCGTGAAGCGATGCAAGGAGATGATTTAAGTTTTGACCCTTGTTCCTGAATAAAGTATACCGCCTATTATATAGGGTTGGTTCAAGATCTAACCATGAAATATTATCGCCGCAGCGCATCCGCATTTCTTGGGCAAGTTTCCTGACCTGTGAATCGGAGAGTTGCTTCCCGTCACGCACCCCCAATGTGTGCAATATTTCACAGATTTGCGGGTTGACATATACACCAGCTACCACCAACGGACCAAAATAATCCCCTTTACCCGCTTCATCTGTGCCAATCCAAGCGGTCCAATCGTGGTGCTGAGATGGAATTTGCATGGGTTTCGCCATGTCGCGCCTTTAATATCCTTCCCGTTGTACGCCAGCATTGGGCACAGGGGCAGCCCGCGGATCCAAAACTTCGTCTACGCTATAAAATTGTCCGCCCTCTCGCCCGGTACCACGGTCAACGACATCCGGGCCAATTTCCTTGTTCCCACGGATATAATTTTCGCGCAACCGTCCGCCATCATATACCGCCCACCCTCCATTCAAAATGATGTTGTTGGAAACAATTTCGGGTGAGGCAGAGGCATAGCACCTAATCGCGTCTTGATAGTTGCTGGAGATTTCATTGTAATGAATCATCGGTCGGGAGTCATCATCACAGACAACCCCAAACTCATTCGCTTGAATTGAGTTTCGGGTTATTTCTGGAGACACACTTTTGAGGCATTTGATTGCTGTCCCATTTTTGTTAATTTCGTTGCCGCTTATCATTGCGGAACCATCTTCACAAAGAATTGCCAGCTTGTTATCGATCAACAAGCAACTTTCAATCTGTACACCATCGGATTGGGAGGAGAGTGCCGTGTCAGCGTCCTGAATACGGCAGTAACTCAGACGGGAGTTGAGGCTTGTCTCTTCAAATCGGATGCCGCCCCAATCGCCGGTTTTGGGCGGTTTTGTCTCGGAATCGAGTAAACCAAATATAATCATACGGTCTGGCTTGCCTTCTGCATACAGTGATCCACGGACAATTAATTGATGGACGCCGGTTTCCGAGTCGAAACCGACAACAGAATCGGATCGAATGGTCAGTGTCATCCCTTCGGGGACAATCACATCACCGGCTATTAAAATCTTCCCTGCCCAGACTTCACTCTCCATCAACTCGCCTGATTTTTCAAGTGGACTCTCGCTGGTGCCAATATCACCGACGTTGAACGCACCACCTTGGCAACCAACCCAGAGGAAAGCAGGGAGCAAAACCATTAGATAGATCCAGTTGTACGCTTGGTATTGCACAGAATCTCCTTGTATGAAAAGTTAAATAGAGCCTGTTAATCTGCTACTTTCAAGTACTGTTTTTGTTCGAGTGCTTCAATAATTGCAATAGCGAGATCATATATTACCGTAAAGGCAGCCTCTTCGTGTTCTTGATATTCCGTGAAATCTTTCACAGGCACATCTTTTCCGTGTGCAATATCATTTCGTCTGCTGACCAATACTGCTAGTCTGTGCCGATTATCTTCAACCGGATCAGAGGGCAAGCAAACGTATTGGTAATTCTTCATGAGTTTTCTTGGATAAAGATTACCTTGGGTCTCAAATTTGAAATCGAATTCGATGGGTTGATTGAGAATAGTGGAAAATTCATAGATAAAACTATAACAATTCTCATTGGACAAATCTCCCTTAAGTCCCTTAAATTGATTTGCCATTGAGAGGGCAGCGATTTGATCTTTACAATCTATGCGACGAGGTTGTAGTTCGGTCAAAGCGTCTAAATAGGTATCAAGAGCAAATTTGCAAAAACCTTCATAATGTGCGTATAACATTGTCCACAGCGCACGGAGTAATGCTTGGTGACGTACCGTACCTTCTTCTGCCTCTGTGGCTTGCAGCTTGAGTTGAATGAGTTCTGCTTCTCTCCATTCAAGATCTTGTTCTAACTTTTTGTCCCAATCTGGCATTGTTATGACTCCAACAACTCAAGAAGTCCATTTTCGACAGCAGCAATGCGGCCCTCCATCTTTTCTTGAGTATTGGCTCCCGAACCAATATTATCACGGAATACTTCTTGCTGACGAATTTCAATTAATTTGCTTCGTATGCAATCCGTTGAAAGGTTGCTTATACGATCGATTACACGTAATGTGCCTATTGTAACGCTTTCAAAGTATGCCGGAGCTGGTCGTCCAATCGGCTTATCTTCTCGAAACCGTACAAATGCGTCTCTCTCCATTGATTTCTCTAGGACGAAAAATACTTCTTCAAAGATCTTGCGTTCGGACTTATAATCAAACTTTGCGTCCTCTAAAATGACGGAATCCATGTATTTATCCAGCCATTCTGAAATGTTTCCTCGGAATAAATCTTGGGCGTTTTTCAGAGCAAAGAAGCGAAGGACTAATTCTTCGTCCATCTTCTGTTCTCTCTCAATATTGGAAAGGCGTGCAAGACAAGCGGCGAAACTTGGGAAAACTACACACTTTTTGATAAACGAATAGAACTTAATTCCTGCGTCGCCTACCATTCTCGCACTGCAATTGCGAATCTCTTGTGGGGCGAGCAGCGAGCCACCGGTGTTTAGCCGTTTGAACATCTCGAACCGTAGACGGTATGAGCTCTGTCGTTGAATCATGACCATTCGTACCGTCGTCCGCTTAATATGGAGACGTAATCGTAGCGGGAGGCAATTAAACGTTTTACCATTAAGTTCAGGAACCAAATCGCATCCAGTGAGTTCTAGCGGATCCAGAGGCTTCTCAAGATTCAGCAAAGATGAATCTACAAAGTGAAATACAGAGCTAATTCGTTGCAAACCATCTGCTAGCTCTAATACGCCATTATCATTCTCAACTACAAAAAACTGTGGAATTGGAAGTTCGACTAAAATTGATTCAATCAGCCGTGAACGCTGCTCGTAGCTCCACCGAAAGAGCCGCTGATATTCAGGGGTAATAATCAATTCCTTTTCCTGATGCAGGCTCATCAATTCACTGAAGCTGATGTCAAGTTGTTTAGTGCGAACTTCACCAATCTTCTTATCAATAGTGTCTGTTATGTCAGCCATTTATTAGCAACTCCCTTTGAAAAAATACAATCATTAACTATTAACTACTCATTTTTGCTTTTCACTCAAGTTGAAGTTGATTATAAAAGAACCCACAATGCGATGTCAAGCCTGTTTTTGAAATGCTCCAAACGAATGCTTGACTTTACACTATGTTGTCTGATACAATATTGCCATATATTTCGTGCGTGCATAAATTTGTGTCGTACTTGATCGAGGCACACAGATGTTTTTCAAACGTCAGAGGACTGTACCCACC
>JAKZSX010000517.1:0-8070 GCA_047517405.1 Candidatus Poribacteria bacterium | reverse complement strand
AAGGGTTTTGAGCGAATGGTGGGGGTAGCTTTCTAGGCTGAAACTCAAATCTGCAGGTCCAAAAGAAAGACAGTCAACACCCGGCTTAGCGAGTTTTCTCGCATTGGTTACCGCGTTAACCGATTCTATCTGCATCCAGAGAACACCGTTTTCGCTCCACCATTGAGCATACTCGATACGTCCACTATGTTCCGGCGCGGTCTTCCGAGAAGCACCACCCCAACTGCGCTTACCGATCTGCGGATAGTAAAAGTTATCAATAGCTTCATCAACCGTTGATTCAAGTTCTACTTGCGGCACCTCAATGCCCGTCGTCCCCAGATCCAGGTAATTGCCAATAAGATAGGCATTGCGGGTGTGCTTAATCCGAAATTGAACCGGCATATCGAATTCGTCGGCTACATTGCAGAAAGTTACCAGCCGTTCTTCGTTAAATGCGGAGTGCTGACTGTCAGTATTGATGAAATCGAAGTCTGCCCCATCGAGGAGGGTTCTGAGTTCATCCGGATCTGATGCAACTGAGGCTCCCCGCCCGATAAGTACCTCTCCATCGTGTATACGTTGTTTCAAACTTTTTTCTGCCATCTGATACTTCCTTTCTAACTTGATTGTGTTAGATTAGAACTTCCAATCTAATCTTCTCAATGCCGTAATGTTCATAACAAAGGAACAACATCAAGACTTTCGCTGCCGATTTTAGAAAGCTTTCACGAGCCATTGTACCCGTTTTTCACTTTCCGATCAACAAAAATCAGAGATCGGTTATCCCCGGCTCTTCAAAAGTTGAGAGTTACGGGACACCTTTTCGATCTATTGACACTCAATTCGGAGTTGTGATATACTAGTCCAAGTAATCATAAAAAGCCTAGGCTACTTGTAAATAGGGTCGGCTGACAGGTACGAAAACTAGAGGTATATCCCATGAAAAAGCTGCTTTGGCTGCTCTGTGTGATCGGCTCCACTGTATTCGTCTTCGGGTGCGGACATGGCAACGATGAGCCAGTTATTGAGCAATTGACCATCCCAGAAGACGCTGCGCCCGGCGACAACGTCAACTTCCAAGTCATCGCTCATGATGCGGAGGGGGATGTCTTAACCTATTCATGGATGGTCAATGAGAGGTCGTTACGTGAAAAAACACCAACGGCGGAATGGACAGCTCCCGATGGAGCAGAAAACGTTACCGTTGAGGTGCGCGTCAGCGATGATGAGAATCGCCCCACCATTCAACAGAAAACGCTAACAGTCTGAAAGGAAGGGACCTTACTTGGTCATCCAACTAACACATCGAATTTTCCTATAGAGCTATAAACGGATTGTCGCCTTTCTAACAACAAGCAATATAATACATTAGAGGGGGAACATGTCAATAGAAGAAAAGCTATACCAGTTGAAAATGAATGGCTATTGCGTCCTTGAGAGAATCATCCCGGATGACAAAATTGATGAGATTCGAGAGAGTGTGGTGGCAGCACAAGCGGCACACCACGAAAAAGCAGAGGCGGAACTCGCAAAAACGAGATCACGAGGGCACCGTGTGGGTGCTAAGGGCGTTGCAAATATGAGAGGGATCATTAACGCAACTCAGACCTTCGCACCGTACTTGGCAGATGAGCGGATTATGGGGCTTACCGAGACGCTGTTCGGACCGTATGTGCGGATTTCCTGCACCGATTGCGTGATAAACTATCCGGGAAATGAGCGGGGGTACTGGCATTCGGATTGGCCCTACAATCAAACCAATGCAACGCACATCCCCGCTCCGTATCCGGACACAATCATGCACCTCTCAACCATTTGGATGCTTACCCCATTTGGACCCGAAACGGGCGGCACCTATATCATCCCCGGAAGCCATAGAACCGACGACAATCCTTCCGCAGCAGGGATAGCAGGAATCAATCCTGATGCCCCATATCCAACAGAAACGCAAGTTTCGGGTCCCGCAGGTAGCGTACTACTCTACGACAGCCGGCTTTGGCATGCGGTGCCGCCGAATCGTAGTGACAAACCGCGTGTTGCAGTCATTGTCCGCTACGCGCCGTGGTGGCTTAATCTGAATCCTACACAGGCTGGAAATCCAGAACACACCCAAATAGTGATCGAGACGCACGGAAAAAATTACGATTCTCCCCTGATACGATCAGATGTCTATGAGTCGCTGCCTGATAATGTGAAACCATTATACCGGCATTGGGTAGAAACATAGACTATCCAAGCCCGACATCATTAATAATCCGAGTTGCCCCTTTAATTGGAAAGAGGTTTCCTACACAAGCTGACCTCCATCACCCCCAAAGGATAAGAAACCGATTTGAGAACAGAGGAGGAAAGACAGATGCAACGGAGATACAATCTCGCATATTTCATTTTAGCTGGCGTTGTAGTCTTAGTTCTAACGCCGCTGATTGTAGACGCTGCCCAACAGGCACAGATTGCTTTCGTGTCTGAGAGGGATGGGCTCCGGCAAATCTACGTGATGGACGCCGATGGGGGTAATCAGCGAAACCTCACCAATAATCCCTTTCATAACTGGGATCCCTCATGGTCGCCGAACGGTAAACGGATTGCTTTTACTTCTAGTAAGGCTAGGAACTTGGAAATCCACGTGATGGACGCCGATGGGAGTAATCAGCGAAACCTCACCAACCATCCCGCGTTTGACTTTTTACCCTCATGGTCTCCCGACGGTAAACGCATTGCCTTTGCTTCCATGAGGGCTGGGATGAACCGGCAAATCTACGTGATGGGTGCCAATGGGAGTAATCCACGAAGACTCACTAACAATCCCTTTGATGATTGGAATCCCTCATGGTCACCGGACGGTAAACGCATTGCCTTTACTTCTAGTAGGGATGGGAACCAGGAAATCCACGTGATGGACGCCGATGGGAGTAATCAGCGAAACCTCACCAATAATCCCCGTCATGACGACAATCCCTCATGGTCCCCAGACGGTAAGCGCATTGCCTTTGCTAGGGCTGGGAGGAACCGGGAAATCTATGTGATAGACGCTGATGGGGGTAATCAGCGAAACCTCACCAATAATCCCTTTTCTGATAGGGACCCCTCATGGTCACCGGATGGTAAACGCATTGCCTTTGTTTCCACTAGGGATGGGAACCGGGAAATCTACGTGATAGACGCCGAAGGCGCGCAACAGACGCGAAGACTCACCAATAATCCCCGTAATGACATTAATCCTGCATGGTTTGACCCTGCTTTTGCAGTTGCTCCCGCAGGTAAAAAATTCATGATGTGGGGATGGCTTAAACAGGTTGACCGATAACTGCCATTATCGAGAAAACAATGTTTGCCGTTTCCCGGTTTCACTATTCCGCGTACTCATCAAAATTGGTGACCTTCCACTGTCCGTCAATCAATTCAGTGAAAATCACAGTGTTACGAACAGTGTTTGAAAAACTTGTGCCCTTGATGGTCAATTGGTATCTAAAGAATACGCGGTTTTCGTCCTCAATTTTTTTCCCGACCTGCTTATACTCAATATTTGGCTTTACTTGGGATTGGTCACTACCGCTTCGGACTTCCCGTAAGAACTCGATTTCCGTTTCCAGCTTTTCCTTAGCGAGCCCGTCGCTCAAGCGTAACGCCATCCCCTGATTTGCGTGCAGGTAGTAGTTATAGACAAAATCCTCTGCAACGTCCTCAGGTGTGTTCCTGTCCGAGCAAGCAGATATAATCAATAAAAGACTGAAGCCAACCCATACCCTTTTCATGGTGTTTCCTTTCGCTGAACCGTTCAGCAAAGATAGCAATCCATAATTTGCTTGACGCGGATTGGAAGGGTCGATATAATGCCCACTGAACCCCTTGATCTGATGAAGTGTGTACCTGCCGCTTAACAAATAGAAAGGAAAATCAATGAGACACTAAATCAACTATCCTCGCCTAAATGCAGGTGCTTGCCGAAAGTATCTTTAACCGATTCGCTCCACTGTATGCAAGGCGTTTCTCGTTTCTCCGTCTTATTTTGTATGATTTACCCAGCACAAGCAGGATTCCGGGCATAACGGAAATCCTCTATATCGTTTCCCACCATCTTCAGCAAACTCGCGCTTATCCTGTTCAGAGGGTATCGAATAATAGCCTGTGATGTGGCGAACGTCAAGCAAAATTAAATGCTTTAGCTTTAGGAGTACGTTAAAAGATGAAAATTACCAAACTCGAAACATTCCTGATTGCACCCCGCTGGCTGTTTCTGCGGATACATACGGATGAAGGAATCGTCGGCTTGGGCGAACCGTATCTAGAGGGGCGTGCTACAACCTCCGCTGAAGCGGTCAAAGAGCTTGAAGATTACCTCATCGGTCAAGACCCACGGCGAATTATCCATCACTGGGAGGCGATGTATCGACAACCATGCTATCATGGTGGTGCAATTATGATGAGTGCCATCAGTGGAGTTGAGGCGGCACTTTGGGATATTCTTGGCAAAAGCGTCGGGTTGCCGGTGTGGCAGCTGTTGGGTGGACGTGCCCGAGACCGTATCCGTCTGTACAAAGGGGGCGGCTCCATTGATCAGATGAAGGAAGATGTGGCGCGGGGGTTCAAAGGGTTCAAGATCGGCTTGCCAGGACCGTATCCCAAGGTGCACGCCACAAAAGAGTTTATCGATCAAGCGGTTGCCAGTGTAGGGGAAATCCGCGACGCTGTCGGACCTTCCATTGACATTGCCATCGACTTGCACGGTGCATTTCTCCCCGCCGCCGCAGTGCCAATCATCAAAGCGTTGGAGCCGTTGCATCCAGCGTGGATTGAAGATCCATGTCAGTGCGAAAACTACGATGAGATGGCACGAATCGCCCAATCTACAAGCATCCCCATCGCAGCGGGTGAGCGCGTTTTCACACGCTGGGCGTTTCGTGAGCTTTTGGAGCGCGGTGCAGCGAAAATCTTAAACCCAGACCCCTGCCATGTTGGCGGCATTTTTGAGACGCGCCTCATTGCGGGGATGGCAGAGATGCACTACGCCGGCGTCGCTCCCCATTGTCCACTCGGTCCGATTGCGTTGGCGACCTGCCTGCAACTTGATGCCATGATGCCAAACTTCGTGGCTCAGGAACATGTCACGCTTGGCGAGGGCTACCTCAAAGAACCGTTCGTTCCGGTCGATGGGTACTTGCCAATTCCTGACAAACCGGGGCTTGGGATTGAGCTCGACGATGAAGCAATGGCAGACAAAATCGGTGCTATCTTCCGTCCACAATCCCCACTACACCCTGACGACGGAACGGTCGTTGATTGGTAGATAGAGATCAATGACTATCAAAATTTATTTTACTCAGTAGTAAGAAGGAGATCGTTCAACTTACTATGATAGACCGCTCAAAGGTGCGAGAAGCACTTACAGGTCCCGTTGCATCCGTCCATACCCCCTTTCAACGCGATGGGGAAATCGACGAAAAAGGGCTGCGGAACATGATTGATCATGTCATCGACGCCGGAAGCGGGAGTATCATCTTGACCTACGGCGATAGCCTATACTCGGTGTTGACCGACGAAGAAGTGGCTCATCTTACCAAAGTGACTGCGGAGCATGTGGCGGGACGCGCCATGGTTATCGCGGCGGATAGACAGTGGTGGACCGGCAAAGAGATAGAATTTGCTAAATACGCCGCGAGCGTCGGCGCAGATCTACTGATGGTTTTGCCTCCCAACTGGGCGAGGTCTTGCACAGTGGAAACCTTGGTCGAACACTACGCCGCTGTGGCTGAACACATTCCGGTGATGGTTGTTACCAATGTGTTCGCAGGCGCACCAGATCTCGGGCTAAAGACATTAGAAGTCTTACGCGATAAAGTAGAGGGAGTTGTTGCCATCAAGGATGACATCGTTGGAGCGTTTGCCAGACGGATGGGGTTACTGTTACATGGTCACTGGGGAGTGATTTCTGGTGGTCAAAAGCAGAATCATCTGGACATGCTACCTTATGGCTGCGACGGATATTTTTCCACCTTCATCCACTTCAGACCCGACATTACCCAAGAATATTGGCAGGCAGTCCAGACACAGGATTGGCGGTGCGTGAAAGCGATTATACAAAATTATGACTTTCCCTATTTCGACTTTGTCGGTGGCTTGACAGGAGGCGGAGACGCTGGTATCCATGGAACTCTTGAGCTATTCGGGATTGCCGGTCGTTGGCGCAGGACACCCTATCATACGTTGAACGATACGGAGATGGAGCAGTTGAAAGGATTCTTCCAAGCCCAAGGTCTGCTTTAATTTCGATTGCCCTTCTTCTTTTTCCACTCCTCATACTCAGCCAGTGTTTTCTCATCCGGCGGATAAACACCGACGATGCTTGCCCCTGCCCGTATCTTTTCCGTGATAAATTCTTCCTTCTCCTCCATTTCGGTGGCGGTCTGTGCCACCTGTTCTGCCAATTCCACCGGCACCACCACGACCCCCTCTTCATCGCCCACAATGATATCGCCCGGATACACCGCTACCTTGCCACAGGCAATCGGCACTTGAATCTCGCTCGGATGGTGTATGGTTTTGTTAGTGTGAGCGTTCATCGCCGCTGCGTAAGACGCAATACCAAGTTCAGCGATGACTGGACTATCACGATAAGCACCATCGGTTACGATACCCGCTGCACCACGGCAGTGGATGCGCGTTGCAAGGATTGAACCCAGCGTCCCGGCGCGCGTATCCCCCCGTGCATCAATAACCAAGACTTCCCCCTCATCAATCTGCTCAATCCCAATACGTTGGACATCTTTCAGGTTATCAACTGTGCCCGGATCCAGATCTTCGCGCATCGGTATGTAACGAAGGGTGAATGCGGGACCTGCCATCTTCATATCGGGTTTTAGCGGTGCCACGCCGTGCATAAAAGTACAGGTGATGCCATGTTGTCGCAGCACTGAAGTCAAGGTCGCGGTACTCGGAACCAAGAGAAGATCAAGCGTCTCACGTGAGATTTTTTTTGTCATTTGTTTCCCCTTTGTAGATGCGAAAGTTTCAGAGCATCCCATAAATTTATCCTACCGATATTATAAACCATAATAGCTGGAATTCAACCCTTAAGTTTGGGTGTTGATTTCCTACACATAAGCGATCTGTTGGAAACAACGTTTTTGAAGCTGCCGATACAGCCTTCTGTTCTGATATACGTTTCTCGGTTTTGAAGTTGACGTGTGAAATTGGCTATAGTATAATCTGCCCGTGCCCCATTACATACCAAACTTTAAAGCGTCATCAAGGTTTCAGAATGAGAGTCGTTGCTGGAAAATTCAAAGGCAGACGCTTAAAGACCATTAAAGGCTCAGAAGTGCGTCCCACTGCTGACCGCGTCAAAGAAGCGTTATTTCGTGTCTTTGGTGAGCAGGTTGTGGAGACCGATTTTCTTGATCTCTGTGCAGGAACCGGGAACATCGGCCTCGAAGCATTAAGCCAAGGCGCGAAGTCCATCACCTTTGTTGATAGCAATTATCACTGTATCCGCATTATCGAGTCGAATCTTGAAATGTGTGGGTTTGACCGCAAACATCCGCAGGTCCGGCTCATTCACCTTGACGCGCGGAAAGCACTTGCCCGGCTCGGCAAACGGAAAGCGAAGTTCGGCCTGATTTACTTTGATCCGCCATACGCCTCTAAAATCCACGAATCTTGCTTAAGACAGATTGCGGAGGGGGGGCTACTCTCTCCAACCGGAGTGCTCGTTATCGAACATCGGAAGGTTAAGGAGGCTGATTGGACCGAGTCTTTGATACTAGATGAACTGGTTTTAAGTCGCCAAAAACGGTATGGTGATACAATGCTTTCATTTTACAGACGGCAGCCGTAAAGGATCAAGATAATGCCAAATTGTGCGCTAGACTGGCTAAGGCAAGCCGATAGAGATTTCGAACAGGCGATGGATTCCCGTCATGCCGATCGACATGACGGGACTTGCTTCGCTGCGCAACAAGCGGCAGAAAAAGCGATCAACGCTTTACACCTTCACACCGGACAAGAAGCGTGGGGTCATGTCATCGCCCAGCTGCTTGAGGAGTTACCAGAAACCGTTGATGTGCCAGAGCTATTGGTTGAAAAGGGGCG
>JAKZSX010000516.1:0-7100 GCA_047517405.1 Candidatus Poribacteria bacterium | reverse complement strand
TGCCGGCGTCCTCTTTCTCTAATGCTGCCAATTCGTCCAACCGACTGATCAGGTTTGCAACCTGTTCTTCGGTAAGAATGTTCTTAAGCGGAAGATAACCGTTCACGTCCAAGAAGTGCTTTTCTTCCGACGATAGCGTGTCGTCCCGGACACCGAACTCGCGTAAGGCTTCGTCCATGTTCATTGTCAATCTCTCCCGTTTAGATTGGCTTCTGAAGGCGTTCTTTTTACCTTCCACATTTCCCAAGATTCCACAGTTTCGGGCTGCTGTTGACTGCGTGCGATAAAACCGGGCCACTTCTTATGAAACCATTCTAATGGGCTATCGGTTGGACTGTAGCGCAAGTCGACACTCCAGCGAATGTCCTCACTGGTATTCTCTAGGGAACGGTGAAAGGTTAGATTGCCAAACACGAGAACATCTCCCACCTTCATGCACACGCTTTGCACCTCGCCCCAGCTTTCAACATCCTCCACAGGAACGAGCCGCCCATTTTCATCACGGCGCGGCGGTCGAAGCCCCTGTTTGTGGCTTCCAGGGATTACTTGCAGACAGCCGTTTCGCTCATCAACATCTACCATGGGAATCCATACCGTCAGAATTTGGCTTTCCTCCGAAAGAGTGACTTGCTGCCCCGGATCGGCGTTACCGTTGTAGTAAATACTGTCTTGGTGCCACGGGAAGACGGAATCTCCTCCGGTCGGCATCTTGAAGCGGATCCAGTAATCTCCATTGACCGTAATCTCCGGACCAATCAGCGAAGTAACAATATCCAAGATCTTCGGATGAGTTGTCAGTTCGTAAACCTCGCGACTGAAGACCTCTTTATTCCAATTCCAACCCAAGAGCGGTCCCTTCTGGGACTCGCGGAGAATCCGTGTCAATCGATGGTAAAAAGACTGCTCTTCATACAGATTGGATATTTTGCCTTTGTCGTAGAGTGCTTTAGCGCGATGGTCAATGGCAGATGAAATGACCCGGCCAAGCGGGGCAAAATCCCCTTCATCAAGCACACCGCGAACCAGTAGATACCCCTGCTCGTCAAATGCCTGACACTGTTCCGTGTTTAACAAACCGCTCATGAAAAACCTCCTGCTGAGAGACAACACTACTTTTGAGGGACAGGTCTGCTAGCCTGCCGAGAATCTCGGAAATCTGCCCCACAAGAAATTCTATTAGCCCCAACGCTGCTCCGGCGGATCAAATAGGAAACCGTGAAAGAACTTGCGTTGTTCAGGGGAAAGGCGGCTGTTGTAGAACCCTTTGGAATATCCCCAGTGCTCTTGAGAGGCAATCATCCACGGGTGCTCATAGGCATAGTAGAGCATGAGTCGAAAGCTACCCGCTTGGGTAAATGGTCCCGCCGAGTGCCAAAGGGCGTTGTGGAACAGAATGGCTGTCCCCGCAGGAGCGCAGATCTGCACCGCGCCGGGAAAGAGGTCAGGTCGCTGCAAGTCATCTTGAGCGGGCTCGTGCGTCGCTTTGTGACTTGCAGGAACAACGCAGAGATTTCCCTGTCCGGGCAAGGTCATATCGTTCAGATAGTAACCGATCTTAAGTTGGAGAAAGGGAATCAGCGCACCAAGTCCACGGTATCCCTGGTCGTGACCATCAATATGCCATCCCATCCCTCGGTCTGTGAGGTCAGTGTCGTATTCGACGATTGCATCCGAAGCGTGATGGTGAGGCATTTCATTGAGCAACCCTTTGACGTAAGACATCATCGGGGGCCAATCCAGCATCTCAAGGAACAGTGGGTCATCGTCTAGGATATAGAAGATGCGGGTGCTTTGCTCACCCTTAATATCCGTCCTGCCAGCATGCGGAATCTCTTTTTCCTGTTTTCCGCGCCGTTGAGCTATCGTGCGGAACAGAGCTTCTTGGAGCTCATTGACGTGGGATTCCGTCAAGAAATTCTCCAGTACCAGATAACCGTTATTGTCGAAAAAGAAGCGTTCTGACGGCGTTGGCCACGCTTCTTCTGTTGGGCACGATACATGCGTTACATTCTTTTCTGACATAATATAGGCACCTCTGCGTTCACGGTTATGTGAATTGTAAATTCGCTAAGTTGCTTTGCACGACTTTTGGACATGAGCCGATAAATTTTGTGATTTGACAGATCCATACACAGTGTCTGTCGTTTCTTGGATAGGGGATTCATCGCTACTTCAAGACTAACATCCGTCGCATAGAGGTATGGTTGCTAGCCCGGAGTTGATAGAAATAGACCCCACTTGCAACTCCTTCCCCCATTTCGTTTTGCCCGTCCCAATACGCTGCCTTGGTCCGATCTGTGTAATAGCCCGCTCGCTGATTCCCTAAATCCAATTGACGTACTAATACTCCCTTTGTGTCGTAGATCGAGAGCTGCACATCGGCGTCGTTGGATAGATGATACGGAATCCATGTCTCCGGGTTGAATGGATTGGGATAATTTTGCAGCAGGACGGTTTCCCTCACAGTCCGCTGTTTCTGCAAATAGGCACGGAGAAACTCACGGGCGATGAGTTCGCCCGGTGTCAGTTTTGGCTTGGCTTGGAGTTGGGCAAACGCAGCATCAAGTAGAGTTAACCCCATGTGTTTGTCTAAAGCGGGTGCACTATTGACGGTAGTTTGACCGAAATGGTTTGCCACAGCAACCAGATCCAACCTATCAACAACGCCGTCGCGATTGATGTCACCACGGATCCTATCGCCGGTTTTGCCGAAGTTGTTGGCAACCTGAACCAAATCGAATATATCAACGACGCCATTTCCATCCATATCCCACAGCCTTGTGGGTTCAATCCACTCCGTCATATCCCACAGAAAAATCGTTCCATCATACGACCCCGATGCGAGGATTGCCCCGTCGGGCGAAAACGCCACAGATTCAACGCGATGCCCTTGTAGTGTGGTAATATTTTTACCCGCTTCTATATCCCACAATTTGATAGTTTCATCAGATGACCCCGACGCAAGTGTCCTACTATCGGGTGAAAACGCCACAGAGTAGACCCAATTCGTATGCCCTATGAGTGTAGCGATATTTGTTTCCGTCTCAACATCCCACACTCTGACTGTTCCATTCGATGCCCCCGAAGCGAGCATCGTGCCATCGGGTGAGAATACGACAGGGTTGATTCTAGCCGTATGCCCTGTAAATGTAGCAATACTCTCTTCTGTCTTCTCCCCTGACAAAGGGATCAACGGGGTTATCGGCCACAGCTTGAGCGAATGATCCGACCATACGGTGGCGAGGGCCGCCCCGTCGGGGGAGAACGCCACAGAGGTGAGAGACCGTGTATACCATGGAAGTGTAGCGATATTTTCTCCCGTCTGGACATCCCACAGCCTGACGATGTCATGTGAGCCCCCTGAAGCGAGGGTTGCTCCGTCGCGGGAAAACGCAAGGGATTTGATCTTATATGTATGCCCTTCAAGCGTGTCGATATTTTCTCCCGTCTGAACATCCCACAGTTTGACTGCGTTATCTCTTGACCCTGAGGCGAGTATTCTGCCGTCAGGTGAAAACGTACCGGAGATGGTCGCACCTGTATGCCCGGTAAGTGTAGCGGTATTTTCACCTGTTCCTGCACTCCATAATTTGACCGTTCCATCATACGCTCCCGATGCGAGGATTTTCCCATTGGGTGAGTACGCCACAAATTCAACTACCTTCATATGCCTTTCGAGTGTGGCGATATTTTCCCCCGTCTGGACATCCCACAGTCGGATCGTGCCATCATCTCTCGACCCCGATGCGAGCTTCGTCCCATCGGGTGAAAATGCCACAGAGTTGACCTTATCCGTATGCCCTATGAGTGTCGTGATATTTTGCCCCGTTTCGGCATCCCATAGTCTGACGGTTTTATCAGATGATCCTGAAACGATTGTGGTGCTGTCGGGTGAGAAGGCAACAGACCAAACCCCATCCGTATGTCCTTGTAGCGTAGCAATACTTTCTCTTATCCACGCCGGAGCGTTTCGATCGGCTGCCTCTGGCTCTATATTCCACAATCGAACGATTCCATCGGATGACCCCGATGCGAGTTTTGTGCCATCGGATGAGAACGCGATAGAGTTGACCTGACGCGTGGCTCCTCGAAGTATAGCGAGCTCACGTTGCGTCTTGATATCCCACAGTTTGATATCGCCCCATGACTCCCCGGCGGTCATCGTGAGGTCAGGAGAGAATGTGATACTGCTTGACCACCCCACGAATGCGCCGATATTTTCCCCCGATTCGACATCCCACTGTCTGATATCGCGCCCTGTCATCGAAGCGAGGGTCATTCCGTCGGAGGAAAATGCCACAGCGTCGATCCAATCAAAATGCCCTTCAAGTGTGGCGATATTTTCGCCGGTCTTGACCTCCCACAGCTGAAGTTCGCGCAATGCCCCCGCAGCGAGGATTGTTCCGTCGGGGGAGAATGCCACAACGGAAACCCACCCCGTATGCCCTGTGAGTAGCGTGAGTTCACGTCCTATCGCCACATCGTAAATCCAGATACCAATACGACTTGCGACAGCGAGAAGTGCCCCATCGGGCGAAAAAGCGATTGCTCTGTCTCGCCAACTAATGCTTCCTTTCCCAAAGCGGGCGATGGCACCTTCGGGCAATTCCCACGTCTGATACGCCCGATATTGGGCAATAGCCCGGTTCGGTACCAAGAGCGAGCACCCCATCAACAGGAAAAGTGAAAAACGAAAAACTTGCGCTTTCATTGGTTTATCTCCTTCTGTTTGCGTTTGAGTGGTGGACATTTGGGTTGACACTATCGACTTGTAATAAGCAAATGCCGTGCCAACGTTGTCATCCCGAATCCATTTGTCAAAGAACTCAGACGCTAACAGAATTTCAGCGCGTTTCACATGCCGTTCTGCATTCCTGTCTAGATAGGACACGAAGATATTCGTGAACACCTATGTGCAAATACTGAACAACAAAGCAGTACCACTAAGAGATAAACCTGTTTCTAGTCGTATTGAAGTCAATCAGGGGGATTCATTCCTTCAGATCAGCAGCTGAACACGCAAGTGATCTTCCGGTGAAAGCACGGCGTGAATCTGTTTCCGAATCGTTTCAGGGGAGTAACGCCGTGAAAAATGGGTTAAGATAATGTGTTCGCTCTCAAACATCTCTAGTAATGCGGGCAACGTATCTAGATGCAGATGCATCGTCTGTGCTGCCCGCTCCCGATGCTCAGGAAGTAGGAAGGTACACTCGCAAATCAACACCTGACACTGCTTGAGCAATGGGTGAGAATCAATAGGAACAGTGCAAGTGTCTCCCAAATAAGCAATAAGCGGCAATTCAACTCGGTTTGTAACCGTTACACCGTTGCGTCGCAACCGCGCAATCTCAGGTCCCGGCAAACCGAAAAACTCGGATTTGAGCTTGTCCCGTGTCTCGCAAACGAGGTAACCTACCGATGGCACGCGATGCTCGATCGGTAAGACGTGCGCTACTAGATTCTCACGAAATGGCATGGCATCGCCCGCTTGCACCGGTGTCAAGCAGTAATCCCACACTTTTCCACAATCCAAGAACGAAATCCGCTCGATGATATCTCGTAGCTGATCTGTCCCTTCTTGGGGCACGTAGATGTTCCCCGGCGGCATGCCGTTGAGCCATCGCTGACTGACATAGATTGGAATCCCAAAATAGTGGTCTAAATGGAAGTGGGATACAAAAACATGGCTTGTGCCGATAAAGCTCATTGGGCATCTGCCTAGGTCAAAGATGAGATCGAGCTCTTTCACCCGTAGGTAGGTCGCCACGGCGGAACTTGACTCACCTTCAATCTCTAAATTCCCACAATGTAATGATACCATCTGACCCAACTTCCCTCTATACCAATGCGCCGGTACAGGATGACCCACTCCCCGCTGTACAGCCGAAACAGTAATTCCCGGTGACGATTCTCCGATGTGCAAATAGGTCCGGATCGAAATTTTTTATATGTTGTGGCAGCCCTTTTGTCACTGGCAACTTAAGGGCTAAGTTGAAATCGCAGTCGTACATACTTCCATCCCAACCAATATTAATCTGGTAGCGACACATCAGTCCATCCAAGGTCGCTGAATTAAAGGAATCGCGGAGAAGTTGATTATATGTCTCAAGCCTATTCTCTCGCTTCAAATCACTACGAAATCGACCAATAGGCATATTGACCATTGTCAGCAGATGGGTAAATTCTATCCCGTATTTTGATCGCAATTCCTGTCTGTAGTCTGCCTCAAGTTCAGATTGGTCGGCGGGGAGCGTGGGACCGACAGGGTTGTATACGAGGTTCAAGGGAAGCTGGGGAACAGTCCCATATCCATGGCTGTTGAGGCGCTTTAACGCTTTGATACTTTCCGCAAAGACTCCCGTGCCGCGTTGCGTGTCAACGTTCTCCTCAAGGTAGCAGGGCAGGGATGCGCAAAGTTGGACTGATTGCTCCCGAAAGAACTCAGGGAAGGTTTCAAAACCGGGCTGCAGTAAAATCGTGAGGTTGGTTCTCACCATAACGGGGAACCCTTTTCCCCGAACTGTCTCCACAAACCGCCGAAATTGCGGGTGCATTTCTGGCGCCCCGCCTGTAATATCGACCAGTTTAGCATTTGTCTTTTCCGCAGCAGCTATCACATGCTCCATCGTCTCCCAATCCATCATCTCCTTCCGCCGTGGTGAGGAAACCACATGACAATGGACGCACTCCAGATTACACTTGAGCCCGATATTCACTTGGATTGTTTCTATATCCAAGCTATGTAATCCTTTTCCATTGTATTTTGCCATCGCTTTCTCAAACCCATTCATGACCTGAATCTCCTTATTTGCTGAAAAATCGGTTGAAAACAGTATGCCGATCTGATAAAATAGCCAAGCATTTTTGCTTTATTGAGGGATGCCTCCGGGGTTGTCAACGATAGGAAGTATACTGACTTAAGTGGAATGGGAGACGTGATACAGTTCACACTTTCCCAATTCATTAAATAGAATGGAGAATTTATGAGCGTCAAAATCGGCGTGATCGGCGGCTCAGGATTTTATCAGATGGAGGGGTTAACGGACGTTGAAGCGATAGAGGTTGAGACCCCCTTTGGAAAACCGAGTGATTCGTTAGTT
>JAKZSX010000515.1:0-8208 GCA_047517405.1 Candidatus Poribacteria bacterium | reverse complement strand
GTATTTGTCAAATATGAATTCCTAAACCCCGTCAGATCGTTCAAGATTCGAGGGGCGTTGAATCTTGCACACGCGCTCACAGACGGCAAAAACGTATCACGAGTCATCACCGTTTCTACGGGGAACCACGGTGCTGCCATGGCGTTCGCGTGCCGGGAATACAATCTTCCACTCACCGTTGGTGTTCCCGTCAATTGTGATCAGAGCAAACTCGAATTGATTCGTCAATTTGGCGGGGAGTTAGAAATGATTGGTCGAGATTTGGACGAAACCAAGGAATTGCTGCAGCAACGTCCATCCTCACCGGATACCCTCTTTATTGAGGATGGCTCCTGCCCCGAAATCGTCGCCGGTACTTCGACGATCGGATGGGAAATTGTTCAGACACTACCCAACGTGGAGGTTGTTATTGTGCCCGTCGGGAATGGTGCATTGATCGGCGGAATTGGGACCGCACTCAAAGAATTCAACTCATCAATCCAGGTAATTGGAGTTCAATCCGATTTGGCACCTTGTATGGCCTTGTCGTTTCAGGCGGGGCAGGCTGTGGACACAGAAAGTTGTGACACCTTTGCCAGCGGCATGGCAGTGCGGGTCTCAATTCCAGAGGCGGTGGATCTGATGCTAACAGTTGTCGATGAGATGCACACGGTTTCTGAGACCGATTTGAAAGAGGCGATGGGCGTCTTCTATAATCATACCGGACACCTACCAGAAGGTGCCGGCGTGGCACCTTTAGCCGCAGCATTGAAGATGCGTACCGCTCTAGAAAACAAGACAGTCTGTCTAATCGCTTCAGGTGCGAATGTAGATGACGCATTGCAACAGGAGATTAAAGAAAAATTTGTGTGACCCCTTCGTATTTATAATGTATAATTCATTTTGAATAACAATCCAGCCTTGCGAAGGTCCAACACCTTTTGCGGGGTCCCACAAGGAGGAGTATTATGGCAGATTTTAAGGATAAAATAGTAATTGTCACCGGTGGTGCCAGAGGCATCGGCGGCGGTATCAGCCGGGCTTTCGCCGAAGAAGGGGCGCAAGTTCTCTGCGCGGACCTGGACGAAGACTCAGGGGCACAACTTGTAGCTGAATCCGCAAACATGGAGGGAACCGTTCGTTTCCTGAAGGCAGATGTTGCACACAGCAGTGAATGCCAAGGAGTTGTCGAGACAGCGGTGTCAGAGTGGGGCGGGGTAGATATTCTCTGCAACAACGTCGGCATCCAGCCTGCGAATAGCTATCTACCCGCCCACGAATTTCCGGAGGAGATGTGGGATCGCATCATTGATGTGAATCTCAAGAGTTTCTTTCTCATGACCAAATACTGTGTGCCCGAGATGAAGCAGCGCGGGGGCGGCGTTATTATCAATACCGCCAGCGTCCAAGGGTTACAGTCGATGCAGGGCGTGTCCGCTTATGCAGCCAGTAAGGGCGGTGCCCTCTCCCTGACCCGTCAGCTCGCTCTAGAGTACGCCGAAGACAATATTCGGGTGCTGGCGGTCAATCCCGGAACAATCGACACGCCGTTGGTAGCGGAGGCTGTGGACTTCATGGGAGGTGACTTGGAGAGTCTCAGAAAACTATGGGGCAAGGCGCACCCAATGGGACGCATTGGTCAACCGAGTGAGATTGCCAATGTCGTGCTGTTCCTCGCGAGTGACAAAGCGTCCTTCATGACCGGCGAATACGTTTGTGTTGATGGTGGGATGATGGCGAAGGGAGCTTGGGCAGATAGCGAGTAGGGGTGAACTTGGGGTGAGGAGACGCGAAAATGAATGGTTCCCAGATGTTGACCGACGGAGTTTCCGACGAGCGAGCTTGGCGTGCGAGTACCATTGATGATACCGCAGCTTGGTACTACTCCCTATCTGAGGATTGTCTCTCCAGCTTTAAGCGGGTTATCTGTGACGCAGGCCGTCAACCCCGACCGATTACGGCGATTTCCCGCCCGGGTTCGTCAGCCAATGGCTGCGGTGAATGTCTTCAACCTGTGCTCGATGCGCTCAATTCGGGGCGCGGTTTTGCTATCGTTGAACGGGTGCCAGTCGAACAGTATAGCGTTGAAGAAGCGTTGTCGATGTACTGGATGATTGGCCAATTCCTTGCCACGCCCATGCAGCAGAATATTGAAGGAACATTACTGTACGATGTGCGAGATACAGGTCAAAATGTGGCACAAGGAGCTCGGTTTTCAGTGACCAATGCCGAGAGTTCGTTTCATAACGATAATTCCTTCGGTGAGCCACTGCCTGACCTTGTGGGCTTACTCTGCCTGCAAACAGCAAAATCCGGCGGACGGAGTCAGCTTATCAGCGGTTACGCCCTCCACAATCAGCTGCTAGAGAATCACCCCGATGTCCTCGAGACTCTCTATAAGCTATTTCATTTTGATCGTCGAGGACAGTTCAAAACCGGGGAATCCCCCACTTCTCAATTTCCAATTTTCCAATGGAGTATGGGTGAACTGATCGTCCGATACCTATACTACTACATCCAAGTGGGTCACGAGCGCACAGGCAAAACGCTGACCGTAGATCAGAGAAACGCACTGGAAGTTGTGGAAGAGTTGCTGCGTCGTGCTGATTTCCGGGTAGAGTTCAGTCTACAACCGGGACAGATGCTGTTCACCAACAACCGCTGGGTTTTGCACAACCGCACCGCATTTGAGGACTATCCCGATCCGGAGCATCGGCGGCATTATGTGCGGCTCTGGTTAAGACAGCAGGGCTAGATAATCGAGAACTTTGTTTGCATCTTTATTAATCTTGAGAATCTTGCGAAGATTTGAGGGCTTTGCAAGGTTTTCTGGCGATGTAGAAAGGAAACGGATATGATTCGTGTTATCATTGATGGTGCTTGCGGCCGCATGGGTAAGATGATTACGCAAGGCGTTTCACAACAAGAAGATATGCAGATTGTCGGTGCCATCGAATTTTCTGAACATCCGCAACTCGGGCAGGATGTGGGGGAAGTAGCTGGAATTGGGGCAATCGGTGTGCCTGTTACCAGCGATTTGCCTTCAATTCTAGATGAGGGAGATGTTGTGATTGAGTTCACAGCACCGAGTGCAACAATCGAGCACCTCCAGAACGTCGTGGACGCCGGAAAGCGAATGGTCATCGCAACAACAGGATATGATGAAGAGGAATTGGCGCAGGTGCACGCGCTCGCACCTCAAATCCCGTGCGTGATGGCCGCCAACATGAGTGTCGGCATCAACGTCATGTTGCAAGCGATTCAGGCTGTTGCGAATGTGCTTGGGGACGACTACGACGTTGAGGTTATTGAAGCACACCATAATCAAAAAGTCGATTCGCCGAGCGGGACTGCCCTACGGATGGCTGAGGTACTCGCTCAAGCACTGGACAGAAATCTTTCAGAAGTCGGCGTGTTTGGTAGGCACGGCATTGTTGGAGCCCGTCCCAAGAAGGAAATCGGTATCCACGCCATTCGAGGGGGAGACCTTGCCGGCGATCACACAGTCTTATTTGTCGGTACGGGTGAACGCATCGAAATCACACATCGCGGCCAAAACCGTGAACCGCTTGCGCAGGGAGCGATTCGTGCGGCACGGTGGGTGATGAGCGCGCCGAAGGGCTTGCATGACATCGCAGAAGCCCTGTTCTGAGGCATGGATACTCTGTATCTGAACCGAGCTCATTTGTTCATTGGTGCGTCCCGCAGCTTGGCGATTTCCTGCATAATCTGTTCACCCATCCGCCGGTATAGCTCGCGCCTGTCCCCAATTTGCTGAACTTCTGTGAAGTCGATAGGAGTCCCAAAGGTTACGGTAAGTTGGGCAGGATAAATCCATTTCGCATTGCGGGGTAATATCGTTCCTTTGAGATAAGCGGGAATGGCGGGGATATCCGCGTTATGAGCGATGAAACTGACACCATCATGGGGTTTGCCCAGCGTACCATCAACACTACGTGTGCCTTCAGGAAAGATAAGGACTGCATTTCCTGATTTCAGGAGGGAGATGGTGCGTCGGAGTGCAGCGCGATCTGCCGTACCACGTTTTACCGGGTACGCATTGTTTGCAGCGATCAGCTTGCCTATCACCGGTATATCAAAGGAATCATGCCTTGCCATGAAGTGCAACTCTCGATTCGCCGCGGAACCGACGATGAAGGGGTCGAAATAGCTCACATGGTTGCATAAGATCAAGGCACCACCTTGTTGCGGAATATTCTCATAACCGTGAGATTCCAATTTGCCGAAAAGGTCACAGACAAAATTAGTGATTCGGTGTGACCAGCGATATGGGAGCTGATCTGTCCAGAATCCGAAATTGCGACGTCGCATTAGCTTTCCTCTACTCGATTCAGAACGAAGTCCACGGCTTGGTTGATGGTCATGCTGGTTGTGTCTACGACAATTGCATCTTCCGCGGCTCGCAATGGACTATGCTCACGGGATTCGTCCATCTGATCTCGGTCGCGAATCTCTTTTTCGACCTGTTTCAATGTTGTCTCAATACCCTGTGCTTTTTGTTCCGCGTAACGACGTTTCGCACGCTCTTCAACGGAGGCATTGATGTAAAATTTCAGGTCCGCGTCCGGGAACACAACCGTCGTTACGTCACGTCCTTCAACAATGATGCCGCCGTTCTCACCAATCCGGCGTTGCTGCTTCACCATTTCGTGCCTGACTTCAGGAACCTGGGCAATATCGACAATGGCACGATCAATCTCTGGGGTGCGAAGGACATCCGACACATCTTCTCCGTTCAACAGGGTAATTTTGCCATTGTCCGAGAAATCAATCCGGCAGCTCTTGGCCAGCTTGGTTAGCATAGACACATCCGTCGAAGCTCCTTCTTCTCGGAGAGATAACAGTGTCATCGCACGATACATCGAGCCTGAATTCAGATAAAGATAGTCCAACTTTTCGGCGAGACGTTGGGCGATTGTGCTTTTTCCTGAGCCGGCAGGCCCATCCATTGCAATCGTTAGACGTTCCTTCATTAGCCCTCCAATGTATCCCTTAGCATCTTTGCGTGTGCCAAGACGCGTTCAATTTCAACGTCGTTTTGATTTTCAAGTAAGGTCTTGAATTCAGTGAGGTTTTTGATTGTCGAATCAATCATCGGTAACAGTGACCGGGCATTTTGCATGAAGATTGCCCGCCAGATCTGTGGGGAACCCGCAGCAATGCGTGTCGTATCGCGGAAACCTGTTGCGGCAAAATCTAACGCTTTTGCCCTGTCGTTACCGATTTCCCCTACGGTTTCTGTTAAAATCGAAGCGATGAGGTGAGGCAGATGACTCGCGCCTGCGATCAGCAAGTCGTGTTCGGTTGGTGAAAGGTGGCAGACCTGAGTGTCAACAGATTGCCAAAGGGCTGTCACGAGTTGCAACGCCTGCGGGTGCGTGTTGTCCGTTGGGGTCACAATACACTTTGCACCCTCAAACAAGTCTGCACGTGCCGCTGCGACGCTCGTCTGTTCAGAGCCAGCCATCGGATGCGATCCAACAAAATGCAGATTCGGCACGGTTAAGAAGTTCTCAATTTCCTCGACGATTTGACCTTTAATACTGCCAACATCGGTGATCAATAAAGGTCGGGTGTCAGAGGCCCGGATTTCTGCGATACGCCGCACCATTCTAAGGATGAGATCGACCGGTGTTCCAACGACAACTATATCCGCGTCATAAATCCCAGCGTGAAAATCAGTGGTCGCGTTGTCAACCGCACCGCGTTCGAGCGCGATGTCGAGTGTCTGCATCCGCCTACCGAGGCCGGTGATTTCTCCACGGAAACCCTTGGCTTTCAACGCCAATCCGAGGGATCCACCGATTAAGCCGACACCTAAAATAGTAATTTTCCTGATCTGACTAAAGTCTGCAAACATATTTTCCTATGCCTGTTCTCCGTGATGTGCTTCGGAGATTTTATAAATTACTGGTGTTTTTGTCAAGTGCTTTTTCAATATGACACAGGGCAATCGCATGTAAATAGTATATATAACTTTGGCATACGATAATGAAAATTTACTCGTAGCCACAGGTTTCCCAACCTGTGATCCCCGCTGCGTAATTTCTATAACAGATGCAATTCCCCTACAATATGACACGAGATTTACTAGATGCGGGATTCGGTCTATTGGAATCACGCAATTTTAAGTGATTTTTTATAAGAGGGAGGTCCCTAAAACAACGTTGAAAAACCTAGAATTCAAAGCAAATTGTGATTCACTCGATGTGCTCCGTCAGCGTCTTGTCAATCTTCAAGCGGAACACCGCCGTACGATGACACAGGTTGATACCTATTTTAACGTTCCCCAGGGTAGGTTGAAGCTGAGGGAGACTAATACCCACGAAGCGGTACTCATCTACTACGAGCGTTCTGATCTTGCGAAATCACGTTATAGCAATTATCAGATATGCGATATTCCAGAACCGATAGCTTTTAAGCAGATCGCCACGATGGCTCTAGGTGTGAAGGCAGTTGTTGAAAAACGGCGGGAGTTGTGGATGTTTGGCGACACGCGCATCCATCTGGATGAGGTAAGAGATCTCGGTCAGTTTGTTGAATTAGAGACGGTGATTCTCAACCAAACAGAAGGGGAGGCACAGGTGGAGCATCAGCTTGTAAAGAATGCGCTTGGAATTAAGGAAGAAGATTTGGTTTCCGCATCGTATAGCGATCTAGTTTGAAAATCGCTGGTATATACCTAGGTTCTGTTGACATTTGACAAGTAGAACCTCTCTCGATGCCCCCGATAAGATCGGGATTCAAAGCAACTTGAGATGATTTCGGAGGCTGTAGGTTGATTTTCCAAAATCGATATTTTCGTGTCGAGATACGAATATAGACCTACGGGCCACTGTGCATTGAATATCGTAGGTTGGGTTGAATGGCTAAAACCAAGTCCCTATCAAGCGCGATAGCCCCGCTGCCTTTCAACACCACCGTTTTATAGAGAGATATAGTGAAACCCAACTATAGTGAAACGTGAGGCGTAAAGGGCTATGGATTCATTGGTTCATTTAGCCCCAGAGGGGCGATATGTGTATAGCACGCGCAACGGTACAAACCCTAAAGCCCCAGAGGGACGGCATGTATATAGAATGGGCGAAAGGTGAAACGTAAACGATCAGAGGTTCAGGCATTTGCCGAATTGGCAACAGCAAAATATCAACTAAATTGGAGGGCAACGTGATCGATTGGCACGAGTGGCGAAAACAGTTTCCAGTGACAGAGAAATATATCTACCTGAATCACGCAGGGATTGCCCCGCTCCCGTTGCGTGCCCATCAGGCGATGGGGCATTTTTTGGACGATGCGACCAATAACGGTGCGGTCAATTCCGATCGTTGGGAAGTTACGGCTGAAACGTGTCGCGCAAACGCAGCTAAACTGATTAACAGTGCTGTCCATGAGATAGCATTTATGAAGAACACCTCACAAGGCATCATCATTGCCGCAAACGGAATTGACTGGCGTGAGGGCGATAACGTCGTAACAACAGCTGCGGAATTTCCCGCGAATGTGTATCCGTGGTTGAGCCTGAAGCGTCTGGGCGTGACAACGCGGATGGTGCCGGAGCAAGAAGGATGCATTCACATTGAAGATATTGAGGCGGCGATTGACGGACGGACGCGGTGCGTGACCATCAGTCACGTCGAGTTTGCATCGGGCTTTCGGAATGACATCGCGGCGATCGGTGAAATCTGCCGAAAAAGAGGACTCTGGTTTGTCGTGGATGCCATACAGAGTGTGGGCGCAATACATTTGGACGTGAAGGCTTGTAACATTGACATCCTTGCCGCCGACGGTCATAAGTGGCTGCTCGCACCTGAAGGCGCGGCAATCTTCTACTGTACAGAGGAAAAACAGGATGCGTTGATAAACACAAACGTCGGTTGGGCGGGTGTGGTCAATCCAAGGGATTTTCTGAACTATGATTTCACGCCCCAACCGGCTGCAACACGCTTTGAGGAGGGATCGTATAACAGCGTTGGTCTGTATGGACTCGGTGCAGCGATCGAACTGCTGCTAGAAATTGGGATCTCGAATATCGAGCAGCGAATCTTGGACCTGACAGATCGCCTCATTGAAGGACTCCGCTCAAAGAACTACCGGCTATTAACACCAACAGGAGCATCCGAGCGTTCCGGTATCGTGGTGTTTGAAAGCGACCGATATACATCGGCTGATTTGGTTGGTCGACTTAGGCGCGAAAACGTCATCGGAGCA
>JAKZSX010000514.1:0-2956 GCA_047517405.1 Candidatus Poribacteria bacterium | reverse complement strand
CTGGACGCTTTCATTGACATAGAGGGTGCGCTCATCGGGACTGACTTCAATGCCGTTGGTTGTCCCCATATCCCCCTCAAGAAGCGTGACTGTGCCATCTGTGTCAATGCGCCAGATCTGCCCCGTTGATTCCGCCCAATTTGGGTCGCTGGCGTAGACGATATCGTTAGAGCCGATGGCGATATCGTTTGGCTGATTCATGGTTGGTTCATGGGCATAGATGCTACTCTCCTGTGTCTCCATATCAACCTTGAGAATATTGTGGTTGGTATAGTCAGCGATAAGCATGGAACCTGCGCTGTTGAAACGGATGCCGTTGCCGATGCTACCGTTGGGCAGCTCCACGAATACGCTGCATTTGCCTGCCGGGGTGACTTTCCCGATCGTGTGCTGACGTGCGTAATTGACGGCGTAGAGATTGCCATCGGCGTCGCAAGCAGGACCCTCAATCCCAGAGGTAAAACCATCCCGCTCCGTAAAGGGATGACTGATAAAAAGTTCCTCGATCATTCTTACAAGCCCTCTTTTCTGTGAGATAATACTGTTCTATTCGGACTAAAATCCGCCGTTGAGTCAGTGGCGAAATGGAGTTACAATAGGGCAATCGCATGTACATATTGTCTAGGACTTTGGCATAGGACAATGGAAATGTACTCGTAGCCACAGGTTTCCTAACCTGTGATCGTCCGCTCACTTGCCTAATTTCTATAACAGATGCAATTCCCCTAGGAGCTACAAGGCTCACCCCAAACTTCTACTAACCGAGCGGCGGCATAAACTCACCCTGTACATCCAACAGTCGATCTATCGTTGTGCGAATCTCTGACAACGTTAATTGCGATACCGTGTTTGGGTCAACCAATCCCGCGTGATAGGCATATTCTCGATTCTCTTCCAAGATAGCTCGCACCGTCAACCCTTGCATGTTGATATTGGTCTGACAAAGTGCTGCACATTGGGGCGGCAGCGCACCGACATAACATGGCTGCAACCCGGCACGATTAACGAGTGTCGGCACTTCGACGCAACAACCAGTAGGAAGATTGGTAATGAGATCGTTGTTAAGCACGTTCCCGTAAATGCAAGCGGGGGTATCCGTTTCCATTGCGTGAATAATGATCGCCGCGTATTCGTGCGAGCGGCTCAGTTCGATCGGTGCCGATTCCGCTTCACGCTTTGCCTGCGCGATTCGTTCTTCCCGATCTGTATGTTGACTGACAAAGCTTTCGGCGGTGCGATGTTCAATGTTCATCCGTGCCATTTCGTCGGAGTGTTGCATGAAGTAAGGCACATATTCTGCCATGTGACGCGAAGACTCGGTGACAAATCGACCGAAATGTTTCAGGATTTCAAAGCGCACCGGGTCACGGACGACAATCTCAGGGTCTTCAAGGCAGGCGTTCAATCGGGGATAGAGTGTTTCGCCGTCTTGCGAAAGTTCCAAAAACCACGCCATATGATTAATCCCCGCCACCCGATAGCGAAGGTTCTCATAGTCTACACCCATATAATTCGCTAGCTGCTTGCTGGTGCCTTGCACACTATGGCAAAGCCCCACGCCCGATATACTCGTTGCCTCCAACACCGCCCACATAATCATCGCCATCGGATTGGTATAATTGAGCATTGGCGCGTCCGGACAGAGCTCCTCCATATCACGAGCGATATCGAGCATGGCAGGGATCGTGCGCAGCCCCTTCATCAGTCCGCCGATACCGACGGTGTCCGAGACCGTCTGCCGAAGTCCACCGACCTCAAGTGGGATTTGCACATCCAACGCTTCTGGCTCCATATTGGCTCCCACCCGAATAGAGACGATGACATAATCAGCACCGTCTAACGCTGGCTTACGCTCTGTTGACGCGGCAATCTGTGTGGGTAGATTCAACTCACGCACGATACGCTGGGCATGGGTGTGCGTCAACGCCAGCCGTTCGCTATCGGGGTCTACAAGGTGGATGGTTGAATCTAACAGTTCTGGAAATGAAAGGAGGTCTCCAATCAAGCGTCTGCCGAATCCGAAACTCCCTGCACCGAGGAAAGCGATTTTAGCCATAACAAACTCCTTGTCTCAATCGGATCTCACTAAATGGATAATATTGGCTTCATTCTATCACGGTTTGCGTGTTAGATCAACAGGAAGGTCTAACAATTTCAGGACAATCGCATGTCCATATTGTGTAAGACTTTGGCATACAACAATGGAAATCTACTCGTAGCCACAGGTTTCCTAACCTGTGATCGCTCGTGGGTTAAGTCACCCCGATGCCATCGAGGTCAGTCTCTACGCCCCGACAGCGGTTAACCCTAGGTGCTGATTTCTCAACTGCCTAATTTCCATAACGGATGCAATTCCCCTACTAACAATTTTGGGTTGACTAGAAGGAGACATTCTGATAGGGTCTGTGAAGGAAGGTTACATTATAATTGAAATAGGGCTACCATCCGCTACTAATACACCACTCCTGTAATAGCACCTTCATAAAAGGAAGGGGGTCGACATGCCAAGAAACTGCTTTGGAGAAGAGGAACTGACCTATCTACGAGAGGTCATCGAAAGCCAAGACGCATGGCGGTGGGGGCGAAGCAATTTCGTTCCGAGATTTGAGGAGGCATTCGGGGCGCGTCTCGGACGGAAGTATGTTCACGCCGTAAACTCCGGCACTAGTGCCAATACAACGGCTTACGCTAGTTTGGGCTTGGACGCGGGCGACGAGATTATCTGTCCGGCTGTCGCACCGATTTTCGTGTCCTTTCCAGTCGTTGCAATCGGCTGCGTTCCCGTATTTGCCGATGTAGACCCTAGGACACAAATCATTTCCGCAGAGGGAATTGAAGAACGCATCACGCCGCGGACACGCGCTGTGGTGGTTGCCCATCTGAACGGTCAGCCGGCGATGATGAGCGAGATTATGGCTGTCGCAAGGAAACACAACCTGAAGGTTGTGGAAGACTG
>JAKZSX010000513.1:0-5126 GCA_047517405.1 Candidatus Poribacteria bacterium | reverse complement strand
CCGTGGGAATCGGCTCAGGGTCAAAATCTGCGTAGTACCATTGACTCAAAACGTAAACACTACCAACGATACAACCCGCAATGATCAATGCACCAATAATGATTGGTTCACGTACTAAATCCAATAGGGTTTTTATGGTAGTCGAAACCTTGGATGGATTCACTTTCAGTTTTTCCTTCATGGGGTTTCACCCTGCTGCGTCCTTTCCGAGTGCCAATTCACGTCGTAGGGGATAGGTCGTGTGAAGGGATGGTGAGTATTCACCAAATCGCAGCTCCAACGCTTCCAGACTGTCTAGTGACCCAACGACCGTCACCCAATCACCAATTTGTAGATCTGTATAACCGTGTGTGATTATAATATGCCCAGCGCGGCGAACTGATAGGATTAATGCCTCCGATGGCAAGTGCAAATCTCGCACCGCCATACCCGCCAGATTGGGATTACGAACCTCCAAATCGATAATATCGTGGTTCTCTTCCATTCCAAGCAGCAGTGATACCGATGATGGTGCCCGCACGAAATGGTCCAGTAGACTAATGATTGCGGTAGAAGGTCTCACAGTAAAGGCACCCAGTTCACGGAAACGATCATAATTGGCTAAATCGTTCAACCGCACAACGAGGTTGTCTGTTCCAAAATGCTCATAGGCAAGTTCACAGATACGGTAATTTTCTTCGTCAGAAAGCATGGCAACAATGGCACCGGCTTCTCCTACACCAAACGCTTGTAATTCGTTCAACGAAAAACCGGGCATCGGTTGAACATCAAAATACGAACTTGCCACACTTTTTACCTCTCCCGTTTGTCCGTATGCGACCTTTACCTCCCAGTTATGCGCTCGCAACTGCCGAGCGAGTGCCAGTGATTGGCTGTCTGCCCCAAAAATGATGGCACTGTGTATCTGGTCCGGCTCGGATTTCTTCGCACGAGGACGTGCCTCTTTTACCCAAACGAGTGCCCCCTTAAAAAAGGCAGGTCCGACAACCTGATTCACCACGATGATGGAAATCATCAGCGTGGCGAAAGCCGGGCCCCA
The DNA here is from genome assembly GCA_047517405.1 of Candidatus Poribacteria bacterium. Taxonomy (GTDB): domain Bacteria; phylum Poribacteria; class WGA-4E; order WGA-4E; family PCPOR2b; genus PCPOR2b. The sequence continues at coordinate 4,087 of JAKZSX010000513.1, read as the reverse complement.
CGCCGGAAATGTCCCTCCGACCTCTTTAGCCAGTCCCAATCCAACGCCAGCCTGCGTGATATAAGCCATCCAACTGACTTTGTTGTAGGTCATCGGGTCTCCAGCCAACACGCCGCCGGTAAAAGAGCCGATGAATATTCCCCCCAAACGGACCGCAACCAACAGTAACGTAATTGGCCAAATGTCTGCCAAAATATCCAAAGTGAGTGAAGCACCGGTCAGTGTGAAAAAGGCAATATAAACTACCGGTCCAATGTCGTGGAGTATTTTCAGGAACTCATCACGAAAGTCGGTTCTATTAATCAGCCAGAAACTCCCAATCATACAAACGAGCAGGGGTTCAACAAACACTTCAAAAGGCAATCTGTCATGGGTGAAATGGCGAATCCCAGCGAATACGGCAAAAACCGTATAGCCCGTTAGTAAAATCCCTACTATCTTTGCGATGTGATTGATTCGGCTTGATAGAATCCGTTGTAAGACTTTTCCAACGACATACCCGCTTGCCAATGCCGCTGTCAACTCGACAAATAGCAAAATGATGAAAGTCAGATTAAACCGAAGTCCGGTTAAGAGGGCATCCGCGATAGAGGAATTGACAGAGAACAAAATGATGACAAGGACATCCATAACGACAGTGACGCCCATAACCGTTTGCGTAAATGGACCTTTGGCACGAAGTTCCTTTATAATCGCAACGGCGGAGGAAGGAGACCGTGCGACTAAAATCGCACCGGCGAGAATAGCGATGGCAATTCGGCTTGCAACTGGAAGTCTTTGCATAAACGGTATAAAATCCGCTAACGCAAAAACGGTCAAGCTGCCCAACATGAAGGTGCTGATGACAATGCCAATACTTACCAATTTAATACTCTTAAATCGGCTTCTCAGCTCCTTTAAGTACAATTCACTTCCAGCAACAAAGGCGATAAATGCCAAGGAGAGCTCATCCACAAAGCGTAACCGCTCGGTTGCCTCTACTGAAATGAAATCGAATATAAAGGGCCCTGCGATTATGCCGGCAAAGAGAAAGCCACTAATCAAGGGGAGTTTAAATCTGGTGAAAAGCTGTCCAATCTGTTTTGAAGCCAACGCGATGAGGGTAAAACCGGCGACAAACATGAACAGGTTTTGATAGGCTGCCATAGTTACCTCGCCTCAATGGGGTTAACTAAAGCATTAGCCAGCACCGTTAACCCCAATGTCTTGGATGATCTCGGAGTATGTCCGGGGGAGTATGGGAGACGAAGGTAGGAACCGAACTTGGCTCGGGCTTTTTCCACTTCTCCACTTCTCCACCGCTTTGCATCTCAGCTTCCTTACTACGGACAGCAGCGATGATGATTTTTACCGCCTGTTCGTCGCTCATTGATCCGGTATTTAACACGAGGTCGTAGTGCTTTGTATCCGCCCAATCGGCATCGTAGCAATGTTTGATATATTGAGCGTGTTGCTTGTCGACAGCTTCAATCTCTCTCTCAGCTAAGGGATAAACAATCCCTTGATCCTCCATGACCTGTTCAATACGGTCTGCAAGAGGCGCAACACAGCGCGCGTGAAGTGTATTTGGTCTATCGGCGAGAATTATCTGGCTGCCGCGTCCGACAATGACGACATTGTCCATTTTCCACAGCTTTTCGATGATATGCTGGAAGAATCCCAACACCTCCGTCTCAGTCGGAATCAGGTCATCCTCAAAGGCTGCATCCCTCTCAACAGGATAGCTATCCATCAGAAATTCAGATGGGTAGTAATAGTAGGGAAAATCAAGGTATCGTGAGAGCTCCGGCACAAAGAGTTTCTTGAGGAAACCCTTCAGCCCATTCTCGCACCTCTCGTCATAGCGACTAATCTGTTTCGCAGTCGTGTTGGCGACACGTGCCACCTCGGTGAGGATATTTTTATCAAAATAGTTATACCCCAAGTCCTGGGCAACTTGCCGGGCAATTTGTGTACCGCGGCTGTAGTATTCTCTGGAAACTGTGATGACTGCCATGATTGTTTACCTCCTCCATAATGTTAGGACGCAACAGATGTTGCGTCTAGATACTGTGATTTGATTTCTTTTTAGTTTTTGTTGGAATTATGCTTATTATTAGACAACTCCATCCGATTCGTGCCTTCGATTGTCCAACCGAGTTGCTGCAGGATCGAGGGTTTCCCACATTCGCGGCTCCATCAACTGATGCGCCATATCAACTCCTTCGCGATACTCCTGAAGGATTTCATAGGTAAGTCGATCTATCGTGTGGTTTAATCCATCCTCAAAACCGTTGAGTTTGAGCCTTAAAGACGCTTCACTCCAGAGCATATCGATTCCCTCCGTATTCTCATTGATATATTTCGTTCAGTTCATCGTTTCTCAACAAGCAGATCGACGCGCTTGACAAGTTCTTTGTAGTCAAAGGGCTTATCGAGGTAGTCCGAACAACCGATGCGCATGAGTTCAAAAAACATTGACCGATCCCGATAGGCGGTGATTACCAGAACGGGGATTTTTATCTTCAGGTAATTCAGTTCATCCATCAATTGAAGCCCGGTTAAACCGGGTAGCCGAATATCCGTGATGAGTAGATCTATCGGACGGCCACGCTCTCGTGCCGCCAATATCTCCTCCAAAGCCTCTCGCCCTTCTGTTGCGGTTGTGACCCTATAATTTGCTGCTTCCACAATAAATGCAAGGGTATTAAGCATGTTTTGTTCGTCATCAACGATGAGGATATGTTCTTTTGCCATGTTTTCCATATAGGCTGTTACAGGCAAAGAACACGGTTGGGCAGTGGTTTGCGTTGAAGTCACCATAATTCTCCCTGTGTTGATTCTCCCTGTGTTGTCTAAATATTTCCTATTCAAAAAGCCACGTTTAGTCGTCGTTCTGGGGTTCACCTAACTTCTTGTCCAACAGGTGCAAGCCGTCTCTTGATCGCCAATCATCTTCAGCTGATCCAGTATCTGACGGGCTTGCCTCTCCGCTTCAACCTACGCTGATATAAGCAAAACTTATGCCACAGTGTGTGGCGGGAACACATGAGGCTTCTTAGCCTCAATATCACATTGGAAACAAGCAGGTGAGAAATGGCTCTATCCCGCTTCCTGACTACCTCGTTCACGCGCCTCGGAGAATTACTCTGAACTTACGTAAGTATCGTCACCCACGCTAAATGAAACAGCGGAAAGAACACAAAGGGGTGAAACGGATAGAAGGTCAATTCTGGGGTGGATGCCTTGCGAACCCTTTCAAATTCAAGGTTCGGGACGCTAGAAACGGATGTTGACAAAAGACACAAATGTTTCACCCCTTTTAGGGATAGAAATATAGACCCATAGAAAAAGAAAGTGCAAAGCACTAAGAGAAACCGAGTTTTTGCCCCGTAGGGGCGGGGTAACCCCGTCCCTACGGTCTCTGTTGCAGGATTTCTTAACGTGAGCCAAAGATTCAGTAATGTTCTGATGAGAATGAATCTATTCAATTTTTCGGTCGGATCAAGCTGTAAATCGGTAGATAGCAAAAAAATATATACCTTCACAATCAAATCGTGTTATAATCGGTTTCAGCAAGTTTTGTATTCCGCATTTTGACAGTACCCGCAGGGAGGGATCTATGAATCCGGTCCAAACGATTTCATCTGAAGAGTTAGAACTTCTTAAGGTCGCAGATACACCTACAATTTGCAACGTTATCGAACTGTTCGATGTCCGTCCACGAAACACCGGCTATATGGATGCCCGTATCCAAGCCTGTTTCCCAGAAATGCCACCGATGGTCGGCTATGCAACAACAGCGACGCTTTGTACTAGAACTCCGCCGCGTGAGGGGGAGACCTACGCCGGTATGGATGGACAGATTGCACAGTTGGATTCAATTCCTGAACCCCGCGTTATTGTCTTCCAAGACCTCGATGTCCCGTCTGCTGCGGCGACATTCGGTGAAGTGATGTGCATGACCTATCAGACCTTCGGTTGCGTAGGACTGATCACAAGTGGCACCGGGCGAGATTTAGATCAGGTACGGGAGATCAACTTTCCCGCCTTCACGGACGGGACCATCTGCTCTCACGGCTACCACCAAATTACCGATGTGAACCTC
>JAKZSX010000512.1:0-10550 GCA_047517405.1 Candidatus Poribacteria bacterium | reverse complement strand
GGGACATCCCCAAGTGGCTGCAGAATATCATCAGGGCAATCATGCCGCCGATTAAACAGAGCACCGCAGTTCGATAGCGCATTGGTTCGTTTGTGTCGTCAAGCGTAGATTGGAGACCAATCACTTTTCTAAAAACGTCGATGAAGTGTCGGCGGCCTAGGTAGAGTGCTGTGATGCAAAGTCCAATCATGGCACCGGTGGCTTGTTCGCCAAAGAATGGATATTGTGGGATAGTGCTCCAGCCAACCATCGCACCGACCAATCGCTCCAGTTTACGGAATAGGAAGAAGAACCACGTCGAAAAGGTGAGATCTAAGGGGATTAGGAAGGAGAGTCCAATCAGAAATGGATAGAATCGCAGCGGCAGCGCGCCGATAGCATTCCACGGCTCTTCGTTAAAATAGACACCTAGATCGTAGTTTGGTTCTTTTATCGGTATGCGAGGGACGCTCGGATAGAGGAAGTTGAGGCCGTTGGGAAGGCTTATCACCCCAGCAACGGTGAACCCTATCCACATCATCCGGTTGCGGAAGAAACCGGAGCGTAAATCGGTCATCTCCAGCGGAATCTGAATAATTGGATAGGCGAGTCGCTCGTTTTCAATCCACTGCTTCCTGAGAATCACATTGATGCAGAGCAGCATAAAGAAAAGGACAGCAAGCAGAAATGACCAACCGATGGCAGGCTTAATCCAGAATCGATAGTAGCCGCTCGCCCAGAAAGAGGATTTACCTCTATAGAAGTAGTTGACTACATTGGGATCACGGATAATGTTAGGTGTATACAGATACAAACGAGCGTTGTTCCCTACAAACTTAACCCCAAGTACTTCTATCCGGGTTCAACCCCGATGAAATTGGGATTCAAAGTAACTAACTGACAGGGATTGTTATGCCCTTTTGTAATATCAATGTTACATTAATATTACATTGTAGCAAAAATCACGGAATTATGCAACTATTAAAAGGGATGAAATTCTTAGAATATCTATGAAAATTGCATCAATGATCCGCAAAAGTCAATTAATTTAACACTTGAGGCCCAGCTTTTTTGATAACTGTTCACTTGTCGCCTCGGTTAGGATTTGAAGGTCGGACGAGGATGTCCAACGTACAAGTATTGGCCTTATAGGTCTATATTCATCTCTTGGCGACGAAATGTCGATTTTGGAAAATCGACCTACAGAGGTCCGAAGTTGTCTCAAGTGGATCAGTTATTTACGGAATGGGTTTCTATCCTACTATAGCCTCCGGATTAAGCCGGAAATTCCTTGAGTTTGTTATCGGTTTTTGATACACTACAACGAAATTGAAGCGAGTCAAGATCTCCATTAGAGGATACATGCATGTAGGGACACCCCTATTTTGGGAGGTTTGAATGTCAGAAGTGGTCAGTAATACGGCGGTCGAAAACTACAAAGGTATCTTGCAACAGTATTGTCAAAAACGGGCGTTGGAAAATCTAACCTATGAAACAGATCAACAGGGGACACCCAATGAACCGAGTTGGATTGTTACTGTTAAGTATGGAGAAACAACCTACACCACGCCAGCACTGATTCGTGGATCTAAGCGCTGGGCGGAAAAGATGGCAGCCAAACAGATCCTGGAGCAGATAGAATCCCACCAAGACGCGTTTCTGGCAGGTGATTCCGTTGAAACACCCGAGACACACGAACAGTCAACGGAAATATCGTCGCCAGAACTCCTCTATGCACCGACCGAGCTTGTTACCACTGCACTTGGCATTGCCAACCATCGATTATCTGGACAGCAGCGCGGCACACGATACCGTGACTCGGTCGAATCCAAGCAGAGCAATCAAGCGTTTGCACAGAACCTAGCGGATCTCACAATGCAGATTGTGCGTGAGGTCGCGAATGCTGCAAAGGCTTCCGGCGTGACGTTTGGTGACACATCATCACAACCTGAAGCTGACGAGTAACGAGTGATACTCAATCCACACCCAAATGTTACAAAGATCAACTTGCGACATAGCGATCGAGGATTTGTATAAAAAATCACACTTCACTTGCTATGTTTCACGCTATGCCATTATAGGCTTGACAAAAAGCCGTATCGTCCTTAGAATGGCTTGAGCTTTCGTATAAGTTTAGGCTTACGAAGCTCAGATGTCGGGAAACAAGGACAGGTATGGAAATAGAGATGTGAAAGGCTTTAATCTATATTAGGATGGGACTCTTATTTTTGTTGGGTTTGCTGACCGCCTACTCTGTTAGGTAGCGAGTCTTTTCCAAAGACCGGCGAATAGATTCAATTGCGCTCATCTATAGAAAGGGATAAATGATGTCTGATAATCCAAAGCACACCAACCGACTCATCGACGAAACGAGTCCCTACCTCCTGCAACACGCGCACAATCCTGTTGATTGGTATGCGTGGGGCGAGGAGGCACTCGCGCAAGCCAAACAGCAGGACAAACCTATCCTATTGAGCATCGGCTACGCTGCCTGCCACTGGTGCCATGTCATGGAGCACGAATCCTTTGAGAACGAACAGATTGCCGCGATCATGAATGAGCATTTCATTAATATCAAGGTTGATCGCGAAGAGCGTCCGGACTTGGACGAGATCTATATGAATGCGGTCCAGCTGCTTACGGGACAAGGCGGTTGGCCCATGACCATGTTTCTGACACCGGATCTAAAGCCGTTCTACGGTGGGACCTACTTTCCCCCCGATAATCGCTACGGTCGTCCAGGGTTTCCCCGTGTGCTACTTGGTGTTGCAGAAGCGTACCGGGAGCGTCCTGACGCTGTGGGACAACAAGCCGATCAGATTATCACGAACTTGAGCCAGTTGTCGGTAATGGAAAGGCATGGTCATCAGTTGACCGCTGACATGCTAGATCAGGCGTATCAGGACTATCGATCTCGATTTGATTATCATAACGGTGGGTTTGGGAGTGCTCCTAAGTTTCCGCCGAGTATGGGACTTTCACTGTTGCTGCGTCAATGGCATCGCACGGGTAACTCCAATGCGCTTGAGACGGTTGAAGTCACGCTGGAGAAGATGGCGTGCGGTGGGATGTATGACCAACTCGGCGGGGGATTTCATCGTTATTCGGTTGATGAGAGATGGCTTGTTCCGCACTTCGAGAAGATGCTCTACGACAATGCTTTGTTGAGCGTCACCTATATAGAAGCATATCAGGCAACAGGGAAAGCCTTATATCGCCGAATCGCTGTGGAAACGCTTGATTATGTTTTGTCTGAGATGTACGATGCGGAAAAGGGTGGATTTTACTCGACACAGGACGCGGACAGTGAAGGGGTTGAGGGCAAGTTTTTCGTCTGGGATCTAGACGAGGTAGAAAAGCTTCTTGGGGAGGAGAAATCTAAGATTTTCTGCGAGTATTATGATATTACTGAGCATGGCAATTTTGAGCACAAAAACATCCTGCATGTCCAGACACCGACAGATTTGTTTGCTAGAAAGCTGGGCATGGGTTTGGATGAGCTAGAGGAGATACTCGCCGAGGGGAGACGGCAACTCTTTGAAGTCCGCGAGCAACGGATTAAGCCTGGCTTGGATGACAAGATTCTCACAAGTTGGAACGGTCTAATGATTCGGAGCATGGCGATAGGGTATCAAATCCTCGGTGATGAGCGTTTTCGGGAAGCCGCGGAAAAATCTGCGAGATTCATTTTATCGGAACTCTCCCAAGCTAATGGGCTGTTACTCCGTACACACCGTGCCGGCAAAAGCCATCTAAATGCCTACCTTGAGGATTACTCCTACTTCGTTACCGGTTTAATCGATCTCTATGAGGCGACCTTCGCCCTTGAGTGGTTGAAAGAGGCGGAACGCCTGAATCAGATTATGATCGAGCAGTTTTGGGATGAGGCGAACGGTAGCTTCTTCTTTACGAGCAAGAACCACGAAACCCTTATCGTCCGATCGAAACCGGGTTATGATGGCGCAACCCCTTCCGGTGTGTCAATGGCTATCCATAATTTATTGCGGCTTGACAAGCTGCTCAATCGACCGGACTTCCGGGAAAAAGTGGAAACCACGCTCGATGTCTATTACCACCAAATCGAACATTCGCCCAGCGGATCGGCGCAGATGCTCTGCGAACTTGACTTTCTGCTGTCTATACCCAAAGAGATTGCGATTGCTGGTCAGTGGGAGAGTGGGGACACCCAGGCTGCGTTGGCTGCTATTCATAGCCGCTTTATCCCCAACAAAGTGCTCGCTTTGGCTAGCGATAGAGAGGATGTCAGCGATTTGATTCCGCTCCTTGAAGGCAAGACGCAGGTTGATGGCAAGGCGACAATCTATGTGTGCGAGAACTACACTTGCAAAGCACCGACGACGGATGTGGAGGAATTAGCGGAGCTACTTCAGTAAAAGAGGCACCCTGCCATAGGAAAGTAAAGGGGAATGAGTGCCGTCGAGGAGTACCAAAGAAGCAGTCGAAATTTTCGCTTTCAAGTCCGACTTGGGAGGAACTCGATCTGCAGATGATGTAAGGAGCTAGCTGTGAACGAAGATGAACTTGAACGGAGAGAACAGGCGTTGCTTTATCTGCTTGAGGGAGAGACACATCAGATGCGCGGTGAGTTTGGACGCGCAATTGCGTTGTACATGAAGTCGATTGCTCTATATCCCACTGCGAAAGCGCACACATGGCTCGGTTGGACCTACAGCATGATCGGACGTTACCAAGATTCTATCGATGAGTGCCACAAAGCGATTCGTCTAGATGCCGATTTTGGCAATCCGTACAACGACATCGGTGCGTGTCTAATTCAGCTTGGTGAATATGATGCCGCTATCCCTTGGTTGGAGAAAGCGATTGAAGCGCCCGACTATGAAGCACGGTGTCATCCCCACATGAATCTGGGCCGTGTCTGGGAACATCGGTTGGAGTGGGGCAAAGCAATCCAAAGCTACACACGTGCCTTATATGAAAGTCCTGATTATCAACCTGCATTTACTGCGCTTAGAACGTTGCGGGCAAAGCTGAATTAGATAACAATTATCTAAGTTATTAGTCGTAGACATATCGAAGCGGTTTGTGAGGTTGTTCAGTGGATTTGTCAATCCACTGTGAGCGGTGCTTGCCTCCCATTTTCCCGGTTTGCAAGGTTTCCTATAAGTCGTAAATTGCGTTACAATAGTACTAAATGAGGAGAAGGCTATGGCAATTTTGGAAGGTGGTCAGATTATTACAAAGGTCCTAAAGCAAGAGGATGTAAAGTATCTATTCACACTTTGTGGTGGGACGATCGAATCAATTTACGAAGGGTGTCTGAATGATGGCATCCAAATCATTGACACGCGCGTAGACCCGTCTGCAACGATGATGGCGGATGCGTATGCACGGGTAACCGGAGGCGTGGGTGTCAGCGGTGTTACTCGCGGGCCGGGACACGCTGCCATGATCTACGGGTTGGCGACAGCGTATATGATGGGCAGTCCACTATACTCGATCAGCGGTAACAGCGACGCCGATCAGATTGACATGGGTGGCTCTCAGGAATACAACCAAACCGGTTTGGTGAAGCCGATTACCAAATGGACGCGATTGGTCGCGCAGACCGAGCGGCTGCCGGAGTATGTTGGCACAGGATTCCGTAAAGCGTTGGGAGGACGTCCGGGTCCCGTCCATCTGAACGTGCCCTACGACGTTTTGTATGATAAGATTGACGATTCGGAGATCAATTATCCTGAGCCGGCGAATTCTCGTGCAAACGGCAGAGTCCACGGCGATCCGGAGCAGATAGATCGCGCATTGAAGTTACTGGCACAAGCGGAAAGCCCGGTAATTATTGCCGCCGGCGCGATTCACTGGCAGAATGCCGCGAGCGCGCTCTTAGATTTTGTGGAGGCAACGGGAATACCGTTTTTCTCAAGGGGCGGCGATGTCAACGCAATTACCCGTCCGCATCCGCTCTTCTTTGGTGCGGCAACTTCTCGATTTGCCAATGCCTCAAAGGAGCTGTGCAACGCCGATGTAATCCTTGCCTTGGGGGTTAAATTCGACACAAACATTGACTACGGCAAACCGCCACTCTTTCACCAAGAGGCTAAGTTTATCTGTGTGGATGTCGATGCTGAAGAGATGGGCAAGAACCGTCCATTCGAGGTTGGCATTATCGGCGACCTGCAACCCGTCTTGACCGAGATGACAAACGGTGTGTCCCGGCACGATTTTCAGAAACCGACAGATTGGGTTGAACGTCTAAATCTCGTCCGTCAGGGTTTTCGGCAACGCCTCGCTGAGGCGGAAAATTCCGACGGCGTTCCCGTTCATCCGCTACGCATTTGCAAGGAGGTGCGTGAACTGTTCGGGGATGATGCCACAATCTCGCTCGATGGAGGAGATGCCTCACTCTTTTCACACATGGCACTTGACCACTATCACCCGCCATACTTACTGTTCACAGGTCCCATCGGTGGGATTGGGCAGGGAGTTCCCTTTGCGCTAGCTGGTAAGGTGGCAAGACCAGACCAACCGAGCGTCCTGATCACTGGTGATGGATCCTTCGGTTACGGCGTCATTGAGTACGATACTGCACTCAAGCATAACCTGCCGATTATTTCGATAATCTCAAGCGATGAGGCGTGGGGGATTGTGAGACACCCACAAATCCAACGCTACGGTTTGGAACGCGCTGTCGCAACAGACCTCAGATCGGTTAGCTATGAACGGCTTGCCGAAGCCCTTGATTGTTACGGCGAGCTAGTCACAAAACCCGAGGAAATCCGCCCAGCGCTGCAACGCGCTGCGGATTCAGGGGTGCCGGCGGTGATTAATGTCCCCACAATCTTTACGAGTGCGGCAGCGTACTGCCCGCAATAGGCTTAGTGCGCTTGCCAAGATGTCCGCTTCAGAGGGTCGTGGACATTAATAGTCAATGCGGGACCAAAACCCTCAATCTCTAGATGCAAATTATCTCCGTCCTGAATCGGTGCTAGGGCATAGTGATGGGTTCCCGTGCATACGACGTTCCCGGGTTCAAGCGTCAAGACCTTCGTAACCTCTTCTAACACCTCTGGTATAAAACGGCCCATGGAATTAGAGGAGAAGTCGTGTCGAAGTTCGTCGTTGACCGAGAGACGAATTCCGAGTTCGTTTGGATCGGAAACCTCGTCCGCGGTGACCAGTGCCGGTCCCATCGGGGCGAAAGTATGCCAGCTTTTGCCCAAGAAAAAGCCGCCGGGTAGACCGCGGGCAGACACATCGATAAATTGAGTATAGCCGAAGACATGATCCATCGCTTCAGCTTGTGAGACATAGCTCGCTGTTTTGCCGATGACGACACTGAGTTCAGGCTCGAAGTGGAAGACGGTCGCGTCTACGTCAGGGAGTTGAACCGTATCATCTTTTCCAATGATGCCGGTGGGGGATTTGAGGAAGGCGTTAAATTCTCCCCGATCGGGGGATGCGGGTTCTATGTAATTGCCTGCAAGACAGACCAATTGACCCGGCCTGGGCAACGGTGCCCTGAGACGGACGCTATCAAGTGCTGTTCCCCCATTCCCTTCGGCAGCCTGTGCGATCTGCGGTTGTAGGTTGTCCCAATCTTGAATAAGTGTTTCGATAAGTTCTTGGGGACTGTGGTAGGAAACTCCCTCCAGCGCTGAGGCGACATCAACAATCTGATCTCCACTGATTACGCCTAGTTGATAGTCATTGAAAAATGCAAGTTTCATCTGATGTTTTTCCTTTCGATTTGTGGTGATGTTACAGGTTTATTGTGGAACATGCCCGTTTCCTCAGACTTGGCACACATGTTCTCAACGATAATTTGCATTGTAGCACGAATCGTGCGGCTGTCAAGAATTTTTCGCTGTCTAATAGAGAATAGCAAGCAGCTTCCCCGCTGTTATGTGTTACATGCAGAACATCTCGATCATCTGTTGATACACACCGACAGACTCTGAAAGCTGTGCGATGTCAATCCACTCTCCGACTGTATGCGCTTGAACAATATCGCCAGGACCGAGAATAACGAGTTGTGAGTGATGCTTGAAAGCGTGTGCGTCCGTGCCAAATGGTACCGTTCCCGGTTTCGTCGTGCCCGTGGCTTTTAGTCCCGCTTGGACAACCTCAGCATCGGGCGAGACATAGAACGGTGTCCCTTGGTGCGAAGAGACTTCAAGATCGTACTTCTCGGCGGTTTCCGTTATCATTGCAATTACATCTTCGCTACGATCATTCGGCATTGGTCTAAAGCTGAGGGTGCAAACCGTTTTCGCTGCGGCAACGTTTGGCCGACACCCTCCGTCATCAAGCACCATATTAAATCCATTCGTCGGAGGGTTGAATTCCTTATTCATAAAGGATTCATCGGTTTTGAACAGTTTTGCTAGTTCTGCCATCTCAGCGAGGAAAGGTGCTATTAGGAAATTCGCCGAAATCCCTTTATCTGTGCTCGTATGGGCTGCCCGTCCTTTCGCGGTCACAATGACCCGTCCACCTCCCTTGTGGGCATAGACCGGTGTCAATCGTGTTGGCTCGGCGATGACGCCATGTTTAGGTCGTTCCGCCTTGAAGAATTCTGATTCCTCTGCAACCTGACGCGCGCCCGCACCGCTAATTTCTTCGTCCGCTGTGACGACAATAAAGAGCGGTTTCTTCAAGTCAGCGGCGTTGACTTTTGCACCCGCAGTAATTGTCGCAGCCAACGGCCCTTTCATATCACAACTGCCGCGACCAAAGAGGCGACCATCTTGGATTACTGGGTCAAATGGGTCCCACTCCCCCTCCAAGCCGGGAACAGTATCGGAATGGGAAAAGAGCCCAAAACCGTCGGGCCCCTCTCCCTTCTTGCCCACCAAACTCACCTTTCGCTCGCCATTGTCATCGACGTATTCTAGGCGTTCGACCTCAAACTCACATCCCTTTAGTGTATCTTCGAGGAGATCCGAGACCTCCCTATTACTCCGCTGGCTAACGGAATTAATCGCCACAATATCCCTAGTCAGTTGAACGACATCAAGTCCCATCGAGAATAAACTCCTATCCAAAATATAACTCATTCTGAAAAATATCAGAAAGAGTAACATGCTTTGTAAAATTTACTTTTGAGAACAGATGTAGTAATCCCAGTAAATTGTAACTGTTGGATTAAATTCTCAGGCGATATAGGCAGCCTCATCGCGTGGCGGGTGGTGCGGTAACAGTCTATACCAATTTCTACCAATGATGGCTTACCGCATCCCAAGGTTCTGATCCCTGTCATTTTAGTCGCCCTGCACCTGTTAGAATCGCGCTATGCTATCATATCTTTACTAGAGAGGTCTACAAAAAAAATGGATATGTCAATTTTCGTTGACTTTTCATAAGAATATGGTTACAATGGTTAATATCGCATATCCTCAGAATTGGCTTGTCAGCAGCGTAATTTTTCTGGGGATGAGAAGCTTTCAGGGACCGTAACGCGCTGTGCGCTAACAATATGGTCGTAGGAAGGAGAAACCAATGAAACGGCAGTTTACAACTTACTTAATCTGCGTGCTATTTGTAGTAGGCTTCATTGCTTGTGGAGAGGATTCGGACGATGATACGGCTCAGCAGCCCACACAGCCATCGACATCAAGCGGTGGCGGTGAAGTCATACAACTTGAGGTTGATTATGAAGCGGAGGATGCAGCAATTCGAGAAGTTTTCACCCTACATGCCGAAGCGATCGAAACAGAGGACTCTAAAAAATTTATGGTGTATTGGTTGAAAAGCGAGAGCGATGATGTCTTTGTCACTTGGGACTTTTGGGCAGGAGCATTGGCGAAACACATTGGCTGGAAAACAATTGGACAGGCATGGTTAGGTATTTTCCGGCTGCGGAGAGGCAAAATGACCGTTGAATTCGACAGTGTTGCAATCGATAAAATCGGCAAAACCGCCACGTTACGCGGCCGTTATCAATGGGCAGTCGGCGGTGGTCTGATTGCATTAATGAGGAAGGACCGCGAAGAGGGGTGGAAAATTAAGCAGGTTGATTACACAAATGGAAAGTTTGGGAAACAGGTCGATGAACTCAAGGATCCTGCCTATGTGAATCCTCCACTTGAGGAAGAGCAGGAATAAACGGTGATTGAGTTGTCTATGGATTAGAGGCGGTTAAGGTTGACTTCCCCTTCAGGGGAAGCCGACCTACTTCCGGCGCATTCCCAGCAAAGATATCAGATGACAATAAGATGAAATCCGATGCCAGCGATACCTGCACCTACATATCGCAACACCCCTGCTCCTTGCCTGAATCTTTCCGCAACAATCCCAATCAAAACACCGGCGATATGAATACCGGCTGTTCCGACAACAAATCCACCAGCGTAAAACAGGGGCTTAGAGAAATACGGCATCTCAGTTCCATGCGCGTGACCGTGAAATATAGCAAAGAACCCGACAAACACCATAGCTAATAGTGGAGAAAGTTTCTTATCTGCTGCAATTGCTATACCTAGTGCTAACACAGAAAGAGCTATACCCAATTCAACTGAAAATATTGGTATGCCATTTATTCCAAGAACTCCACCGCCGAGCATGACAAGCACAAAAGTTAGTGGCACCCTCCA
>JAKZSX010000511.1:0-4310 GCA_047517405.1 Candidatus Poribacteria bacterium | reverse complement strand
CTGGAGGGGTGGATCGATTAAGTCATTCTCCCACGCTGCTTCCGGCGCGGTACCGGCATACTCCATATAGAGCAGATTTGGTATTGTCGTACAGACGTGAGCGGTTGCCCGCGTAAGCACGGGGCCACACCAGTTGTGCGGCGCCATCTTGACATCGTGCACTTCCGCCATCGCTGCAACCTTGAAGGTTTCAAGAATGCCGCCATTATTGCCTAATTCTGGCTGAAGAATCTGGATCCCGCCATGGGCGAGTACCTTCTCTGCGCTCCGCCGTTCAGAGAGACGCTCCCCTGTGGCGATAGGCATCGAAGTCGAATCTGCGACCTGTTTAAGGAGATCGGGTTGATCCGGCGGATCGGTCGGTTCTTCAAAGAAGAAGGGGTTTAAGGGTTCCAGTGCCTTGACAGTCATGAGTGCACCTTCGAGGCTAAATCTTGCGTGTGCATCAATCGCCATATTGAAGTCTGCCCCGAGCGCCTCCCGCACAGCCGCTACTTCTTTAATGGCTCCGTCTAGCTGCGCCGCCTCTGGCGTACCTTGAATCCCATAATATCCGAACGGATCCCATTTGAACATATCGAAACCCGCCTCTTTAGTGCGTACTGCCCGCTCAACCCGCTCTTCGACAGTCTTGGACTCACCGAAGACTCCGTGGTTGGCGTAGAGTGGGATCCGCTCCCGGACGCGTCCACCAAGTAGAGAATAAATGGGAAGCCCCGCCATCTGTCCCACAATATCCCACATCGCAATCTCAATGGCACTGACCGCCGCAAACCACTCCCAACCCGAGCCTCGCTGGGAACATCGGTTCAGAAAGGCTTGGATTTCCAGCGGGTTTGTGCCTTCAAGATCGCCCGCAATGGAACCCACGAAGTCTCGAATCGCCAATGACCGCGCCTCTCCAGAGGCGTGGCATTCTCCAATCCCGTCAATCCCTTGGTCTGTCCGAATTCTGACAATCAGAAATGCGTAGCCGCGGGTTGTTGGCTTAATCAAAATCGGTTCTACTGTGTCAATTTTTATGGGGTGGCTTACTTTCGATACCGCTTCTGAGTGAGGTACTTCCATCGTTTTTCCTTCCTTCAAGAATTGGACCTGAACAATAAACGGTATTATATCGTTATCTGTTTGTATTGTAAAGTGTATTTTGCCGATTGGAAATAAATCTCCATTGACAGGCGTTTTGGACACTGATACGATACTTTTCAAAGGGCCTTAACCTGCCAATCGCGTAATCCGAGATGAGGCATACAGTGATAGTAATTGCACAACTTAGGGTGTGTTGACATTTTGCTGTCATCAATTCGGCGAATGCTGGAATTATTGAACGAGCCGCCAGAGACCGAGGCAACTGTTTCCTATCACCTTAAGGCACATCAGATGGGTTCAATTTGTCAAAACCTAACAAAATCTAACAAAATCTAACACTTTTTACAAAAATTCTATAGAATCTCAGGCGCGCGTTAATCAGTAGGTCTATATTTAGATTACGACACAAGACTGTCGATTTGGGAAAATCGACTGACTGAATGCTTTGGGTCGGGCAAGATCCCCGACCACAGGTGTGGCATCTTGTTGGATTCCACTGCATTGATCTATAAGCGGGCACCGTTGAAAGGCGGAGCTTTTATTGTTCTTGATGGATAGTTACGTTTAGCCGTTCAACCCAACCTGCACATCTACATACGCCCTTGTCAAATATCAACAGAACCTACGAACCGATGTATCTATTTATGCACACCCCTCAGCTATAAAAGGAGAGAAATGCTATGAAGAGCAAATCCTTTCGCTTTTTAATCCTTTTCTTTATAGTCATTGGTTGTAGCCCGTCTGCGCTCAAGGTTGAACGAGCAGTTGCGCCGGGGGTTTTGAGTGTAATTCAGTTGTCCGACAGAGGTGCTATAGGGCAGACCCTTGACCAGCTACCACTGACCGAGGCGATTGCCGGTCCTTCTGACATCGTTGTTTGGGACAGGCGTGTCTATATTGCCAGTTACAAGCAGCTTTCGATAGCGGAAAGTAATGATAGCGGCAAGCTGCGTCTACTGTCTTCACTCCCGCTCCCCGGTTACGATACCGCCCTTGCCCTGCACTCAACGGCTGCAATTGCCTACATAACCAATACGGAAGGTTTAATAGTCGTGGATGTCGGTGACCCAACCCAACCAAAGCAGATCGCACATCTGAAGCTTTCGGATGAATTAGCCAAACTCAACCCTCCGAACTTGCTCAAAGACCCAATTGGAACCGATATCAGCTGTGAGGACAATAAACTGATCTTGACGTTGCAAGGGGAAGGTAAAAGCCTGACCTAGAGCCGCGCCGGTTTGGCGATGGTGTTCAACGTGGAAAAACCGCACTCGCCTCAGATCAAACGGGTTCTGGACCCTCTACCCGGTGCAGCCGCTGTAGAGATGGGACTTTACCGTCATCAAGTGTTTGTTGCCGGAGATGAACTAATAGAGTACCAAGATTTTAAGCGAGAACCGACGGGAGGGAGGGGAATTTGGTTTAAAAATGCTTCCACACAGAGTAACGTGGGTGAGATCCCGGGCGATGTTGTTGAGATGAAATTTGTGATGGGCCCCCGCAAAGATTGGGAAGCAGGAAAGACAGCGGATATTGCCAAGCAGTATCGCCGTGCCGATCCTCAAGAACGTCGTGAACTTGAGACACTCGCACCGTTGGATCAGGGGGTCGTTTTCATTGCAACAGAACATGCGGTGGTCTCAATGGATACATCACTGAAGTTCCTCATATGGCGACTTGGGGATAACCGGACAGCTTCCGACCACTTTTCTCACCTCTACGGGATAGACGCCTATGGATATTCCGCGGTGTATGTCGCAGCAGGAACAGAAGGCGTCCATGCGCTGAAATGGGATGGCGAGATCGAATTTAGGAAACGGGATCATCTCAAATCACTGCCGGCTCCCGCCTTGGACGTTGCAGTGTCGGGGAACAAGCTCTATGTGTTATGTGGTGAACTGAGTCTGCGAAATGTACAGCACAATGAAGACTTAATTGTGAATTAGCAGAAGTAGGCGATATTTATTTAGTCAAGCAGTCGCCTTTCACTTGCTCCAAATCGTTTGTATCATTTAATACTTACCCACCCAAATATTCTCTTTTTTTCTTCCTGCTAATTTTTTCGCATTTTTTCCTTGACACTCTCTTTCGCACATGCTAAAATATTAGCATCTTAGTAAAAAGAGGTTCGCTTGGAAAGCAAATTGCTCTGAATCTTGATGTAATTAGGGCTTACATCCGGGCACCCCAAGAGAGGACAGCATGGAAGATTATCTTACCGTAAAACTGAGCCGTCGTGAGCGGCAGATTATGGATATTATTTACCAACGTGGTCACGCCTCTGTTGCCGATGTGCTTGAAAATCTCCCAGATGCGCCCAGCTATTCGACAGTGCGGGCGTTGCTGCGGATTTTGGAGGAGAAGGGGCATCTCACCCACCAAAAAGATGGACCTCGCTACATCTACCGTCCGACGCAACCACGTCATCAGGCGGGGCGGTCTGCGCTCAAACAGATTGTTCAGACCTTCTTCGATAAGTCGATCGAAAAAACGGTCGCAGCGTTAGTTTCCGATGCGGAAGTTTCAGACGAGGAACTTGACCGTTTAAGCCAACTCATTGAGCAAGCGAAAAAAGGAGACCCTCCATCATGATACCGTTGATTGAAACACTCGAAACAAACCTATGGCTGAAATTCTTGATTGATGCGACGATGAAAAGTTTTGTGATTTTCGCTGTGGCAGGATTATTCGGATTCATTCTGCGTCGTCACTCGGCGGCGGTGCGTGGTTTGGTTTGGAGTTTGGCAATCCTCGGCTGCCTGATTGTACCACTATTTTCGCTCACACTTCCGCAGTGGGAGGTCGGCATTCTACCGGCAACACCGGTCGAATTTGAGGTGGACCGGTGGGCAGAGAACAGGCAGACAACCACATCACCCGTTCCAACTGCATCGCGTCCATTACCGTCAACTACTGCGTCATCAACACAAACCACACCGACACCGGTTCAACCGCAACCTGTGAATAGCGAGAGTGGTGTTGCGCAACCCAATATGTCGAGAACAGGCTTTACTTCGCTTTATTGGACTGATTGGATAGCGGTGTGCTGGGCAGGAGGTGCACTGTTTCTGCTTGCTCGCTTGATTGTGGGAATTGGTGCTGTCTGGCATCTCTCCGCCCGTAGCAACTCCTTCAGTGGTTCAACTCCTCATGTGCATCCCGATTGGAAGCGACCAGTCAGCGTTCGTCAGAGCGACACAGTTACAGTGCCGATGGTGTGG
>JAKZSX010000510.1:0-7664 GCA_047517405.1 Candidatus Poribacteria bacterium | reverse complement strand
ACAGAAGGGATGCGGGCTTACGAAAAACACTGGCTGACCCCCGTTCACTTCGATATTCGTGTCTCCAAGACGAAATGGGTTGTCCTGCGTTGGCCCTCACCCTCAATGGCACAAAGCGCAAAGATGAGCACCGAAGCATTCGAGGATTTCTATTTTGATGTGTGCACGCTCGACTACAGCCATATGGAAAAGGCAATCTCACCGCTTAAAGCCCTAATGGAGGTTACAGACGAAGTTCACATCGCTGGACCGAGAACGGATCTGAAATTCAGCATCAAGGATATCCCCGTTATCCCCTGTACCGGTGAAAGGAATATCCCCGATGGCGAATGTTTTACTGCCCCGGTTCGTGGATCGGTCAACGGCACTATCCATTTTAATACACCGACGCTCTATCAAGGAACGGTATTTAACGATATTTGCCTCCACTTTGAGAACGGTAAGATCGTGAACGCGTCTGCCAATAACAGTGAAAAACTCAACGACATCCTTGATACTGATCCGGGCGCACGATATATCGGCGAGTTTGCTATCGGATTTAACCCGTATATAAACAACCCGATGCTCGATATTTTGTTTGACGAGAAAATCGCAGGTTCCTTCCACTTCACACCCGGACAAGCGTATGAGGTCGCGGATAACGGTGTTCGCTCAAGTGTCCATTGGGACATGGTGATGATTCAAACATCTGAGTATGGCGGTGGGGAAATCTCTTTTGATGAGAAGTTAATTCGGAAGGATGGCCGGTTTATCCCCCCGGAGTTGGAGGGACTTAATCCTGAGAATCTGATGTCGGCATCACGGGCGGATTGACCCTCTATCTGCCATTTATCTTTTCAACAAGCCGATCGATCTGGCGAAACTGCCATCCCCACCGGACATTGTAAAGGAACTGTCGAAGATCGAATCGGTTGTCGTCAGGGGAATAGGACTCGGCGTGATACGACGGTGTCAATATCGTCATCTTATGACGGTTCACGGAATAGTAGTAAAAGAAGCGTTTAACCTTTTCGGCGACCTCTTGAGGCGGGAGATGATTCCACTCATGGACTAACTTCTCAAACATACTTACGGGACCGCATCGATCAATCTTCCGCAGCCTGCCGAAGCGACTGAGTTCGTCGTAAGTCATTCCCATATCCGCCTCATCCTCTTGCGTGTATGTTTCGGTGATAGGTTCTAGCTCTGCTGTCGGTGGCGCTTCGACCACCTCAACGAGGGCGTGGTATCCCAGATGCTCCGCCGCCCACCGTAAAAACCGGCGGAGGTCTGTCTTACTGATCCCGCCGATTGGGTTCAGATCGGCACTGCTGCAATCGTATTTCGTCACGTATCCCCGAAGGCTTTCATCCACATTAGCGCTGCCTAGAACCAACAACGCGCCACGTTTGCCCCGCGCCCACGGCAACAGTTGCGCCATCAGATAAGCAAGGGTCATGCGAATCCGTGCCTGGATATTCTGCAAGGCATTATTCTCCCTTTCCGTTCCACCCTCCACCTTAAACTTCGGGGTTTTTCCGGTGATACACACAAAAAGAGAGAACAGCGCAGCGACGACCGAATCAATATTCACACTCAGGTGGTAAGAACCGATCTGATCGGTCAGTTTCTTCGCGCGATCCCGTGTCGTTTTTGAACTATTCCGGGTCGCCATGTAACAGGTGTAAAAGATTCGGTTGGCAAATTCACGCGCATCGGTCGGCAGGTAGGTACTATCCCCGCTTTCACCAGTAATTCGACGGGCATCCTCGATGACCTGTTGGTTTCCCGCTTGTGTCGCCTTTGCAACCATCTGACACATTGAGCCAACAATGGTCGCTACCGACGAACTATCCGCCCCACCGGAGATTGGCAAGAAATATCCCGCGACGCCAGAGCGTCTTAGGTAGTCCCATAGCCAACAGGCAGGACCGTAGGCAATCTCTTCTTCCGGTGTATGGTAGGTCACATCAATCGGGGCAGAGGGAGGGTGAGAGGAATCTCCGGTGGTCAGGTCAAAATCCGCGCTCACGCGAGGCACCGGATCCGATTGGCTAGCTTGGACCATTCGGCTTATAACCGCGCCACGTTTCGAGCGCACATCTTCCAAATTCACAGTCGCTGTCACCACTTCGACATCGTCCAGCGAGAATTGCGACCCCTGCGCCACAACCTCTCCATTGAGGGCAATCAGCGCACAGCCATCGAAATAGAGTCGCCCGCCATCACACCCCTGCTGATTAGCGTAGAGGTAAACGCCTCCACTTTTCGAGGTTGCACTACGGATGAGATCCACCCGTGTATTCAGTTTGCGGAGTTCGTGATGTGAGCCTGACCCATTTGTAATAATTTCAATCCCGTTCAAGCCGAGATAGATATGTGGACTATTCGGCGCGAAAAGCTCCTCACAGGTTTCTGCGGCTAGGGCAGTATCACGCGTGGCAATCGCTGCATCACCGAAGGGAACTGTTTCCTGTCCTGTTATCTCTCGGAGCATTCGCGGCAGGTAGTGTTCCTCCAACTGCCGTGGGCGTTGCCACGCCGCAAACCACCGGGTTTCCCGATAGTTTCCGTCGGCAGCCAGAATTAGCTTGGGACGGATGAAGAGAATTTTTCCATTTAGCGCGAAGATCCGACAGTTATATCGCACATTCTTGTGCATGACCGGCATCCCGATATCGCACAAAATATCGGTCGTCAGATCGCCCTTGAGGATTTCAGCCAGGCACTCCCACGAGTGGAGAAAGGTATCTCCCTCCAAGAAATGGTCTTCGCAGCCGTAGCCCGGTATCTCAAGTTCAGGACCAAGCCGATAGCGCGCTCCGTTTTCCTTGGCTATCTGAATCGACTCGACAATCCGCCCCAAATTCCCCTCAAAATCGAGTGCCCATTGGGTGAGGTTGCATGTTGCTAAGGTCGTGAGTTTCATGAATTTGTACCTGCGAACGTGATGCGTGAAATGTGAAAATAACTTTCGGAAGGTTGTTCATTTGTCAGTTTGCTATCGGATGTGTTATTATATTCTTTATAGCCTTTGGTGCGAGTTGGTGAGGATGTCGTTTCCACATCGTTCAAGCGTTCATTCATGAACCAATGTACTAATGAACCCGTGAACCAATTTTTTCACGTTTCACGCATCACGTTTCACTCAAGGAATAACCTTGTGAATATTAACCAATACAAGCCACAGTTGACATCTCTCTTTGATGGATGCGATGTTGTCCTTGCCTACCTCTTTGGATCGGAGGCGAAAGGCAGCACAAACCGTGAATCTGATATCGACATCGCCGTTCTGCTATCCGATCAGATTCCCCAAGCGGAATACGGTCAACGGGTGGTAGACCTCAATACCGAGCTCATTGGCATTTTCCAACGGGACGCAATCGATGTTGCACTGCTGAACAACGCCTCACCGCTGCTGGCTTTTCAAGTCGTGCGTCACGGCGTTGTCATCTATGACCCACATCAGCAATATGTCTCATTCTATGTTGACACGTTCAATCGTTATGTCGATACCCAACCTTTGCGTGACCTTCAATGGCAATACTACCTCAAAAGACAGCGAGCCAAATCCCAACATCCCCGAAACGAGTCCGATTCAGTATGATCGACCCACAAGCTGTCCAAGCCCTGTTACAAACGCTTTCGGAATATACCGAAGATCTTCGCGCCTATCAGCAGTTGAGTCATGACGAGGTGATAGCAGATCGCAATTATCAATCCATGATTCGTTACGCGCTGCAAACGGCAATTCAGTGTGTGATCGACATTGCTAATCATCTGCTTATCGGCGATGATTTGGAACAGCCGTCCGACAGTAGATCTGCAATACTCGGACTTGGTAGACACGGCGTTCTGCCTCAAGATTTTGCACAGGGGCTCGCTGGTATGTCGGGGCTAAGAAACGTGATTGTGCATCGTTATATGACAGTAGACGATGAGCTAATCTATCAGTTCCTACAAAAGTGCGTTACCGATTTTGAGACGTTTAGTCAACACACCGTCGATTATCTGCAAGCAAACATTGACACATAATCTGTAGGGAACAACGATCGGTGTTCCTGTACGGTTCAACAGTTGTTTTCAGGTTTCACGCATCACGTTTCACTCCCACGGTTTCAGGATCATCTTACTATTCTGATGAGATGACGAAATCTCAAAAGCCCTCTGGATTTCGGTCATCGGGATAACGTGGCTGATAAGCAGATTAAGCAGCGACGATTCTTGGATGACTTTCATGATGCCCGGAAAATCGCTGAGGTTGTAGTGCCAATTGCCGATGATGGTAAGTCCCTTGCGAATCATGTCTGGACTGACGCGGATCGGCAAATCTTGTCCGCATTCTCCGACATAAGCGACCTTTCCTTTGCGCCGTGCTGCATCAATACAGAGCCGCTCCGCTTGAACGGTCCCTGAGCAGTCCAATGCGCAATCCACACCAATCCCATCCGTCAAATCTTTAATTTTCTGAACGATCTCCGGATCGCTTGGATCGAGGACTTCCGCGGCACCCATCTGCTTCACCCGCTCAACACGCCACGGTACGGACTCCACAGCAATGACCCGTGCGCCGCGAAAACGTGCGTTAACAACAGCACCAAACCCAACTGGACCGATGCCAGTAATCAGCACGGTATCATAAGCACTCAAGCCCATTGTCTGGAATGCACCAAATGAGGGACCTAGTGCACAGCAGGCTAGACCGGCATGTTCATAGGACACGCCCTCCGGAATTTTTGGTAGAATCCAAGCAGGTTTCAGGAGATATTGTGCCATCGTCGCCCGTCCTTCAAGGGCACCGGTGAAGGCTGCAAAATCGTAAGCATTTTCGCAGTGAATGTAGTCACCGTCAATGCACAGGTGGCATTCGCCGCACGGGTACTGCGGCATCACGACGACCCGATCTCCCTCTTTGACCTTCCCCGGCTGTGCCACCGCCACGACCTCCCCCGCTGCTTCGTGTCCGAGGAATTCCGATCTGCCTCCTGATACATAGCCCTTGTATTCGGTACACATCGGTGCCGCATGCACTTTGACGACGACCCAATCCTCTTTGGGCTGCGGATCTGGAACTTCAGCAAGTCCTGCTTGGCGTTCTCCGAGTATGACTGCTTTTTTCATCCCTGTTCTCCTGAGTATGTTCACTTGTGATTTGCGTAATCGGTCTCGTAAGGTGGTGAAATTATAATCAGCCCCATTCGGCATTATATCAAAATTGGGGTGCCATTGCAAGCGTAAACAAAAGACAAAAAAATCTTGACATCCCTTCAAACGTCTGTTACCATACTATCGTTATACTCACCATCAGCCACTATATCAATACATGAAACTATTTCAATCATTGACCCGATGAAAAGGGGACTGAAAATGTCATACTCACCATCAGCCACTATATCAATACGTGAAACTATTTCAATCATTGACCCAATGAAAAGGGGACTGAAAGGCGATGGTGGGCTGATGCAAACGATGTAAACTCGCATACAGCAGTCATAAAAATACAAACGCCCATCATCGAAAACAATTTCGATGGTGGGCGTTTTTGTTTGTAAGGAAATTTATACACGTTACACATAGGAGAAAAACATGTTCAAGGATGTACCGAATACAGTAGACTTTATTGCCCAAGAGCATCAAATTTTAGGCTTCTGGCGCGACAGCGACGTTTTTCACAAACTCAAGGCGCTGCGGCAGGAGGGACCTCGCTGGAGTTTCATTGACGGCCCCATTACCGCCAATAACCCAATGGGTGTCCACCACGCGTGGGGGCGGACGTACAAAGATCTTTTTCAGCGATTCAAAGCCATGCAAGGCTATCAGACGCGATACCAGAACGGGTTTGATTGCCAAGGACTCTGGATTGAGGTCAATGTCGAACGCGACATGGGTTTCAAAGCCAAAAAAGATATTGAAGCCTATGGATTAGATGAATTTGTCAACGCCTGCAAGCGGCAGGTGCTCCGTCATGCAGCAACGCAAACAGAGCAATCGATACGGCTCGGCTACTGGATGGACTGGAACGATCCAGATCTCTTACGAGAACTAGAGCAGAAAATGGCGCAAGATCCCTCACAGACCCTCACTGTGAAGGGACCGAATGGTCCCGTTACAGATACAGTTGAACAACTCGTGGGGAGACTCGGATTGCCGGAGTTAGGGGGATCTTACTTCACGTTTTCCAATGAGAACAACTACACCATCTGGACGATGCTGAAGAAATGTTTCGATCGCGGTTGGATCTATAAAGGCACCGATGTCATGCCGTGGTGTTCGCGGTGTGATACCGGCATCAGTCAACACGAGATCGTCACCGACGGATACCGAGAACTGACGCATACCAGCATCTTTCTCCGGTTCCCGCTGCGTAACCGGCCCGGCGAGAGCCTGCTAGTCTGGACGACGACGCCGTGGACGTTGACCAGTAATGTTGCAGCAGCGGTGCATCCAGACTTGACTTACGTTTTAGTGGAGCAAGGGGAGCATCGTTTCTGGTTGAGCAAGGGAGCCTTAGAGAACGCCATTCGGGGGGATTATCAGATTGTTGCGGAGAAATCGGGCGGCGAATTGGAAGGCTGGGCCTATGATGGTCCCTTCGATGAACTGCCAGCCCAACATACCTCTGGAGCAGTCGAACAACACCTCGTCATCCTGTGGGACGAAGTTGGTGAAGCGGAAGGAACAGGAATCGTCCACACCGCACCGGGCTGCGGTGCAGAAGACTTTGAATTGAGTAAGGAACAGGATCTGCCCATCATCGCGCCGCTGGGAGCGGAGGGGATCTATCTCGATGGATTTGACTGGTTGACAGGTCGCCAGGTCCACACGGTTACGGAGGACATCTTTGAAAACCTGAAGCAGAAGGGGATTGTCCATCGCCTTGAAGACTATACCCATCGCTACCCGGTCTGTTGGCGCTGCGAAGAGGAACTGGTCTTCCGTCTTGTGGACGAATGGTTCATCTCAATGGGCGAGCAGCTGGATAAACCGTATGAGCAGGTGACGCAAGAAGAGAAGGAACAGAGCCTACGCTACCAGATGATGGAGGTTGTCCTCAATGAAACCAACTGGTATCCCGCGTTCGGACTTGCCCGCGAACTCGACTGGCTGCGCAATATGCGCGATTGGATGATCTCTAAGAAACGCTACTGGGGACTGGCACTCCCAATCTATGAATGTGATGAATGCAGCCATTTTCATATCGTCGGGAGTTTGGAGGAATTGAAGGAGCTTGCTGTCGAAGGATGGGAGGAGTTCGAGGGGCATACGCCACACCGCCCCTGGATTGATGCGGTGAAGATCGCGTGCCCAAGTTGCGGTGCCTCTGTTTCGCGTATCTTGGACGTTGGGAATCCTTGGTTAGACGCCGGTATTGTCAGCTTCAGCACGATGCAGTACCGCACCGACCGTGATTACTGGAATCAATGGTTTCCCGCCGATTTGATTAGCGAGAGCTTTCCGGGACAATTTCGTAATTGGTTCTATTCGCTTATTGCAATGAGCACAGTGATGGAACGGCGCTCCCCGTTTAAGCACAATTTCAGTTATGCGACGCTGTTTGCGGAAGATGGACGCGCAATGCACAAATCTTGGGGCAATGCCATCTGGTTTGATGATGCCGCCGAGATGATGGGTGTGGATGTGATGCGCTGGATGTACTCCGCCGCCAAACCAGAGCAGAATCTGCT
>JAKZSX010000509.1:0-5060 GCA_047517405.1 Candidatus Poribacteria bacterium | reverse complement strand
CCCGATGAGTTCGCCGTTGGTTTCTTTCAACGCCGCATCATCAATGAATTTTCCCGCCTGAGCAGACAAGGCCTGCGGCGAATCCGGATAGAAACTGCCAGCGACAGCAGGGGAGCGAACGGTTTCAGTCTGTGCAGCCTTCCGTTTCCAACTGATATCCATTCTCCCCCTCCTTCTATTCGCTTTCCGACTTCGTCTCTTCCGATGGTGTTTCGGTTGTCGATTCTGAGGTTTCTGGCGTTGGGGGAGGCGGAGAATTGTTCGCTATCCGTATATAGGTCATCCGGAGGTTGTACAAGGTATTATCCAACAGATTGCTTTCGGGCGAAGTTAAGTTGCCCTTTGTCTTCTCTTTAAGGAGATCGATTGTGTCGATTGTCCGTTTTGCCATTTCGAGATCGACCAAGACCTCCTTTGTCTCCGGATTTTGAAACCCACCGAGGTAGGCAAGTGCCGTCGTCCCAAGTTCTGCAATGAAGGCAGAAAAATCAATGGGCGGCAATTTGGCTCGTTCTTGGCCGGTGGATTGGGAGCTGTCCGCAGTCGATTCCTTTGATGCTTCTGCCATCTGCGCACCTCCTTATCACTACTCTATTATAACGCAAGTTGCCCCTTATAGGAAATGTTACAAACCGGGAGAATGAGAACTATGGTGAATTAGAGAAATAAGTGGACATCTACAATAACTCCGACCTTCACGAAGTTTCCAAAGTCCCCCTGATAAGGGGGATTTAGGGGGTTGGCTGTGCATTGGGAGGGTCTAAGTAATTCTAAAATCTACCATAAATTGCATCAATCACCGCTCGCAGTGGATTGCCAAATCCACTGCACATCTGCGAGTATGGCTTGGATATGTCTATCCAAGTCGCTTTGGATCCCGATCTTACCGGGGTCTTAGACTCTCGGCGAAGTCGGAGCCGAGCAGATTTGATAATAGCAACTTGGGTTAGCGATAGTGAATATTGCTTATTCGTCGAAGATAATGATTTGTGCAGGCAGTGATCCGGCTTGATTGTTGTGTTCCGGATTTTCATTCATGGCGAGAAAGATTACGCCTTCAGCCGGTGCGGCGTTGTCGTACCGTGACCCAACCGCAAACACCATATCATCAATTTTTGCGATTAATGCGCCGACGTTGGCACCGGGCATCAGGAAACCCTCTTCAGCGGGTAGATTAGCGATGCCATCGGCACCACACCAGCAGATGCGATTCTGTGTGTCAGGCGACCATGCGCCTTGTGCATCAATGACCATGCGTTGTCCTTTTTTAACGCGAACATAAGTCTCTTGCCAGACCGGACTCGGACGGGCTGTATGGATAATGGTTAATGCCATAAAAAATCCTTTCTTTTAATCAACATGGGTTTCAGGAAGAAATGAGCAAATCTGTAAAAATGCAAATGAGCAAGAAAGACAGCCGATGCCCTGTCCTCATTGCCCATTTGCACCCTCGCTTACTTTTAACTTTTTTCACGAATCTTGATGGTCAAGATCTCGTCGCCCACCGCGATGCTGTCGATCACATCCAACCCTTTCGTAACCTGCCCAAACAGGGTGTAGTCGCTGTCTAAAATAATCGTGTCGAGGCAGATGAAGAATTGGGTGGCATCTGCGACAGTCGCTCCCTCTTCCTTTGCCATAGCGAGGATTCCTCTCACCGGTGCGCGTTCACTTGTCTCAATCGCTATCGTGTCCTCAATGGGAAAACGCGACCCGGCTTGAATCAGTTTTCCGGGCTCAACGCGATGGAATTTCCCATGATTATAATATTCCAATCGTGCATTCTTTAGAAAGTTTTCTACGGTTTTGGGCGCAACGTCCGCAAAAAACTCGACCTCAATTGCCCCTTTGTCTGTCTCAATGACAGCTATAACGTTGTGGATGTCTAATTTTGATTTGACTGTTTGTATCGTTTCAGCCGATGCTGTTGGGCGCGCTTTCGGTTTTGGTGGGCCCTTCTGTTCCTGCGAACAGCTGACAAGGTATACGGTAAACAGTGCTGCGAGGAACATCACGGTGAAACGTTCAATATAGCTTCGTCGGTTCCTGTTCTGGGATAACATATTTTGACTTTGCCTCCAATCGAACTTTTTTCATTTCGTCGCCGACCCTCAACAGATCAACAACTTCCATACCCTGAATAACTTGACCAAACATTGTGTACTGACCGTCTAAATGCGGTTGCGCTTTTAGACATATATAAAATTGACTTCCTGCCGAGTTGGGCTCGCCTGTATGTGCCATGGCAATTGTCCCTCGCTGATGAGGAACCTGGTTCGGATTAGAATGCTCATCAATAATGGTATATCCGGGACCACCCGTTCCATCCCCTTCCGGGTCGCCTCCCTGAATGATATTCAGGCCCGGTTGGTCCATCCTACGATGAAATGTTAGCCAGTCGTAGAACTTTTTCTTAGTTAGTTTCTTAAAGTTGTTAACTGTAACAGGTGCTGCGTCCGAATACAATTCAACAACAATTTCCCCTTTATCCGTTGTTATCACAACAACCTGTTCTTCTTCCTCCATCATATTACTGCCACCTTTTGAAGCGGCACAGCCAATCCAAGTGGATAGCGGGATTAAGATAGCAAATACGGAAGTGGTAAGCAGAATACGTTTTCGCATCACTACCTCTTTCCTCATTGTTAGGGGTATAAATACCGTCTCAGAGCTCGCTGAAACAAACACTGATTAACGTAAGGCAGACGTTGGTCTGCACGGTCTCAGAAGGAACTTCACACCAATCAAATCATATTAAACACTAGCATAGCAAAGATTAACAGAAAAGTCAAGATTTTCATGAGGTCCATAGAGATTCGCAAAAGTTTCTAGTCATCTACTCAACGGAACCCTTCAAATGCGCTTGACAGGTCGGGGACAGAGTGATAACATTGGAAAAATCCTGTGCTTATAGCGAGGTACGAAATTCGGTGTGCACATTATGACTATAGGAGGATTGTAACTCAATGGATTTCTTTCAACTGACTGAGGCGCAACGTCGGGACTTTGATACGGATGGTTTTCTTATTATTCCGCAAGCGATTGATGCCGAGACCGTTACCCGTCTGACCGAAGCAGGGGACCGATTGATGGCACCATTTATGGCTGATCCGGAAAGTGTCTATCTGCAACGCCGCGACGGGGTCGTGCAGGAATCAGCCTTCGATCCGCTCGTCTCTAACTCGACTACCGTTTCTCGGGTCGTCCAGCTGCTCAGCTCCAATATCCATCTCCACACGACTTCCCTTATTTATAAGAAGCCCCAACCTCCTGAAACAACACCGCCCGACCGCGGATGGCACCGCGACATCGGTATTGCGGAAGATCTCGGGCACAAAGGCTTGCCGCGAGTCGGAATAAAGGTCTGCTACTGCCTGACAGACTTTCTTGAGCCTAACTCCGGTATGACGTTGTTGGCACGTGGGAGCCATCAGAATGCTGAGCCGTTGGCAATTCGTAAGGGCGAACCCGATCCGCCGACAGTCGTCGATTCGTGTTTACGCGCTGGTGATGCTATCTTTTTTGAGAATCGGACTTCCATACCGCGGCACCCAACCTGAGCAATTCCACCTCAAAGGTGCTAATCTACGGCTACGCCTATCGATGGATGAAGGTCGATGTTAACCTTGATCCGCCGGATGAACAGGTAATAGCACGAGCGGACAACGATATTGACAAACAGCTTCTAGGTGCGTACGGGAACGTTGATACACCACCTCAAGCCTTGGTAGATTGGGCAGAGCACCACGGTGTCAATCCGGAACGCACGTCTTGGGTTGTGGAGGTATAGACAATCCGCACCGGCATCGGCTTCAAAGGTGACTTTTCGCAATATACGTTTCCAGATGCGTCAGGGCACGCCCACTATCAATCGCTTCCTTCGTTCGTTCGATAGCTTCGTGCGGATCCGAGCAGATGCCTAACAAGTAATCGGTCATCGCCGTATTGAGCACCAGCCGGTCATATATCTGCCCTTTCTGACCGGATAACGCTTCCATTCCTGCTGATGCAAAGGCTTCAGGACTTATCGTTTCGATACGAGGGTTTTTCTCGTAATTGAATCCGAACTCCGATGGGTCAATGTCTAGCGAAAAATCCTCACGCCGCCCACCGACACGCCGAAACCCCTGCGAATAGTTTATCGCTTGTCGCTCGTCCGTTGAGGGATTCCCCAAACGCAAGGCGTAATGGCTTGTTCCCTCCTCGCCCTTGACCACAAGTCCTGCACGAAATCCCCGTTCCCATATCAACTGCAGCAACGGCGTTTCATAGCCGGGATGGTAGTACCCAATAACCATGTAGTTCGCGCCGGAAGCGGCGAACAGTTGCTGCGCTTTCTCCGTCGCTGCCCAAGGCGGACGCTTTTTAATATGCACCCGTAGCTCTCGAACGTCGTAGGCACCGGGTGCATATTCTCGCTGACTCACATAAGTGAACCCAACCGCTGGATCTTCGATTAGACTCGCTGCTTCATCGAGGGAGAGATCCGCGCGGGCACCAATCGCCTGCAAAATCTTCTCCTCCGTGATCCCATTTTTCGGCGGCATCTCATCAACGCCGTGCAGCACTGACCGTTCACCCAACGCCGCTCGCACGGCTGCGATAAACAGTGTTGGTCTGAAGTAACGTGTCGCACCATCGAACGGTTGACCGAAATGCGTGAGTGACTCAACGGAAACCTCGCGCACCTCCTCTGGACCAAAGGTTGCATCTAAATACCCGCGCACCTCATCGTAGCTCTCAAGATTCATGCGCTGACCGATGAGGGCTGCCCCCTTCAGTGCGCCTTTCACATCTCCATTAAGAATAGCTTTCCCCATCCGGCGCGTTTCATCGTAGCTCAAGTGACCGCCCCTCAAGATCTTTTCGAGAGCTTTTACGACAACAGCTTCATCGGGGTTTGTATCGACATACCCCAACTCCGGTTGTATGATAAACCTGATCTCTGAAGGCATAAGCGTCTCCAAATCCGGGCGGTACTTGTCGAAAGCCGCGGTTTCGGCTTCGCTCCACTGGGTCTTTTTCGGAAAACCTTTCCGAATCGTCATCCCGGCGAAAAA
>JAKZSX010000508.1:0-5868 GCA_047517405.1 Candidatus Poribacteria bacterium | reverse complement strand
CGCGCGCGGATCGCCCAGAGAAATCCGGTAAAGAGAAATCCTACCGCCATAAAAAGCACCGCGGGCACATTGGTCTCCGTCGGATTGTAGAGCCAGTTTTTCATGTTGGCATACGCCCCATGTCCCAGACTGATATTGATATTGTCACCCCCGGTGCTATAGGCGAGCGTGAGGTACGCCCAGAAAGTCGTGAGGATACCCGCCACGACTGCCAAAAGCATCACGCCGATTAACCGGCGATGCGCCATCTGCGCCGCATCCGCTATTTTGAACCCTTCGAGTATGTGCGGCATCGGATGGGCGCGATAGCCGCGATTGAACGTATAATAAAATCCCATCATGGTCAAACTCCCCGGTGGAATCCGACGGGTGCCGATTGCATCTGTGATGAAAAGACGGGGGTTGACGAGGAACATCTCATTCGTTGGCGGACCCACCTCCGCGCGGATACGACCCACAGCAATTGCCAAAAGGTAGTAGGTGAAAAAGTAGAGCCCCGCCATCCAGAGTGCCATCCCGCCGTAATACGAAAATGCCAACAGAAAGATTATCCCGCCCGTCAACCCCAATACTGCCCACCGATACTTCATCGGTTCATTCTCTTCGCCGGGCTGGTCCTGCAACAGGTTCTTGAAAACGGAAATAAAGTAGCGTCGTCCGCCATAGAGGGCAAAACAGGCGATGGCGAAAAAAGCACCGATACTTTGTGGTCCCTCATACGGGAAGCCCGGTAAGCTGGAAAGCCCCAGCGCACGTCCCAAGATGCGCTCTGCCTTCCAGAAGAGGAAGAAGAACCACAGCGAAAAGGACATCTCTAACGGCATCAGGAACCCCAAGCCAAGTCCAAAGGGCAGCGTATAGAGCGGTGTCCAGCCCATCGCATTCCACGGCTTTTCGGTAAAGAACTGACCAATCTCCGCTCTGCGCACAGGGATCTCCGGGAACGCGGGGAACAGGACGTGCAGACCGTTGATTAAGTCGATTCCGCCTGCGACGGCGAATCCGAGCCACATCATTTTAGACTTGAAGAGAGCACCGTCGGAACGGGTCATCTCCAACGGCAGCTGAACGATCGGATACGCCAACCGTTCTCGGAGAATCCACTGCCGACGCAAGATGGCGTCCATGCAGATCATCACCCAGATCAGGACGGTTAAAAGGACTGTCCACCACAGGATTGGGCGTAGCCACGGTTGGAGATGTGTTCTTGTGTAGGGCGTACTCTCACCTGCATAGAAATCCAGCAGACTTAACGGGTCTCTCACTATCAACCAAGGGGGTAGGTGTCTCCAGAAGATTGTCTTCCACTCATTTTCAGGGGTGGCGAACCAAAAACCGTGCGAGAGAGTTGGCACGACGGTTTGCATCACGTCGTGGCCGGCAATCGCTGAGGAGAGTGAGAGCATTATGTAGACGGTCATCAGCTCCCCTTGTTGCAGGGCAAAACGTGGAAAGAAACGCTTTATCAGTGTGTTTATGATAATTAACACGGTGAGGCTGATAATCACGTTGTAGATCAGCGACATCGTTGTCGCCAGCGTGCCGATATATTTAACTTCGTTTGTGATTATGAAATAGGTGTTGACCGGCATCAGTGCCAACGCAAGCACGACAGCGCGAAACGTTAATCCGGTATTTGAGGTTTGCTTGCGAATCGGTTGTTCAGTCATAAAAGAGTATCCGTTTGCAGGGGATTCCGTGCGGTTGCCGCTTTACGAACCCCACCGTAAGGAACAATGATTGTTGTTCCCTACAACATTTGTTGTGCGTTATCCGTAGGGGCAACCCTTGTGGTTGCCCAATTTTCCTTCCACATGTCGCCCCTCTGGGGCTTTGGTTATTTGGTGCATGCCGCGTGCTATAAACATTCCGCCCCGCTGGGGCTAAATGCACCAGCGCACCAAAATTCAAGACACGGCATCCATCGTAGGGGCGAGGTTTCCTCGCCCGACGGGTTGGGGGACCCAACCGCTACGGGTTCAACCTCGTGTCCTCTCCCTTCCCTTTCTCTGCGGTGTTTTTATTGCGTTTCACGAAAATCACCGATAAAACGAATACACCCCAATATCCCAAAACAGCCGAATTAAGACCCAAGCACCTCCGATGATAAATTCGCCCAGCAGAATGCCCAAAAACAGCGGAAACACCTTGCGATAAAGGCGGATGCCTCCAACCTTCAACAAGATTGCTTTTATCGCCCAACTTACGAAGATCGAGAACCAAAGCCACCCGACCGTCCAGCCACTACTGCCGATGAGATAACCTGCCGGGTGGAAGGGCCAAAACGGAAACCGCGTCCGTAACCACCAGAGGAACCCGGTAAAGAGGAAACCTACCCCCATGAAAGCGACAGCGGAAAAGTCCGTGCCCAGCGGGTGGTAAAGCCAGCCTTGTAGCGCGTTATAACCACCGATCCCGAGATCACTCACCGTGCCGATGTCATATCCGACAACCAGATATCCCCAGAACGCAGCGAGAACCCCCACCACCGTTGCCAAGAGCATCGCCCAAACCAAGCGGCTCGAATTCATATCCGCAGCGTCCGCTACCTTGAACCCCTCCAGCGTGTGCGGCATCAGGTGTGCCCGGGAACCCCGATTAAACGTCATATAGAGCCGGGTCATGGTCAGGGTGCCAGGAGACAACCGTCGGCTGCCAAATACATCGGTAAGAAACTGGTGCGGCGTGGCACTGACCTCGTTCGTCGGCGGACCCACCTCGGCACGCACCCTAGCGATACTTATCGACAGCAGGTAGTAGATCAGAAAGTAAACCCCCGCTGTCCAGAGTGCCATCCCGCCTTTATATGAGAAAGCGAGCAGAAAAACTATTCCCCCGATTAAACCGAGAACCGCCCACCGATACCGCATCGGCTCCTGCTCCTCGCCGGGCGTATTCCGAAACAGGTTCTTCAAGAGATTGATAAAGTAGCGGCGCCCGCCGATCAGGGCAAAGCAGCCAATTGCCAGATAACCGCCCATCACCTGCGCCCCACGATAAGGGAAGTTCCGCATACTCTTGAGTCCAAGTGCTTCGCCCAACACATATTCCAGCTTCCAGAACAGGTAGAAGAACCAGACGGAAAAGGACATCTCTAACGGCATCAAAAACGCCAAGCCTACTGCGAATGAGAGGATATAGACTGGCACCCAACCGACAGCGCTCCACGGCTTTTCGGTAAAGAATTGACCAATCTCAGCGTGACGAATGGGAATCTCAAGAAACGAGGGCACCAATGCGTGTATCCCATTGATTAGGTCGATTCCTCCGGAGATGGCAAATCCGAGCCACATCATCTTGGATTTAAACAGTCGTCCATCAGTCCGCGTGATTTCCAGCGGCACCTGAACGATAGGATACGCCAACCGTTCCCGTTCAATCCACTGCCTGCGAAGCAGTATATTCAGGCAGATCATCACCCAGATGAGCACCGTCAGAAACACCGTCCACCAAAGGATTGGACGCAGCCAACTCCGGAAATGCATCCCTACGTGAAATGTGCTATCCCCCTCATAAAAGCCCGTCAGACTCGACAAATGGTCCATTATGAGCCATGGGGGCAGATGTCTCCAGAACAGTTCCTTCCACTCATTTTCGGGGGTGGCAAACCAGAACGCGTCGGGGATCGTCGGCACCACCGTCTGCATCATATCGTGTCCCGCGATTGCCGAGGAGACAGAGAGCATCACGTAGATGGTCAAAAACTCCCCTTGGGTGAGCGCGAAGCGTGGCAGGAAACGTTTAATCAGGAAGTTGACAGGGATCAGCACCATCAAGGTGATAATCACATTATAAATCAGGGAGATGGTGGTCGGCAGTGTGCTCCAATACTTGAGATGGTTCGCCATTATACAGTAGCTATTGACCGGAATCAACGCCAATCCGAGAATGACCGCTCGAAACGTCACGCTCGCATTCGGTTTTTGGTTATACTGAATCTCTTGGGCAATAGCCATAGTGGTTTCAGGTGTGAAAGCAGATAGGTCGATTTTCCCAAATCGAGATGCCAGTGTCGAGCAAGGAAGTCCAATCTACAAACCGGAATTGGAGGTGTTCTCGACCCCTGTTTTGGTGATAAAAGCCGTATCTACCTTTCACACATCGGTGGATCCGGGGCGAGGCAACCCAGCGGGAAAGCCGTAGGGTGTGTCATTCTGGTCAGCAGTCAGCGGCCAGCTCTGCCCACCCAGATTCTGAAACGATTCGTGGCGACCACAGAGCCATAGGAACATTTCTGCCACCTTAATTACATCGCGGAACAACTCGACATAGCCGTAGTCTCCGGTCGGACCCCCGGCGTAATTGGCTGCGGCAAAATCAAACTCCGGCTCAATGATCCAGTCCCGTTTTGGCGGGGTCGTGCGCCAATAGAAGTACTTGAGCAGGTTACGGATGCCTGAAGCGGTTGATGGTCCGCGGCGATGCCAGATGTGGTAAACGGTAATGAAAATCGAGCCGGCGGGTGCGGCCGTCGGTATCGCGCCGCGGATGCCATCCAGATGGAACATAAACTTGCCTTTGTTGCGTATCAGATGCGAGCCCGGCACAATCTGCGTGGGGCCCATTTCGAGGGGCGTATCTTGAGGATAGTAGAACACCTGCAAAAAGTTCAATTCCGGTGTATAGCGGTAGTTGCCGTCCACGTGCCAAACGCCACCCATCACTGGAAACTCCTGCGCCTCCTTTTCTGCCGTCATCGGACAGTGCACTCGATGATTCGCCATCTTAATCGGTAGATGAAAATCGGCACCGAGAAGCGAGCGTAGGACACCGGCGACAGTTGAGTTGGCAATCACATGCTCGACAAACCAGTCTTTGTGTAAGATGCCTTGGGGTTCCGGGACGGGGTACTGATCGCAGTATTCCATCGTCTTGCGGTTAATCTCATCAGGCACCACACCCTCAAACATCAGGTAGCCGGTCTTGCAAAACTCCAGCACCTGACTATCCGTCAATGTCGGTTCACAATCGTAGGTTTCCCGTTCCGGTGTCTGCATGGCTTATCCCTCTCGTTCCAAAATAAATTCAAAACCGAGACCATATACCTCTTTTTCATCCACAGCGAGTAGAGACAGATTGGGGAATGAAATAATCCGCCAACCGTCTTTTACGGCGTCTAATACCGTCTGGTAGGGCCAGTCCTCCGGGTCAGAGGGACAGGCGACCCGCGTTCCACCTTCGATCCGCATCATACCCACCACCTGCGATTCGGGCGACGTATTTCTGGCTTGCAGGTAGAGGATATCCTGCGGTCTGTCCCTGGTTTGCCCTATTAGATCCGTGATACCTCGACAGAGTTGGGTTGGCGTCAACTCACCCCGTTGTAATTCAGCCATCAGCGAGTTCATAATTTTTTTTTGTTCTTCAGTCATCCGCTCTGCCTCATCTTGCACATAGTATTCTAACCTAAGTTGCTAGATTCTTGTGAGGTGTGTCCGTAATTGCCGATAAGTAGCCAATCGTATGGGCGAGGTTTCCTCGCCTAACGGGTTGGGGAACCCAACCCCTACGGGTTCAACGTTCCCATTTTCCGCTTTATCCGTGTGATCCGCGGTTCAGACAAAGAGCACCTGTCGCCCGTCTATAAACATGTCGCCCCTCTGGGGCTTAGGGTCGGGCAAGATGCCCAACCTACGGGTGTGATGCGTCTCTGAATCGTAGGGGCGGGGTTACCTCGCCCGACGGGTTGGGGAACCCAACCCCTACGGGTTCAATTCTGCTTTTCTCTGCGTCTTCGCCTCTTCGCGTCTTTGCGTTAAATTTCCTCCACGTATCACGCATCACGTATCACGCGAACACATGTCGCCCCTCTGGGGCTAAATGCGCTAATGCACCTGCTGCCTCAATGATCTGTCAACGGTTTCCGAG
>JAKZSX010000507.1:0-4526 GCA_047517405.1 Candidatus Poribacteria bacterium | reverse complement strand
TCCGCGACGTGCGTTCCCATCTCCATGAACTCGTTCCCACTTTTGCGCCCGGCTTTGTTTCTCCCTCGCACTAAGACAACATCTCCGATGATGCCGTCTTTCACCATCGCCTGCGCTTTGCGAATCCCGGGGTTGACGTGGTTCTGTTGATGAATGGCGAACTTTGCGCCGGATGCTTCTGCGGCGGCGACCATGTCATCTGCTTCAACGAGATCAATGGCAATCGGTTTCTCGCACAAAACGGGGATTCCCTGTCGTAACGCCGCAACCACCGGTGGATGATGACCTCGCGTTTGCGTAGCAACCGTGACGAGGTCTAAATTCGCTTCGTCGTACATCTGATCAAAATCGAGGTAACGCGCTTCGACGCCATATTCGTCCCCCGATCGATTGACGGCCTCCGGGAAAATATCGCAGAGCGCGACGAGCTCAAATTCGGGTAAGTCATTGAGGACGCGGAGATGGTGGCGGCCCATGCCGCCGCATCCGACAAGTCCTGCACGATAGGTTTTGGACATGATTGTGTCTCCTTGCGTGAAACGTGAAACGTAATGCGATCCCTGATAAGCTGTCACAGGCTGCAATCACCAAAGTACATAAATCCTAAGCTAAAACAACGAAAAAAGCCGTTTTCCTATGTTACGCGGAGGAAAACGGCTTTTCGACGAGTGCGGGCAAACAATTGTTTGTCCCTTTTGGTTTGTTTAATCCGCGGCGGAGGAGTATACCTCTGAACCCGCCTCTTTGAATTCATCGCTCTTTTCAGCCATCCCGAGTTCGAGTGCTTGCTCCTCAGTGACACCCTTTTCTCGCGCATACTGACGGACATCTTCCGTAATCTTCATGGAGCAGAAATGCGGACCGCACATCGAACAGAAGTGTGCTTTTTTCGCGCCCTCTTGCGGCAGAGTTTCATCGTGAAATTCACGAGCGGTTTCTGGATCGAGACTCAAATTGAACTGATCTTCCCATCGAAACTCAAAACGCGCTTTTGAGACGAAGTTATCGCGCTCTTGGGCACCGGGATGCCCCTTGGCGAGATCCGCAGCGTGCGCGGCAATCTTGTAGGCGATGACACCATCTTTAACATCCTTTTTATTCGGCAGTCCTAGATGCTCTTTCGGCGTAACGTAACAGAGCATCGCGCACCCGAACCAACCAATCATCGCTGCGCCGATCGCGCTGGTGATGTGGTCGTAGCCGGGGGCTATATCGGTTGTTAATGGACCAAGGGTGTAGAATGGTGCATCGTAACAGTGTTTGAGCTCCAGATCCATATTCTCTTTAATCAGCTGCATCGGTACGTGCCCGGGACCCTCAATCATTACCTGACAGTCTAATTCCCAAGCGATCTTCGTGAGCTCACCCAACGTTTCCAATTCAGCAATTTGAGCGGCATCGTTTGCGTCCGAAAGGGCACCGGGACGTAACCCATCGCCGAGCGAGAAGGAAACATCGTAGGCCTTCATGATGTTGCAGATCTCGCGGAAATTGGTGTAGAGGAAGCTCTCTTGATGATGCGAGAGGCACCATTTCGCCATGATGCTTCCGCCACGCGATACAATGCCGCAGGAGCGGTTTGCTGTGAGCGGAATGTATGGCAGGCGCACACCGGCATGAATGGTAAAGTAATCGACGCCTTGCTCGGCTTGTTCGATTAGGGTATCCCGATAAATCTCCCATGTCAACTCTTCCGCCTTGCCCCCCACTTTTTCAAGGGCTTGGTAAATCGGGACTGTGCCAATCGGAACCGCGGAATTACGTAGGATCCACTCACGAGTTTCATGGATATTTTTCCCCGTTGATAAATCCATGACGGTATCGGCACCCCATTTCGTTGCCCACCGCATCTTTTCCACCTCTTCCTCAATCGAGGAAGCGACTGCGGAGTTGCCGATATTTGCGTTGATCTTCACAAGGAAGTTTCGACCGATAATCATCGGTTCGCTTTCAGGGTGGTTGATATTCGCTGGGATGATTGCACGTCCGCGTGCGACCTCGTCCCGAACGAATTCAGGCGTAATGAAATCGGGAATAAAGGCACCGAAAGATTCGCCGGGGTGTTGATGGTTCAAGTGATTCCGGGGGGCAGACTCACCCATGAGTGCCTCATACGCTTCAGCCCTTCCCAAATTCTCACGGATGGCGATAAACTCCATCTCTGATGTAACAATCCCTCGTCTGGCATAGTGCATCTGGGTGACACATCCGCCTGCCTTTGCGCGAATCGGTTTTTTTCCTAGCCCCGGAAAGTATTCCAAACGACCTTTCTGTTTTTCATGCCGGCTGGCGTACTGTTCGTGA
This sequence comes from Candidatus Poribacteria bacterium, assembly GCA_047517405.1. Classification (GTDB taxonomy): domain Bacteria; phylum Poribacteria; class WGA-4E; order WGA-4E; family PCPOR2b; genus PCPOR2b. Next base: position 2,222 of record JAKZSX010000507.1, on the reverse strand, counting down.
CCGCGGGTCAGATAACCGTTATCTTGTGGTTGGACATCGCGCCCCTCATATTCTTCAGTATCGCCGCGCGCTTGAATCCAATCCGTTCGCAACGGGGTTAGTCCCTGCTCGCTATCACATGATTGTACATCATCTCCCCACGGTCCGCTTGTGTCATAAACACGCAGCGGTTCATTGGTTTCCATTTCACCGTTAAATGACTGCGTGGGATGGAGCGAAATTTCGCGGAAAGGCACGCGCATATCTTCGTTCTGGCTGCCAGAAACATAAACTCTTTTACTATTTGGAAAAAATTCATTTGATTTTTCAGTAGCCATCGTCTCAACCTCCTATGCGTTAAGCAAACGTCGATCGAAAAAAAACCGCTTTCCTGCATAAGGAAAACGGCTCGACAATACGAGTCAGGAACAACGAACGCTGCTCTCTACTCTGAAACTCATATTTCCCTACGCTGGTATTATCCAGATCAGGTCCAAAGGGTATATTCTCAGTGCTCCGGGTCAAATCGGAGCGCACCCCAACAAAGATTATAGATGACGCAGACTTGGCTTCATCGTTTTTTATTAACTCTCAGATAGCGTTTATTCTCTCTTTAGAATTATTACAGAAGTTCCAATCTAATCTCAATGTTACAACGATTGCACGAGAAAGTCAAGAGAAAAATTCAATGTGCAGCTGCTTATTTCTTTACCTGCGCCGCGAATCTATGCTGCGTCTCTCCAGCTAAAGTAGCTCCACAAGGAAACTAAACAGCGCGGGATCCCCCCACAGGGAACCGATTCCTCTGGACTGAATTCGCTGTTCCAGTACGCTCATTACCTCGGCAGCCAGAAGCCTCCATCTACCCGCAAACAGGCACCGGTAATATAATCTGCCGCATCGGAGCAGAGAAACGCTGCTGCTTTTCCGATGTCCTCAATCGTTCCCAGTCTGCCCCACGGCAGTTTTTTGCCACCCTCTCTCAGTTCTTCCTCCGTTGCAAAGTTCCGCTCACCCGGTGTGTCGGTCCAACCCGGCTCAATGACGTTGACATTAATACGATGCTCGGTGAGTTCTGTCGCCATTGTGTATCCCATGTGGTTGATGCCCGCCTTGGCGGTATTATAGGCAACAGAACCTCCAAACGGAATAAAGGCGTGGACGGAGCTGATAATCAAGATTTTCCCACCTTCGCCGCGCTCCACCATGTGACGTGCAGCGACCTGACTGCAATGAAACACTCCCCACATGCAAACATCAATCGTCCGGGACACATCAGCAACGGGAATCTCCAGAAATGGCTTGCGAACGCTCATCGCCGCATTATTTACGAGGATGTCTATATTTCCAAACCGATCGATCGCCTGCTGCACCATCGCCTCGACAGCGTCTCGATCGGCAATGTCAGCACCAACAGTAATAGCACTACGTCCAAGCCCTCGGACAATTTCAGCGACCTCTTCCGCTTCATCGGGATGGGTTCGGTAGTTAATCACGATATCGGCACCACACGTCGCCATCTCAATGGCACACCCACGCCCAATCCCGCGCGATGAGCCGGTGATTAAAGCGGCCTTGCCCTGTAAATCAACCATTTTTTGTCCTTTCTCAAAGCGGAAAATCCAATAGGCTTCCTTCCTCTTCCCCGTATCATTTTTTACATTTCACGCCTACAGTTCCCACTCATCACCGAGAATAATCTCCAGTTGATCATGCGGTTTGAAGTAATCGGTCGGGTGATAATCCTCGCCCATGTATCCGAATAAGCGTTTCCGGCGAGGTGTCATTCGCTCTAGTACATGCGGCGGAAGCGTTTCGTAGTCGTAGGGACGGCTCCACATCTGGCCGTAACGGAAGGTGACACTTTTCCGAATCCGATCGGTTTTATTCGGTCCGACCGAGTGCCACTGCGCCCACGGAAAGATAACGGCATCGCCGGGTTCGGCAAGCACTTGGATTGCTCCCTCTGGAATAAATCCGGGTTTCGGGTGTTCTGGAAAAGGCTCACGGTGACTGCCCGGCACCAACATGAAATTTGCGCTGTCCAGCTTTGATACATCGGTCAGGAAAAACTGAACCTTGAATTGCAGCGGGAGGCTTTGGGGGTGCGGGTGAATCTGTTGTAGTGAGGGTCCAGCATCCGTATGGAAACCCAGTAAAGGGTCATCGCTGGGATGTCGAGTGTAGATCTGCGTTCCCATAATCTGGAGGTAGGGACCCATCAATGCGAGAATCGTCCCGAA
>JAKZSX010000506.1:0-2940 GCA_047517405.1 Candidatus Poribacteria bacterium | reverse complement strand
GGCTGGCTCTACGTGATTGCCGCGCGGTGCTGCATCTCTTGGTTTCGACAAAATCGCCTACAAACAGAGTCATTCGATAGCGTCAAGGGGGAGATGAGCGCGCAATCATGGACAAAGTATGCCGATGCACGTGTCCGTGAGAAAGTTCATAGTGCGCTCGAAAATCTCCCCGAAAGTGAGCGAACCGTCTTGACGCTTTACTACATGGCGGGGATGACCTGTGAGGAGATTGGACAGTTCATCGGTACGTCATGCGGTGCCATCAGAGACCGACTCTATCGCGCCCGAATTCGCTTAAAGGAGGAATTGACAATGACTGAAGAAACCTTGGGAGGCTTCCAACTTCCATCAACTGTGACGCAAGAGATTATGCGTCGAATCCCCAACGGCTCACCCAATTCTGCACCAACAAGCAAACCACTTGCGCCGTGGATTGCTGCAACCTCGCTAACTGTCATCGCGTTGCTTATCGGCTTGGGGATTAGACAGACCGCAACATTTCAGTTGCCATACAGTTTTAACGCGCCCGAATCGGCGACGACAGTTGAAATCGTTGATGCGCCGATAATTGAAATGCCAGTAGTGGAGTTCTCGCAGGTCAATCGAGCAGGAGGGATGAGTGGAGGAAAGTCGGGAAATGGAAATCGGGAAGATGGTTCGGTTTGGGAGGCTACGTCGGATTCACGGAACGATATAGAATCGGATAACATTGGCTGGACGCAGACCAACGGGCCCTACGGGGGAACGATTACAGCCCTTCACGCGACGCCGGAAGAAACGCTTTTCGCCGGTACACAAGAAGGTGGCATTTTCCGCTCAACGGATGGCGGCGACACATGGGTGCCCGCCAGCGAAGGCTTGCGGGTCTATCAGGACAAGATACTTCCTAACATCCTCGTGCTAACGCAGGAGGGAAATACCCTCTACGCCGGCACGAACGGCGACCTTTTCTACTCGACCAACGGCGGCGATTCGTGGCAGCAGCTGACTCACTTTCAGGACGAGATGGGTATTTCGGGAGTCGCAATTATTGGCGACACGCTTTACATTGGACGACGTACGGAAGAGAGTGTTTTCTTTTCTAATAATAACGGCAAGTCGTGGACACAAATTGATAGCGGCTTGACTGGTAGAGATATGCTCGGCTTGTTTGCAAGTGGAACGACACTTTTTGCAAAAATGCGGCGTCACGTTTTCCGGCTCAAAGCCGGCGAGAATTCATGGACAAAACTCACCCCCGAGGATCCGTGGACAAGATTCGCCGTCGAGTCAGATATTACAAAGTTTGTGGTCTCTGGCAAAATTATCTACGCAGCAACAGCCGATGGTGACCTTTTCCGCTCAATGGATATGGGCGATCGGTGGAAATCAATCAAGCCCAAAGTGATGCAGCATTTCGATGGCGAATTGGCGGTGCTGGGAAACACGGTCTTCTACATCGGTTCAGGTTCGGCCGATGGTCGGGTGTTTCGTTCAGTCGATGCCGGTAACTCATGGACGATGTTTAACACTAGCTTGATTAATCAAACCATCCTCTCAATAGCAATCTTATCTGAGAAGACGCTTTACGTCGGCACCACCGATGGGGTTTTCCGCTCGACGGATGGCGGGGAATCGTGGACTCAAACCAACACCGGCATCATCAATACGTGGGTCAAGAACCTCGTGTTTTTCAAAAACACCCTCTACGCCTCAACGGGCATTAGCATCGTTAAGTCCGTAGATGGCGGGAATTCGTGGGTGCCCATCCATCGCGGATTGAGGTCGACCCATGGGGCAGTCTTAACGATCACAGGAGAGAACCTTTACGTGGTAGTGGACGGAGTAGATCAGGCGACGTTTTCAACTTCGGCCGTTTTGCGCCTATCAGACGACGGAAATAGGTGGATGCCAATTCAGACGAAAATGCAATCGGCTAAGGAGAGGATATATACCGTTGATCGGTTGGTGGAAGCTGGAGAGACCTTCTACGTCATCGCGCAAATGAGTCAAGGGGAGCGGCTCTATCGGTGGAAAGCCGGGGAGGACCTGTGGACAGACCTCGGACTGAAGGATCTGCAATGGGGAACGTTGGCTGTATCAGGCAGAACCGTCTACGTTGGCGCAGGAGATGGAAAACTCTTCCGCTCGGTTGACGAGGGCGATACATGGACGGATGTGAGCCAGTGCCTGCCGAATTGGGAGTTGCAATCGAAACGGGGTTTCCGAGAAGGTGGCTACGATCTGGCCTTTGTCGGCGGGACGATTTATGCCGACAGCACCTACGATGGCGTTTTTCGATCGACAGATGGCGGCGAGACATGGACGTCAATCGTCGCCGGATTGTCCAGTGGCGTTGTCGACATACAGCTTGTTGATGGCACAACACTTTATGGGACCGACGATCTTGAGATCGTCCGCCTGACGCACGGATCAGATTCATGGGAGCTAGTCGCTTCGATGCAGCCGATGTATGTGCCCTCGGCGTATATTACTTCGCTGGCATTTGATGGAACAACGCTTTACGCCGGCACAGAAGCGGAGGGGGTATACCGACTTTCGCTGGATGAGTAAACCGTGCGCTATACCTCTACCCGTTGCAAGTTGACAATTTCCACCGTCACAGGATAAACCGTCGACGGAAGGTCTATCTCCATCTGATGGTGCACACTAATCCGACGACTCAGTTTTGGATTGAGAAGGTTCCGCAATCAGTTTTTCAATCAACCCTTTCAATTCGTCATAATCCCGTTGGGCTTCCGTCTGTGTTTCGTCCTCTCCTTTGTAATACTCACCGCCCGGGTGGATATAGCGAATCTTTCCCCGCTTATCAATAAGAAAGCTGACTGAAGTCCATCGGTGTCTGCTGTTCGCCAACCAATAACGTCTCAATCTGCTCCAATCCATATCCAAGGCAATCGGGAATTCAAAACCGAGCCGCTTCACCGCCTTCTCAAGCGC
>JAKZSX010000505.1:0-5449 GCA_047517405.1 Candidatus Poribacteria bacterium | reverse complement strand
CAACTCAAGCCCGGATAATTTGGCGAAGGTATTGGTACCTACGTTTCAGACGAATGATAGTGGAAATACTGCCCGGACACTAACAGTTTTGACCCAAATATTGTGTTTTATTATCGCATTGGCATGACACTTGCAAAACTTAATACAAAACAAATTAAAATCTGATTCGGTTTTAACAGTTTTTGAGAGATCATCTCACAGATACCATTTTTTCGGATTAGGTCCCCATACCTTAATCTGCTAAAACAAGAGATAGAAGAACCCACCTAATTTAGTTAGACGGAGCAGACCGATGATGAATTCCTTGAAAGATATTATTGAACGTTGTCACCAACGACACCAAAAGCCGCTTCAGCCGCGTAGATCGGCGGCAACGCATTGGATGTACAACAAGGGTTATCCTCATCAGTATACAGTCTATTGTGCGCACAAGTATCCTGTGCTGCTCAACGACCTTGAGCAGGCAGGAATCTCCTTTATGCCGATAGGACGCACGCCTGAGAAGGAGCAAGGTCTAAGGCGTTTTGGAGATGAGTTATTCTCGAAACGCCAAAGGATGACAGACTGGAAAATGGAACGATGGAATGCATCGTGGGGAATCCAAATCTTTACCGGCATTCCCTCCGAATACGACGGTGCGCGATGGCATGATCTTGATTTTAAATATGAAGCTATGTGTGGGGCACCAGATGCCGTTTCTGCCTGTATCAACGCACTCACTAATGCTGTTGTGAACCCGCTGCTTACTATGTCAAAGTCCGGTGGATTGCGCTTTTCTTGCAGAATTCCGAATTACCTACATTCAAATATAGAAGAAGCGAAGTTATATATTTATAAGGAGACACCAACTGCGGAGAATACACACCAACGAGACGTGTACCTGGAAATCCTTGGTGAAAATGGATACAGTTATTGGGATGCGCGGCACGAGATTGTGCTGGGAAATCTCTTAGATCCACCTATCATTACCGCAGAGGTCCTCTTTGCACATATCAACACCCTCCGTGCGGTGCTTCACGAACCTGCCTCCCCAAGAAGTCAACCGACCGAACTTGCTCGCCAAGTCATCACATTTGCCCCTCACTCTCTTGGTTCACATAATCTTGATCTCGCAAAAGAGGCATTTGTGAAACGTGGTTTTTATTATGTCCGGCAAGACGACCGTTTTCACTACTGGAATCGAGCCGATGGCGAACACGTGTCGCTATGGGAACATGATGGTACCGTATGGATATGGGCATTTACGCCGAATACTGGGCTGCCCACAGAAGCAACGCCAATAACAGATGTCTGGGACGATACGGGTATTCTGTCATCGACACCGGGTAGTGCATTACCTATATCTGATAAAACGCTCGCAGTGCGGGAAGGGAAAATCAGTCCGTTGGGGATAAAACGCCCTTCTCCTATACTGCGTGCGCAGGAACAGACAACAAAGGTTTATGAGACATTTGAAAAGAATGTGAATCAGATAAGGAACGTTTTTGATTGGGACACGCATATTCTCGGACTTATCGCCGAAACCGGTGCAGGGAAAAATTATGAAGCGGAATCCTATGTTCTTAACGGTGGTGCAATCTGCTTAAATGTCCGAAACACCAGATTAGCAGAAAAAGCAGAACAACGCTTTCAAAAACGAGAGATGCCATCGGTCGCACGCTGGAAATCTCGGATGTACCGTTGGAAACAAGTGAAGGAGATTCCTATCCATGTGCGGATGGCAACCCCTTTTCAACACGGAAATGTCTGTGAGGATCCTGAACGGTGCGACACTCTTGAGAAGAAAGGAGGGAATCCACGTGAAAGTATCTGCCCGCAGTGCCCCGTCTATGCGACGTGCCAGCAGCAGGGGTATTTATCACAACCCGCAGTACTACAAAACGCGAAGGGACAGATATTGGATACCCCTCAACTGTTTTTTAATCCACAATACGCAAGATTGCTGGAAGAAATTCTTGAGCAGGTTGATAACACAGATCGACTTTGTATTATAGACGAAACACAACCGAACGAATTGTTTTTTGAGTGCAACATATCAAAAAAGGTGTTAGAGGAGTGGAGCGAAAGTTGGCACGGGAATGCCTTAGGGAATTTAGCGAAAGCCCTGCTGAATGCCCTTGAAACCAGAGACAAAACCGGTTGCAGTGTTGTCAAACAGATTCGTGCCACGGTACAACTGTTTCAACAGCAGGAAGAAACAATTATTGGACAGATGTGCCAAGTGAACGTGTTAGGCAGAGCGGTAGAGCAGGCGGTTGTTGATCCGGAAACTGGAAAGGAATTGGCACACTTCATTATCCAATTTGAAGGTGGTGCCGCTGCGTACATTCCTTTAGACGATGATGCTGTAGACAGACTCACAGTAAAAGGCCTGCCTTTTTTTCAACTCAATTTTTTTCTGCTCAACGAGGACATGAAAATCCCGATGCAGATGACGAAGGCTATCGAGTTAGGCATCTTAGATGTAGGTGCTGTAGCGAAGATTCAAGCATTTCCGACGGTTTATCAGGATCCAGAATGGACGTTTTGGCATCAGTTAAAGCGTTTCTTTGCATATTACAAGCAAGATGTCAACGCTCCAATAGGATGGAACGGTGAAGTGCTACAGTTCTGGGTGCCACCGATACTGCATCCGAGTGTCAAACGCCTTTTGGTAATGTCTTCAAGTTTCTCTGAGCAACACTTCCGTCGGGTGTTCTCAGATGAGAAAATCGAAGTTCTCCACGTGAAACCTGCCGCGTGGCTCGTCGGAAACCGGGTTTTTCAGATTCGCACAAGTAACTATCCACTATCCACACTTTTAGATTACGATAGCCATTGGAATACCATTAGACTGTCTAAAACGGGGCAATGTCTTTTTTTGGGTATCCGTACGGAGATTGAGAGGGACCCGAGCATTAAGCATGCAATTATCACTTACCAGAGTCTTATGAGACATTTAAAGGATATCGCAGAAAAGGATAACGTCTACTTCGTAACAGATTTCAAAGAGATGAGTAGATTCGAGGCAGATTTTGAAGAGGCACAAGTCGTATGGTTAGTTGGTACACCGTATTGGGCGCCGGGTATTTTTTGGTTGCGATCACAAATCTTGTTTGGAAATGATGAAGAGCCGCTCTGTTATGAAGGCGATCCAGAGTCCCGCTGTAAAGACGAAAGAGTCCAGAGTGTTTGTGAGCAGCATATCGTTGGTTTACTTACGGAGGCAGTAGGTCGTGCGGGGTTGAACCGTCTGACGGGCAAGACGGTTGTATTAATCTCAAGTTTGGAACTGCCTGACATCACTGATAGACCTGAAACACTCCTTTTTGATTGGGAAGATTTTGAGATCGCCGGTGGGTTGGATAGGCTCCCTGAGGTAATAGAAACACGCCAGCGTTTTGAAGCAGAACGTGAGAGGTTAACTGCTGAGTCCAGTAGAGAAGAGGTAGAGCGAATTTTGGGATGCTCCGCGAGACAAGCGAACCGTGTGTTACAGAAGCTTAGGGGCGGGGCACCGCTACGTGTGCCGCTCCGCAAGCAGATCCTCTCTGCTCTTGCTGATGGCGAGAAAAAGACAGTAGAACTGGTTGCGGCTGTTGAGGGGTATCCAACGGCGGTAAAAAATGAACTTAGGCGGCTTGTGGACACGGGTGAGATTGTGAGAGTTCGGCGGGGTGTGTATGCGTTGCCGGAAGGATAGGGAGATGGGTGCCCTAATCAGCCGGGCAATAGACGATAGCCGATGCCGGTTATGAGCCCAACGACGATCCAGATGCCGCCGATGAAGCACTCGCCTAACACAATGCCTAACACAAAAGGACGGAGTTTGCGGTAGAGGGCAACGCCACCGAACTTCAAAACAGTATACTTGAGAAACCAACCGATGAAGAATGAACCCCAGAAACAGTAGGTTGCGTAACTCGTCATCAGTAGAGAGCCGATTGGATGTAGTTTCCACCAGAGATAATGATGTCGCATCCAGAGCATGCCGAACATCGTGGCACCGCCGAAGATGAACGAACCGAGCCGTTCTACTTCGATTCCGGTTGGGTGCTGCAGAATGCTCGTGAGTCGGTTAAATGGGACGGTCGTGGAGATCATATAGGTCCAGTGTTGCAAGTTCACCGCGCCGTGCGTGTAGGCGAGGTCTAAGGATGAGTAGTAGGAGACACCCATCGCCAAGACGAGTGCGATGCCCATGGCAAGCAGGAACGGACGCTGCTTGAGACGCAGCGGTTCTGCGAGTTTGAAGTTGTTCATCACCCCCGGCATGAGGATCTCCCGCATATCGAACATCAAGACCCGTTCGTATGCGACCAACGTCCAACTCGGCGCGTTTACTCTGGCACTGCCGAACAACGTAATCAGGAATTCGCCGGGCAGGAAGGAATAGATGATAAACAGCAAACCGCCGTTCGCGACCATCCACGTTCCTACTGTTGTTATGCCGAGGAAAATCCCGAGCATAACGAGTGCCACCCACACACTCATCCCCGCCATGCTACATATCAGGGTAAGCAGTAGAATCCCTACGATTAAACCACCTGCCGCCCAAACGTAAGGTAGCGGTTCGTTGGTATCATCACTTGGTGGGAGGGGTTTCCAACCCCGAATTCCAAAGATGGTAGTGCTTGGTGGGAGGGGTTTCCAACCCCGAATTCCAAAGATGGTAGCGAATGCCCGTCCGAAGTGGCGTTTGCCGATAAAGAGGATAAATCCGATGAAGACGAGCAACGCGCCCATCTGCTGATTTTGGTGGAAGTTCCACTGATTCACTTTCGAGCCTGTTGCGTAGATAAGCACCGTCTCCATCTTTCCGAGTAGGAAGAAGAACCAGAAACTAAACGAGATCTCAAGGGTCAGCAGATAGACGATAGCGACGATCGAAGGATAGATAAACAGATGCACCGCGGGCCACCACCCCAGCGCGGATAGCGGTTTTTCGGTAAAGAATTGGGCAATCGGAAAATCGAGGGGTAGACTCGGAACGGCTGGGAAGTACAAGTGCAGTCCTCTCAAGCCGTGCAATATAACGGGTATCGTAAAACCGCACCACATCAGCGGCGATTTGAAGAACCGATTCAGCAGCGCGCCCCCTGAGGGGGGTTGAAACATTTCCTGTGGTAATTGAACGATTGGAAAAGTGAAGCGTTCGTGTTCTACCCACTGTTTTCGGAGGAGGACTGTCCAGCAGATCGTGACGAAATAGAAGATGAGGACAAACGTGCTCCATCCGACAATCGGCTTTAACCATGCACGCCACGGGATCGAATCTCCATCCGGTAATTTCTCATAGAAATAGAAAACCGCTTTTGGGTCTTTCACAACCATCCAATCTGGAAGGTGCTGATGGAAGAGCGTGATCCACTCGTTTTCAGCGGTTGCGAAGTAGTACGGACTGACAGCGAGTGGAATGAGGTAGCGCATCAGTCCTGAGGAAGGGATGCCCGATGCGACCAGCATCATC
>JAKZSX010000504.1:0-7198 GCA_047517405.1 Candidatus Poribacteria bacterium | reverse complement strand
GTGAAATGCAACAACCGGAAGAGGTAACAGAAGGGCAAGATGAGGAGGAAATAAATCGGCAAGAGGAAAGAGGCGAGGTAGACAGCGATATAGAAACTCAAAAAAATAATACGCAAGGTGCTTTGAATCCCGATGAAATCGGCGACGATGAGACACCGGATCTGCCCGAAGAACAGGAGACGGTGCAAATCTACCAACAATATGATTACCGGGGAAAGTGGGAGATGCCGACCACAATCTACTCACAAGCCCAGCGACTTTATAGCGGCGATCATACCGGGATAATTAATACTCGTAAAGGGTATCGTCTGATTAAGGTTGATAAAAGGAGTACTTATAGGGGAGACCTTTACTTCTATACCAACGATGAGTTTTCTTATGATCGCCGAAAGCCGTTCAAAACTGGGAGGCGATGGAATATGCGGTGGGGGCACCGACACACTTTCTACACCCCTTGGGACAACCGAGCGAGAGGACGAAGGCCTGTGAGCTTTGTGGGACGTGTGGCGTGGCGAGCAAGAGATTTTGAAGAGGAGGGGTTTGGAATCAATGAGTCTACAGTTAATTCTTTTGGTGTGCTCACATGGGGGACCTCCTATTCCGCGCTGGATGCTGAGGATAGAGATGAGGAGGGAAACTTAAGATTCTCGTACAAGACAATCGGGGAGTTCTTGGGGAGGTTACAGGTTAATCATACCTTAGACCTCACCGGTGAAGGAACCACAAACTTGCAAAAGTTACCTTTACTTGAACTTTCGCTCTCACGCATGCGCTTAAATCGGCTACCTGTTTTCAAAACTATCAATTCGGGGCTGACCAAAGTTGCCGATCGATTACACACCGATCTCCCAATCCTTTCGATGTTTGCCTTTCCAACATTTGAGGATGTCAGTTTTGATCTGGATGTGAACCTCGGTAACTTTTTCCGAGAACGGTTTCGAGACGAAGAGGACATCTACTTACAAACCATGGATTTTGGCTTTGATCTTCGTAAGCAGTCGGTGCTGCAAATAATCCCGAATCGAGAGTTGCGCCTTGACTTAGATTTCGACACGAACCTCATCTGGCATGACAAAGACCGAGAAGGAAACCAGAATATTTTCCGGAGTATATATAGCACGCGGTTAGCTGCCAGCAATCTCTTGTTTCGGATCTACGACATCAGTTTCATTCCGGGAGCGCGTCGAATGCGCCATCAAATTAACTCAAGGGTATCATTTGATTTTGCACCACCCGTTGACAGAGAAGATGCTCCCGAACTTTATCCTTTTGGTCCAAGTGTCTACTTCTTTGAAAGGAAAAACCTCTCCTATAACTTCGATACCAGTATTGAAGTTAAGACACGTGGCAGCAGATCTGCGCTCCGTGTGCTCCATTTTAATACCCGAATATCGGCAGATTTTACGAAATTTGAGGCGTTGGCTGAACGTCGCTACGTACCGATTGAAAGCAGAATGACAATAGTTCCACTGGCGAGCCGAAACCTAAATATCAGGTTTACATCGACACATAACCCGAATGAATCACTCCTCGATGGAAAACGATTCAAGCAGGTTGGTTTCCGATCCAACGTCAGTTACCGCCGTGACAAATGGAATATAACGTTCGGAAATGCCTTCACGAAAAGAACCCAACGTGCCTTTCGAAGTCTCACGGGCAGTTTTCGATTTCGTCCAAGCCATTTGCTTGAGTTGAACTTCAGGGTTAATTATGACTGGATCGAAAAACAGTTCTACTCGCAAAGTATAACGCTACGGCGAAACCTACACAATTGGAATATGACAATCAGATGGAATCGTATCGGGATTAAGCGGGAACCTCCCTTTGATAATGTGCGACAAGACTTCACTTTTCAGATTAACCTGATTGCAGAGCCTGCTGCCTCAGTTGGGGTTGGCTATGACGCCACAACGGATACATGGGGATTCCGTACCTTGCCCTCTGGTGTCCCTTACGACGCCTTCGGAGTCGGAAACTCACTTGGACGATCTTACTTCTAGCACCGAACCTACAGTGCGAAAAACAACTAACCTCCTTCTTAGTGGCGATCCTTCGTGTTGATTGAGATCTCGTTTCTTTTTTGCTGAAGAAATCAAAAATTTGCGTAACGCGGTTGCCGAGATACGCCATAATACAAAGCCTTGCCTCGCATAATTGAGACAAGGCTTTTTTATTTATTAACTTTTCATTGACCACTTAACGTATATGTGCTATATTAAATGCCTGTGAAGTTACGAAGGTATGTCCTCGGATTCATTGCATTGACTGCTGACCTAACGCAACTAGTCCTTCCCACCGCCGTGAAAAAGGGTGTTGTCGACACCTAAAATCTATGGTAAAATGAAACTCATTAATCATTCAATTTGAGAATATGTTTAGAATACAGAATCTCGCTAAATGAATGGAATCATTCGCAATTACGGAAAGACCTTCAGCCAAAGGAAAATTTATGCCGGAAGAATTTATCGACATCCGTGGCGCACGCGAACATAATCTCAGAAACATTGATCTCAAACTTCCCAAAGACAAACTCATCATCTTCACCGGTGTCAGCGGTTCCGGAAAATCATCGCTGGCATTCGATACAGTCTACGCTGAAGGCCAACGCCGCTACATCGAATCCCTTTCCGCTTATGCCCGCCAATTCCTTGGACAGTTGGAGAAACCCGATGTCGACTTCATCGGTGGACTCTCCCCAGCTATCTCGATTGATCAGAAATCGGGCGGGAACAACCCCCGATCAACGGTCGCAACGATTACAGAAATCTATGACTATCTGCGCGTCCTGTTTGCGCGTGTAGGCACGCCGCACTGCTTGAAATGCGGTGCACCGGTAGGCGCCCAAACCTCAGAGGCGATTATTGATCAAATCGTCAACCTACCACAGCAAACTCGCATTTTAATCCTTGCACCAATTGTCAGTGGTCGCCGCGGTGAATATCGTGACGACCTTGAGGACGCGCTCAAGGCAGGATTTGTCCGTGCTCGAATTGACGGGCAGATCTATGACCTCCCGGCTGAAATTCAACTTGATCGCAACCAACGACATAACATTGAAATCGTCGCTGACCGAATCATTATCAAACCCGATATCCGCAGCCGCGTTGCAGAAGCCGTTGAAACCGCGCTACGTATGGGAGAGGGACGTCTCATTGTGAATGTTGTTGAGGGAGAACCAGATGCGGGCGACCTCTTGTTCGGGGTGGACTACACTTGTGTGCACTGCAATATCAGCTATGAACCCCCCGCCCCGCGAAATTTCTCCTTCAACAGTCCTGCGGGGATGTGTCCGACCTGCAAAGGGCTCGGAACGCTAACGACGATGGACCCCAATTTGGTTGTCCCTGACCCAACGCAATCAATTCGAGAGGGAGCGATTGTCTTTTGGGGGCGGCTAAACACGCTACAGACACGACACCAAGCCGAGAGCTTGGCAGCACATTTCGGTTTCAGTCTTGATATACCGTGGGAACAGTTGAGTGATGCGCACCAGCACGCTATCCTTCATGGCACTGGAAAGGAAAAAATCCTTTTCGTCTATCGTTCCCGTAGTAATCGCCGTTATAAGTACCACGCCACGTTTGAGGGCGCGATTCCACCCGAAGAACGGAAGTATTTCCAAGCAACCTCAGAGATTGTGAAGCGATACTATGGAAAATTCATGATTTCTGGTACGTGTCCAGAGTGCAACGGGACGCGACTCCGACCAGAGGTCAGAACTGTAATAATTGACGAAAAATCCATCCTGGATGTTGTCGGAATGGCGGTCGGGGATTGTTTTAATTTCTTTGAAAAACTCCAACTGCCTGCGCGTGAGGCGTTTATTGCGACTGATCTGCTCAAAGAGATACGGGGGCGCCTCTGGTTCTTGATGAACGTTGGGCTGCACTACCTCACCTTGGATCGAACCGCACCAACGCTTTCCGGCGGCGAGTCACAACGGATTCGGTTAGCCAGCCAGATCGGAGCAGGATTGCGAGGGGTAGTTTACGTCCTCGACGAACCGAGCATTGGCTTGCACCCGCGTGATAACCAGCACCTCCTCACTACGCTCAAGCACCTCCGAGATCAGGGCAATACTGTAATCGTTGTCGAACATGATGAAGATACAATGTGGGCAGGAGATATGATCGTGGATTTTGGACCGGGCCCCGGAATCAAAGGCGGTGAAATTGCAGCAATCGGCACGCCACAAGAGGTCGCCAAAAGTTCAACCTCCCTGACAGCGCAATATCTCCGTGGCGAACAACAAATCGAGGTTCCTGCTGAACGCCGTCCAATTGGAAATCAGTGGATTGAGATCTGTGGGGCACGTCACAATAACCTCAAAAACGTTAATGTGCGAATTCCGACCGGCATTTTCACCTGTGTCACAGGTGTCAGCGGCTCTGGTAAAAGTTCGCTTGTCAACGATATTCTATACGAGGTGCTTGCCCGAGATCTCATGAAGGCACATGCACAGCCGGGAGAATATGATCTGATACGGGCGATCGCTACAGAAGGAGAACCCCCAATCGATCATACACAATGCACATCTGCGTCTTCAATTGAAGAGGTTATTGATAAAGTCATCGATATTGATCAGTCGCCCATTGGACGGACGCCGAGATCTAATCCTGCTACGTATACCAAAGTGTTTGATCAAATCCGTGCCCTTTACGCCGAGATGACTGAGTCCAAACTGCGTGGTTACAAACAGGGACGTTTCAGTTTCAATGTCAAAGGCGGTCGATGCGAGGCCTGCGAAGGCAACGGCTCAAAGCGAATCGAAATGCACTTTATCGCCGATGTTTGGGTGAAGTGTAATATTTGTCAAGGAAAACGATATAATGACGAAACGCTACAGGTTGAATACCGAGGCGCGAATATCTCTGATGTGCTCAACATGGACGTGCAAGAGGCTTTAGAACACTTTACGAACGTTCCGAAAATTGCGAAGATCCTACAAACCCTACACGATGTTGGTTTGGACTATATCAAGCTTGGGCAGCCAGCACCGACGCTCTCCGGTGGCGAAGCGCAACGGATTAAACTGGCGCGAGAACTTGCTAAGCGCAGCACAGGCAAAACCCTCTATATTCTCGACGAGCCGACAACTGGGCTGCACTTTGACGATGTAAAGAAACTCCTAGAAGTATTGCACCGACTCGTTGATGTGGGCAATACTGTTGTCGTCATTGAGCACAACTTGGAGGTAGTAAAGACCGCGGATTATCTTATCGACCTCGGTCCCGAAGGGGGTGAGGAGGGCGGTTATGTTGTCGCAACAGGGACACCAGAGCAAGTGGCAGCGGTTGAGGAGTCGTATACCGGGCTAGCGCTGAAGCCGATATTAAAGCTGAGGAAAATGGAAGAACCCCCGATTGATCCTACCCAATATGCAATACACACTACGCCGCACCTTCTACAGGAATCAACAGCCTCTTATGGATTGACCAACACCAATGAGCAGAAATATATCTCCGTGCACGGGGCGCATGAACACAATTTGAAGAACATCAATGTAGATATTCCGCATCGGAAGTTCACCACATTTACCGGTGTGAGTGGTTCAGGGAAATCGTCGCTGGCATTGGACACAATATATGCAGAAGGACAACGACGCTACATCGAATCCCTTTCAGCGTATGCGCGACAATTCTTAGGGCAATTAGAAAAACCGAAGGTCGAGAAGATTGAAGGGCTTTCGCCGGCAATAGCGATTGAACAAAAAGCTCCGAGCAAGAACCCGCGGTCTACGGTCGGGACAGTTACAGAAATTTACGACTACCTGCGTGTGCTTTATGCGCGAGTCGGAATCGCCCACTGCACGCAATGTAGGTCAGAAATCAGTGTCCAATCTGTGCAGCAAATCGTTGACAAAATAATGGCATTGCCGGCTGGAACACGGCTTAATGTCCTGTCTCCCCTGGTGCTGCGACCTAATGAAGATTATCCCGATGCTTTCCATCGTCTACGGCGTGACGGCTATGCCCGCGTCGAAATTGATGGAGAGGTTCACCCAATCGATCGAGCACCGAGGATTGGAAAGAGTATCCGACACGACGTCAAAATTGTTGTCGATCGCCTTGCCCTTGAACCTGATGAACGCGGCCGTCTGACAGAAGCTGTCGAAACCGCAACGCAGCAGAGCGGTGGAACTGTGGCAGTGGGAGCAATAAATGAAGGGAAACGGGGAAGCGAGGGAGCTGGAATCACACACTATCTCTTCAGCGAGCATTTTGCTTGCGTCCCGTGCGGTTTAAGTTTTCCCGAACTCACACCGCGTCACTTCTCATTCAACAGTTCTATCGGTCAGTGCCCGGCGTGTGAAGGTATTGGGACAATCGGACATCGGTTGTACACTTGTCAGGAGTGTGAGGGCACGCGCATTCAACCCTTGGCAAGAGGTGTGACCTTGGGGGGAGAAACCATTGCTGAAGTAACAGCGATGCCGATTGGAAGGACCACCAACTTCTTTGATCTCCTCAATTTATCAGCCCATCAGATGGAGATCGGTGGAGTACTGCTCAAAGAGATCCAACAACGACTTCGATTCCTCGTCGATATTGGGCTGCACTACCTGACGCTAGATCGACCCGCACCAAGTCTCTCAGGCGGGGAGATGCAGCGCATTCGTCTAGCAAGTCAACTTGGCAGCGGTCTTACAGGAGTAACGTACATCCTTGATGAACCGAGTATCGGATTGCATCAGCGAGATCAAGAACGGCTCTTGAACGCACTCAAAGGGCTTCGAGACCTTGGAAATAGTGTCCTAGTTGTTGAACATGACTTAGAAACCATGTTGGCATCGGATCACATTCTCGATTTTGGTCCTCGCGCTGGAAAGTTCGGCGGTGAAATCGTCGCCGCTGGGTCGCCAACTGAAATCCAGCAGAGCGAAAATTCGCTGACAGGCAGCTATCTCACAGGAAAACTCAAGATCGAAGTCCCTCCCCAAAGACGCCAAGGCAAAGGGGAGGGGCTTGAGATGGTGGGTGTCCGAACCAATAACCTACAGAATATTGATGTTAAAATTCCGTTGGGAACACTGACATGCGTGACAGGGGTTTCCGGTTCAGGAAAGAGTTCGCTGATTGAGGAGACGCTATATCCTGTGCTCGTTTCTAACCTGAATCGAACGCGGATGCGGGCGGGAAAATATCGAATGATTCGTGGGTTAGAATACCTTGACAAGGTAATTAACATCGATCAGCAG
>JAKZSX010000503.1:0-2615 GCA_047517405.1 Candidatus Poribacteria bacterium | reverse complement strand
GCCCTGATAGCCCTCTTGTTGGCAGACCTTGAAATCTCCACGCTACACCCTTGGACAGAGCTGAGTCGAATGGCTTGGGGCGTAATTACCCCCGATGTTACCTCCCTCTGGAATTTGAAACTTGCGCTGCTCAATACGGTGGTTTTTGCCGTCTGTGGTATTTTTTTCGGTGTCGTGCTTGGCATCGGACTGGCTTTCGCCTTCCGTTTTACCCCTGTCAGGCTGTTCTGCGCTTTTATCCGTGCGATCCATGAGATTTTCTGGGCTTTCATCTTTCTCCCGATTGTTGGACTCAACCCAATCTGCGGTGTGCTCGCCATCGCAATTCCCTACGCTGGCATCTTTGCGAAGGTGTACGCAGAGATTATTCAAGAGTCAGATCGGCGCCCACTGGAGGGCGTTCCTAAAGCGTCTGGAGGGTTGAGTCGCTTTGTTTACGGGATCCTTCCCATCATCTATGCCGACGCCAAACACTATACCAGCTACCGTTTCGAGTGCGCCCTACGTTCCAGTGCCATTCTCGGATTCATCGGACTGCCGACGCTCGGATTCCACCTTGAAACCGCATTTCGCGAAGGCATATATTCGGAGGCTTGGGCACTGCTTTATGCGTTCTATATCTTGATCGCCTCGCTCAAGTACTGGCTCAAGCCACGCCTTGTTCCACTTTATGTTGTGGCGTCGTTTGTGTTGCTTTCAAGGACGATCACAGTATCGTGGGAAAACATCGTTCGCTTTTTCACTTATGATCTCCTCCCGTGGCCCATGCGCCGGGCTGGTGTCCTCGACGGTACGCACGAAATCTCGTTTGCCTGGGAACCGATCTTGAGCTGGGTAAACGAGATTTTTGTCCACGAGGCATGGGAAGGGATATGGAATACAGTGGTGCTGACGCAGGTTGTGTTGGTAGGGACGGGTGTATTTGCGCTGCTCAGTTTTCCCTTCGCGTGTCGGCATTTCTCAGGAAAGATCGCCAGCCGGATTTCGCACTATGGATTGATTGTTATCCGCACCACACCGGAGTACATCCTCGCGTATATCCTTGTACAGCTCTGGGGCCCCTCTATGCTCCCAGCTGTCTGGGCGATTCTCCTGCATAACGGAGCGATTCTTGGTTTCTTGTGCAGCAACAACGCCGATTTGGTGCCACTGCGGATAGATGCCCCTCAGCGGCGAATAGATCGGTACTTGTTTGAAATCTTGCCACGCGTATACGGACAGTTCCTCGCGTTCCTATTTTACCGCTGGGAGGTGATGATGCGAGAGTCGGCCATCCTCGGCATCCTTGGCATCTACACACTGGGGTTCTACATCGACAGCGCAATTTCCGATGACCAAATCGATAAGGTAGTTTTGCTGATCCTCATCACCGTATTACTCAATATGGGCATTGATTCCATATCACAGTTTGTACGGCGTCGCCTCAAGATCTCTACGAAATTAGTCACATCTTTATAGAAGAATAAGGTCTTCAGACTTCGATTTTCCGAGTTCAATCTGTCTAATTTTCTGAGAGTATAGCACTTTCAACATGAAAGGAAAACGGATGGACAATCAAGAATACCTCCTCAACGACGAAGAGATGCGCCGCTTCATCATTGACGGTTACATTAAGATACAGACCGACTTCCCTGCCAATTTCCACCAAACGATTTTTCAGCAGGTCGAAGATATGTTCGAGAGTCAGGGGAATTGGGGGAATAACCTGCTACCTCTCATCCCTGAGATTCAACAGGTCTTTTCGCATCCGGCGGTTCACGGTGCTTTGACCAGTACGCTCGGTCAGAATTATGTCATGCACTCACACCGCTATTGCCACTTCAATCAGCCGGGGAGTACCGGACAAAATTTTCATAAAGATTCCTATGAAGGGGACGAACAGATACGGCGGCATCGGTGCCGTTGGATGATGGGGTTTTACTATCCCCAGGATACCACCGAGGATATGGGACCGACAGCGGTGCTCCCGCGCACACAGTATTATGAGACACACGAAAGCGCGCATTCTCAGCCAGAATTGGCACTCTGTGGTGAAGCTGGCACAGTGACGCTGGTGCATTATGATCTCTGGCACCGAGCAATGCCGAATCAGAGCGATAAAAAGCGTCACATGCTGAAGTTCCTCTTCACTCGACTCGACGAACCGAAGGCACCTTCTTGGAACAGCACGGACTCGACGTGGGGTTCGCTTGACGGAAAGACATCGTCGGGAGGACATGAGGTTATGTGGCGAAGTCTCTGGAATTGGTTCTATGGGAAGCAGAACGGTGCAACGGAAGACACGGGATTCGCTGGAAATGATCTCCCCGCGTTGATTTCGGCTTTGGGGGATCAAGATGAGGTGGTTCGCCTCAATGCGGCGTACGGGCTGGGTACAATCGGCGCACCGGCGGTGCCGGGGTTGATTGAGACATGGCGGGAGGCATCGAAGGATACAGGTAGTCCCGGATCAGAGACGGAGAGTTTCCGACACGCGACCTATGCGTTGAGCGCGATTGGTGAGCCGGCGGTGCCTGCATTGATAAACGCGCTGCAGGATGAAAATGAGTCAATTCGTGCGAGCGCGGCTTATGCCCTCGGCGATATTGGGGATTCCGCTCAAGATGCAGCTCCTT
>JAKZSX010000502.1:0-4477 GCA_047517405.1 Candidatus Poribacteria bacterium | reverse complement strand
AGCACCTCCTCACAGATCGGCACCGCAATCCCGCCGATTCCCTCCACAACGATGAATTCATGTCTCTGAGAGAGTTGAGAAAAAGCCTCGTCTATTTGTCGGAGGTCGATTGATACCCCTTCAATCTCTGCAGCCACAGATGGCGCAAGCGGGTGTCGGAGGCAGATTGGGTTGATCAAATTTAGATCGTCGTCCACCTGTGCGGCACCTTTGAGGAAAATTGCGTCCTCCGAAACGATGCGTCCTTTGTGTTCTATACCACCACTTGCAATCGGCTTCATGACACCGACGTTGACCCCAGCAGCTTTGAGCGCAGCCGCCAACCCAGCCGCAACGACGGTTTTGCCAATTTCGGTGTCTGTACCTGTGATGAAGATGCCGCTTGATGTAAAGAGAGAGGTCATAGCCGCTGACCGATACAGTAGCAAAGTTTGTCCGATACTATCACGAAGAACACACGGAAGGAGGTATCGCCGTATGTATCAACCCGGTAATCGGGGTCATCTTGCTCTAGTTCGTTCGCCATCAACTCATCGAAAGTCGCCTCAACATCATTGGCTTCAAAGAAAAATCCATCCTGTGTCGGATCACTGCCATTCTCCGCCAGCCCAATCTGGATGTGGTCTCTTGCGAGAACGGCTGACTTGCAAGGTGCATCGCTTCTAGAGATCGTTTGAAATCCCATTATTGTTTCATGAAAAGGGATTGTCTCCTCCAAATTCTCGACAGGCAAATTCATCTCGTCCTCCTGATAAGGTTTTGCGGTTTTGAAAACAGCTGACTCGTGATTGATGGGAGGAAATCCAAACTCATGATCATCATAAATTTTATCACATAATTGTTCTGTTGTGCGGAGGATAAACTCGCACAACACGCAAAAAACCGGAGGGATATCCCTCTATCCCTCTGAAAGGGTTACCATCTCCTGAAGCTTTGCGCTTAAAGATGTTGGAAACCGAGCCTTCTACCGCTGAATAGAAATACCCTTGCATTTTGTCCCTACTTTGCCTCTCGCTTCAAAAACAGCGTCAGAACTGAGGTCGCCAACGGCAGCATCACCAATCCATCTAGCAGTTTCGGCAATCCAACCTGATCGCCGATCATACCGACCGGATAGTTCAATATTCCTGCGGTTCCCCATGCCGCGCCCATTGCGAAGCTAGAAGCAAGACTTTCATGTTTAGGAAGCAGTTGTTGCGCCAAAACGATATTGACTGTGACTGAAGTGGAAAGCGTAAAATTTCCCAGAAGAAGCAGAATTAAAAAGAGTACGCCGTTACTATGCAACGCGGCGTATAAAATCGGTGGTGCAACGAGCAATGAAAAGCGTAACAAGGTGTAACGATTAATCCGATCTGAAATAGAACCGCCGGTGATGATGCCTATTGAACCCGCGAATACAAAGAGGGAAAGCACTGCCGAACGTTCGAGATTTGAAAAATGTTGTTGATCGAGGTGCAATGATAGGAAGTTCAACACCCCAACTGTCGTGACGGTTCTCAAAGTCGTGATTAGATATAACACGATGAGCGGGCGTAATTCGGGGCGGAGGGCAATCCAGAGTGTTGCCTTCTTCGGTTCGGTGTGCGAAAATGTTGTTGTTGTCACGGTCTCTTCCTTGGCTGATAAAGGGTAGTTGGTCTTCGCGACGAGTGCCGTAACGAGAAGCCCTGGAATCATGCACCACACCAACTGCTCCAGGCCATAGCGGTTCAGCAAGAGCATGATGCAGAACGGTCCAATCGCTTGTCCTACGTTTCCCCCGGTAATAAACAGTGATACACCGAATCCTCTCCCCCGCTTGGCTAATGCTGCTGCTTGAACGGCTGCCGGCGGATGGAATGCTGCCACAGCCATGCCTCCAATTACCAGTAACAGTATCAGCTGGAAAAGTGATGGGACAACACCCATTAAGCTGGTACAAACTGAAGGTATCGCAACACCGAGAATCAAGAAGGGTGCTGTCCGCCCTCGGTCTGCAAGCTGTCCGAAGAGTACCTGACTAAAGGAATTGAAAATCCCAGAAACAGCGATTAGTAGCCCTGCGAGGCTACTCCAAGAAGTGGTTTGCGACACCAGTTTTCTGAACAGGAGTGGTAAGATATGGGGTAGTGTTGTAGAGTAGGCGTCAACAATAGCATGGGCGAATGTCAACAAATAAAGCCGATTACGGAGGGTAGTGCTAGATTTATCTGGCATCATTTTATGGGAATTCCCGATCAATATATCACAGGACGTAGTGAGGGAGTGACTGAAATTCTCTGTCGACCCCTTTGCCGAAGACAAACGAAACGAAGGGTTGCATGAGGAAGCACTTTAGAGGGCTTGCGTTTGTCCTGCCGGTGAGGCGATTTTGTCATTTCTGTTTCAGTAGGGGAACTAGCACAACGCTGATTAATGGAAGCATTACCAATCCGTCCAACACCTTCGCTAGCCCAAAGTGGTCACCGAGCAGCCCAACCGGAATACTCAACAGTCCGCCAATGCTCCATGCTGCACCCATCATGAAACTGGAAGCAATGTTTTCGTGTTCAGGGAGCAATCGTTGAGCGAGAACGATATTAATCGTAGTTGAACTGGAGAGGACAAAATTTCCCAAAAAGAGAAGAATCAGAAAGGTGCCCCCTGTGCTATGCAGAGAGATGTATAAAAGTGGGGGGGAGGCGATGAAAGAAAACAGTAATAAACCGTAGTAGTTAATCCGATCGGAGAGCGATCCACCTACCATGATGCCCATCGAACCGGCGAATATAAACAGTCCGATAACCCCTGACCGTGCGAGGTTGGAGTACTGAAGGTCATCAAGGTACAACGAGAGAAAATTTTCCAGCCCAATCCCTGTTATTGTTCGTAGGACGGAGAGCAGATATAGCACAAGGAGGGGGTGCCAGTGGGGACGAATTGCCTCCCAAAGATTCTTTCTTTTCTCGGTTGGGTTTGTGGGTGCTGCTACCACTTGAGATGATACATTCACCGCTGCCGGCGGCGGCGTCTTCAAGACTTTCGGGATAAGCAACGCAACGAGTACCCCGGCGGACATGCACCACGGCATCGACTCCAGCCCGTAACGGTACACTACCAGATACATGATGAGTAAGGGACCAAGGCCGCGCCCGATGTTTCCCCCCGTCAAGAATATTGATATGGCAAAACCTCTCTCCCCTCTGGCGAGTGCCGCCGCTTGGCTGGTGGCTTTCGGGTGGAAGGCGGCAACGCCGCAGCCACCAACCCCTAGCAGCACGAGCACCAAAAAAAGCGAAGGCGCAACCCCCAATAGGCTCAGAGCAATAGCGGTGAACGCGACGCCAAAAGTCACGAAATGGATCGTCTGTAACCGATCTGATGCCCAACCGAAAAAGATCTGTCCCAGCGAGCTAAAAGTGCTATAAACCGAAATAATTATCCCTGCGAGGCTATTCCGCGCAGCGGTTTGAGACGCGAGTTTTTTGAGCAGCAGGGGGAGTAGGTGTGGTAGGAGGGTCGCGTAAGAATCGATAACGGTGTGGACGACTGTGAGGAAATAGAGTTGTTTACGCGGCGAAAATGGGGAAGTTTTTGGCATTAATATAAGGGTTCAAGCGTTTAGATTGCGTAAGTCGCGATTAAGGCATCTCAGCCGGACGACGTTGTGCTCAATCGGAAACAGTAAGCAGGTGCCACCCGGTATCGTGTCGTCCGGCATCGGAGCACAGAATAGCGCAAAATTGCAACGAGGTCAAGGCAATTTATTAACTTCTCTTCATTCCACCGGCTCCAATTCCGGGTACAATGCCGTATGCTTTCCAGCACCGTCCATAGCAGTCACTATATTTCCCAACCACTGAATCCGATAGGGATTCTCATATCCCACGGCGCGTTCTTGCGTCAGAAACTGCGGTCGATCAAAAGTCATTTTAATCTGAGCACCCTCACGGACTTGATCCACCTTCAGGTGATATCGAGTTATCGGTATTGCAATCCCATCAATGGTTGCTCTGAGAGATTCGCACCAAGGAGGAATGCGAATCGATAACATCTCAATAGGACGTTTCGCTTCGACCACCAGATTGGTGTTGCCGCTGATAACGCTGACCGCCTCATGTTCGCGGGACAATAGCAGGTTGACGCGGACATTGCTGTTATCTTCGCAGGTGATAATGTGTTCCCAAGCGGCTGCGATGCCTTGTAGGGCGGCACCGGTCAAATCTGAGTTATAGGAATGAAAGCCGTTCGGCTCACCGAAACAAAAAGCACCACGCGCCCGTCGTTGGAGCCCTTCATAGGCATGCTTTTCAGTATTTGTCATTCCCTCATTTTCCACCACCCATGACAGATTGTTCATTTGAGAGGCAAGAAGGTGGTTGCGAAGCATCCGTTCCGCATCTTCAAAATAGGAGCTATAGCCCGATGCACCAAGCAGACATGCTGCCTCGATCAGGTCTGCGGTACAGTTCGCCTCACCCCGACCATATTTCGCATTCGCGCTCTCCTTGACCCA
>JAKZSX010000501.1:0-10975 GCA_047517405.1 Candidatus Poribacteria bacterium | reverse complement strand
AGCGTTCACTCTCCGAATGAGTAGATGAGAAATTAAGTAAGCGTTTCCTTTTTCAGGATCACGATCCGATTGCTATTTGTGCCCTTGCTATTATTGGACACCCCCCAACAGTTTGCAGTTTTTGTAAAGTGTTGAGTATTGATAAGTATACTTTCCGCTATCAACTCCGCTTCTGATGCCGCCTCGACAACCGCGTTTTCTAACAATACAGATCCACCGCGTACTTCACCCACCTCAAAAGCGATCCGACCTTGGGGTTTAAGAATCCTCCGTAACTCAACGAACACCTTTTTCATCTGAAAAATCCAATCTTCCAGACGTCTTAATTGCCAAATTTTGCTGGCTTCCATCTCTATGTCACAAAACCACATTCGCAGCCAATTATCCTGAATGTAATTAACTGTATCAAGAAACGGTGGGGATGTCACAACAAGATCAACGGAATCGTTCCGAATCTGTGTTGTTTGATCCGCTGATTCAGTAAACAAGCGTGCATCATCCCGCCAGAAGTGATCTGGAATACTATGTCTAAGTAATTGCTTGGACTTCTTGAGTATAAGCTGTTTTGTATCTCTATACTCCGGGGTTTGACCTCGCTTCTGATTAATCTTTTGCTGTGCTTGTACTGAGGTCGCTTGGTTGGGTGGAAGGGTGTAAACAGAAAAGAATCCTTTGGAATGCCCAGTTAGACGATTACACGCAACCATCTGTAGCCATGCGTCAGTTCTATCAAGTTGGTCATCTTCCTGCTTTTGCCGGAAGTATTGCCGCCAGCCATACAACTCTTGAAGGGTTCCTCTTTCAAAGAATACCAATAGGTCGGGATCTATTGCATCATTTGTTGGTAAGGCCATCTCTTGTAATCGCTGTTCAATCTGTGATAAGGTTGGCGGTGTGAGTCGAGGTTTTGTTAGGACCTGAGACAAAGGGTTTATATCGTTTCCATAGGCATGGCAGCCATGAAGCTGTGCCTCAATCAGTGTGGTTCCACGTCCCATAAACGGGTCATAAACAACATCATCTACTTTGCAGAACCGTTTGATAAAAAACGCAGGCAACTGAGGTTTGTAACACGCACGGTATGAAACTTCATGTAGCGAGTGTCCCGCGCGTTGTTTCGATGTCCAAAATTCATCTATCTGGGGAGGGACTTGTGTTGTTAGCATCATCGATTTTCCCTCCTTAAATTATCCTTTGGCAATCGTACCCAGTTGCAAGGATCTTGTGATTAACGGAGACTTCAAGTCGAACATTGATAGCCAATACTTTGCCCTTCTATTTTTCTTGGGCTTTGCGCCACTCCTCGTACTCGGCTCGTGCCTCATCGTTGAGAGGATAGTATTTGCGCAAATGCCCACCCTCCGCTAGCTTCATACGGCTGAAGTCCTCCCATTCCGAATGGGCGGTGGCTTTTTCGGATAACTCTGGTGCCAGCCTAATCGGAACTACGACGGTGCCATCATCGTCAGCCACAATGATATCCCCCGGCATGACCAAGGTGTTGCCGCAGGCGATAGGAACGTTGACCGCGAAGGGATAGATGTTCGTTTGCGTATGAAAATTGGGGGTTGTCCCTTTCAGCCACAACCCCAACCCTAAAGTCTGGGCATAGGGGAAGTCCCGGATGCAACCGTCTACGATTGCACCGATGCCACCGCGGCCCTGAAAAAAGGTCAACATCATCTCGCCGAAAACGCCGCTGCTCATGTCACCCCTTGCGTCTACCACGATGATATCGCCGGGTTGGGTATGATAGAGTGCGTGACGGTGCAGCTGTTTTTCGGGGTCATTATATTCATCGACTGCGTAGATGTCTTCGCGTTTGGGCATAAATTGTAGGGTGAGTGCTGGACCAACGACTGACTTTCCGGGGGTGCGGGGGATAGGTCCCAAAATTTGGGGGTCACGTATGCCTAGGCGACAAAGTTCACCGGCGGCGGTAGCACTGCTGATAGAGGAGAGCGTTTCGATGAGTTCTTTGGAAGGACGTTCAATATCTGGCGTGTTTATCATGATTTCTCCTGTCTATGCGATCGGGTAGCGCGAACAGATCGGCGTAAAGCACCTATTGTTCATATTTGTCAGTTTAGCAGATTTTCTGCGAAGCGTCAACATAGAAATATCCAATCGAGCAGACGGGGCATCAGCAGCCTTGAAATTTTCACAATCGACCTTGTAGGATCCGAATGCCAACCTATTATCAAAGCCAGAATCCTCTATGCACAATTCACTGGTATTTAATTTGTCTGCAATGTTACAATAACAGAAACTGGTACTTAAAGCCCAACGGGGTGGCTGGAGTCAGATCAAACTAAGGAGAACAAAATGCCGAAAGAATTAGTCGCAATCGCAGTGCAGCAGCCCGTTTTGCAGGATTACGAAGAGGGACCCGTTCTAGCGGGACATATCCGCATCAAAGTGGAATTTGGCGCACCCAAACGGGGAACGGAGTTGACAGGTTATCACGGATTTCGTGAGGCAAGATTTCCGATGGGGTTGGGAAATATGTGCGTAGGTCGGGTTATCGAAATCGGTGAGGGTGTCGAGGAATTCTCGATCGGCGATCGGGTCGCCGGATATGGTAATCTCCGGCAGACACACACGTGGAGCGTCGACAGAGTCCTACGTATGAACGACCGAATGACGTCGAAAGAAGCGGTCTGTTACGACCCGGCGCACTTTGCCCTCGCTGGAATTCGTGATGGTCAGGTGCGTCTTGGGGACAGGGTTGCAGTCTTTGGACTTGGTGCGATTGGGCAAATGACCGTGCAGATGGCGAAGATGGCTGGGGCGTCCTTTGTTGCTGCCGTGGACCCGATTGCCAAGCGACGGAAAGTTGTTGAAAATATTGGGATAGACCTCGCACTCGACCCAACGACCGTTGACGTTGGTGAGGAATTGAAGAAAGCGACCGGCGGACTTGGGATCGATGTGGCAATCGAGACAAGTGCGAACTATCAAGCGTTGGACGGTGCAATCCGCGGGTTAGCGTATGGCGGTAACGTCGCTGTTGTTGGCTGGATGAAAGAATGCAAGGGCGGACTTGACCTCGGCGCTGTCGCACATTTCGATATCCCGAATCTAATTTTTGCGCGTGCGTGTAGTGATCCTAATCGCGATCACCCGCGGTGGAATTTCGGGCGCATTATAGACCACTGCTGGCAGTGGCTTGCCGAAGGACGGTTCCAGTGCGAGGAGATTGTCTCCCCGGTAGTACCGTTTGCTGAATCACCCCAAGCTTATGAAGAGATGGATCTACATCCAGAAAAGAGCGTCAAGCTAGGGGTAGCGTTTGAATAGCACTTTATGCCCCACCGCTACTATTTCACGAAACCATGCAAGCCATCCAATATATCAAAAGCGTGCCACGCTATCTGATGGTGCGTCTCTTAGGACAACGCTGGAACTGGCTTTACACCTCTGGCGCGTCATGCATCCGTTTGGCTGAGATTGAGGAGCCAAGACTTCCCACGCCGGATTGGGTAAAGATTAAAACACGGTTGAGCGGTATCTGCGGTTCAGATCTCGCAACTATTACGGCGAAGGGTAGCCCATACTTTTCACCCTTCACGTCGTGTCCATTTGTACTTGGGCATGAAGTGGTCGGCGAAATCGCGGAGACAGGAGAGAGGGTTGAGGTGTATACTGCTGGCGATCGTGTTGTGATTGAGCCTGTGTTGTCGTGCGAAATCCGTGGCATCGAACCCGGATGCCATCAGTGCAGACAAGGGCATTTTGCGAACTGCGAGAACATTACGGAGGGGAATGTCTCCGCAGGTATTCAGACAGGCTACTGCCGCGACACCGGTGGGGGCTGGAGTCCTTACCTCCTAGCGCATAAAAACCAGATCCATCGCGTACCAGAAGGGCTCTCCGATGAGATTGCGGTGCTTCTCGAACCGTTTGCCTGTGCGTTACACGGTGTTTTGAAAGCCAACCTCAAGGACACGGACGAAGTCTTAATCATTGGTGCGGGGACGGTCGGGTTACTCACCGTTGCGGCGATCCGCGCAATCGGAAAATCGAACCGCATCCTGATTGTTGCCAAATATCCGCATCAACGTCACCTCGCACACGAACTCGGAGCGGATGAAATCCTCTCCTCCGATAAGTCGCTCTACACAAATTTCTGCCGCTTAACAGGAGCAGAGAGCTATCAGCCGGAGCTAGGTAAACCTGTCCTGCTTGGTGGAGTCGATGTGACGTTTGATTGTGTTGCCTCCGCAACAACAATCGATGACGCCCTCCGCCTCACGCGAGCGCAGGGACGTGTTATGCTTGTGGGGATGCCTGCCATTCCGAAAAATATCGATTGGACATCAGTTTGGTATAAGGAGTTGCAGGTCAGCGGCGCGTACACTTATGGAATCGAAAGCTACGCGGGCGAGAGAATTCGCACCTTCACACTTGGGATTCGACTATTGGAGCAGATGGGGGATAAACTGCTGCCTTTAATCGGCGAGCAATTTTCACTGAAGGAGTACCGACAAGCTATCCAAGCTGCGATGTCCACAGGGAGATTCGGTGCGGTGAAAACTGTCTTCGATTTGCGACTGTGAGACGCAGCATCCCTAGTCTGCCAACATTCGCCCCAATGGGCGACCGCCGAGAAGGTGCATGTGCAGATGATAGACCTCTTGTCCACCATATTGCCGGCAATTGACAATCAAACGGTAACCATCCTCAGCAATTCCTTCGGCTCTCGCGATCGTCGACGCTACAGTGAACAGACGTCCCAAAATCGGTTCATCTTCAAGGGTCACATCGTCAACGGTGGGAATTAAATTGTTCGGAATAATCAAGATATGCGTGGGCGCACGAGGGTTGATGTCCCGAAAGGCGGTTACTAAATCATCTTGATACACGATGTCAGCAGGAATCTCTTTTCGGATAATTTTGCTGAAGATTGTTTCTTCTGCCATAGGTTCTCCTTTGTACCACGAATGTTTGTTACGGCTCAAACCTTGGCTGTCTCGGTCCACGGTCTCGTTGTAAGCGCAGCTTGCTTCCCTTCAGAGGCAGATTAACCCGTGCACCATTCCGCAAATGGGATTCCATAAACGCAAAAATCAACTCCGTGCTTGCATGTGCGACACGAACCCCGCCGCGTGTCGGTTTGCCTGTGTCCAAAGCATGCACAAGATCTTTAACGATATTCGCCCCACTGCTAGTGCGTTCAAATCTGGGGAAGGATTCGAGCCTGTTTTCACGGCGGATTTGCCACATCGCGCCATCTCTGGAACTAGCGATGCTTCCTTTCTCACAGATTGCCTCCCAGCCAAGCTGCGCGAGCAGCGCATGCGCTGTCACACCGTTTGAAAACTGGATTATGCCATGTCCACTTGGATCTTCTCGGACGATATTTCCATCAATAATTTTGTCTCCGTCCGGAAGATGCGCCGAAACCCAAGATGCCGGTGCATCGCTATTGAGCCGTAGGATGAGGTCAAAGTTATGGCTAGCGGTGTTGAAAAGCGATCCGTTACCGTAAATAATCAATGTCCGGAGTGCACCCAGCTCGCCGCTATCAATAATCTCTTTCATCTTGTCGAAGCCGGTGTCCCAACGGCGGTTGGTGCCTAAATTGAACGCAACGCTGTTACGTTCGACTGCTTCCACCATTGCGTCTGCCTCGTCCATTGATGCTGCCATCGCCTTTTCCGCATAGATGGCTTTGACGCCGTGCTCCGCAGCGTAGATAACGACCTCCGCACGTTGTTCGGGCTGCGTTGTGACACTAACGATGTCCGGCTGTTCTTTTTCAAGCATCTCTTGGTAATTGGTATATTGCCGATCTGCCGGAACTTTATATCGTTGTCCGAATTCCGCCATCACTTCGGTACGGAGGTCAGAACAAGCGATGAGGTCTGTTCGTTCGTCTGCAAAAAAGCTAGCAGCATGTGATTTGGGGAAATTATGCGCTAGATAGTCGGTTATTTCAGATGCAAGATGCGCAACCCCTTCGTTGTCGATAAATGCGCCCATCCGGCTACAACCGATAACCGCTGCACGATATGTTTGCATCGGTGTCCTCCGTTCCTCAAAACGTGAAACGTGATGTGTAAAGATCTACTGAATCCACGTGCTTTTGAAAAAGTTGAACGACACGAAATCCGGCCCTATCACCCTTGGTTTAGTCCCGCTTTACCGGACGAGCGGGCAGCCCGGTACGACCCGATTCGTAGATAGCGTCCATCAACTCCGACTGGATAATCCCGTTCATAGGGCTGGTGCGAGGTTCGGCACGGCCGAGAATAGCATCAATAAAGTTATCGTCTGGTGAAGCCGCGGACATCTCATCAGTAATCGGCGGTGGGTCGAGTTCTGCCGCACCTTCATAGACGCGAATCCAACCGCCACCCCAACCGTCAACTTCGATTCGACCGTTTTCAAAGATGAGAGCCATGTGGGTGCCGCCGGGGCTGGGGCAATTGCCACTAATAACAATAGCTGCGAAAACTCCATCTTCAAAACGGATGTTGGTTGACGAGTTAATATCAACTGCCGCACCGTGATTGTCTATGAAGGAATGGACCTCAGCGATGTTGGATTCAACAGACCAGCACAGGCTGTTGAACAGATGCGCCCCACTGTCATACGCTTGCCCACCACCAGACAACTCAGGAACCTGTCGCCACGCCCCCTTTGTTGCATGAAGCCAGTTTTGCGTGATATAGCCTGTCACCAATTCCAACTTACCGAGTGTTTGGTTGCGGACGCACTCACGAATATAATAAAAGTTTGCTGAGCAGGGGGTATTATAGCCAATGGTAAACACCTTACCCGTCTCTTTGACCTTCTCGGCTATTGTGTACGCGTCTTGCGCGGAGGTCACCATCGGCTTTTCCACCAATACATGGCAACCCGCATTGAGGGCTTGCATACCGTGTTCAAAGTGAAGGGTGTGTGGTGTGGAAATCACCACGGCATCGGGTGCTGTTTCGTCGAGCATCGCTGGGATATTATCGAAGGCAGCTGGACGTGGATCTAGTTCTGGAAGGTTACGATCGATATAACTGTTAGCGATGTCGGTGTTCACATCACAGGTGCCGACAATCTGGACATCGGGGTTTTCATTCATTCGGCGGGCATGGCCCGACGAATTGCCGCCGCAGCCGATAATCCCCAATCGGATTTTAGACATAGTTGACTCCTTCTAATAGTTGACTCCTTATAGTTGGTTAGGAGTAAAACCTCACTCCTCCGATTTTGCCTTCAGATGATAGATCAGATTCAACGCCTCCATCGGGGTCATCTGATTAAGTTCAGTATTCCGAAGCTCCTCAACAATGGGATGCGTTTTCGGTGTGAACAGTGCGAGCTGTAGAGAATCTCCTTGGAAGGTAGACCTCGACATTCGACGGCGAGGACGTGGGGCTTTCGGAACCGATTCCGGTGGAGGTTGGTCCGATTCCTCACCTTCGATGCTTAGATTGTGCTTTTCAAGGACTTCCAGGATCTGATTTGCTCGTTCAATGACAGCCTGCGGTAATCCGGCGAGACGCGCAACGTGAATCCCGTAGCTCTGATCCGTTCCCCCCTCTACAACCTTTCGTAGAAAAGTCACCGTTTCTCCGTCCTCATGGACGGCAACATTGTAATTTTTCACGTTCTTATATTTACCGGCGAGTTCAATTAATTCATGGTAGTGGGTTGCAAACAGTGTTTTCGCGCCGATCCGTTTCTCGTCCAAAATGTATTCCGCCACGGACCACGCGATGCTCAATCCATCAAAGGTACTGGTACCACGCCCTATCTCGTCAAGGATAATTAGGCTTTTGCGCGTCGCGTTGTTCAGGATATTTGCGGTTTCGTTCATCTCCACGAGGAAGGTGCTCTGCCCCATCACGAGGTTATCGGACGCGCCGACGCGGGTGAAGATCCGGTCCACGATGCCGATCTTTGCTGCGGACGCAGGAACGAAACTCCCCATCTGCGCCATCAACGTAATGAGTGCCGTCTGACGGAGAAATGTGCTTTTGCCACTCATATTTGGGCCTGTGATAATGTGCATCTGATGTTCACGGCAGTTCAACGCTGTATCGTTGGGGACAAACCCTTCCTGTGTAAAGAGCCGTTCAACGACGGGGTGCCGCCCGTTCCGAATGATGAGCTCGTCGCTCTCATCCATAATCGGTTTAGCGTAATCGTATTTGGAGGCGATATAGGCAAGTCCAGCGGAGAC
This sequence comes from Candidatus Poribacteria bacterium, assembly GCA_047517405.1. GTDB lineage: Bacteria > Poribacteria > WGA-4E > WGA-4E > PCPOR2b > PCPOR2b. The sequence goes on along the minus strand of JAKZSX010000501.1, from coordinate 2,790 downwards.
ATCGATCATTGCAACTACGGCGGCGGCTTTCTGAATCCCCTCGGTTTCACCCGCGACTTGGCCGCGAACTTCACAAAAGAGGTCGTATTCAAGTGTCTGAATCTGATCTTGTGCGTTCAAGATCTGCGATTCCCGCTCCTTGAGCTCTGGCGTGATGAATCGCTCGGCATTGGTCAACGTCTGCTTGCGGATATAATGCTCTGGGACTAGATGCAGATTCGGCTTGGTAATCTCAATATAGTACCCAAAGACCTGGTTGAATCCAATCTTCAGTGAAGGGATGTTCACCCGGTCCCGCTCTTTCTGTTGAAGCTCTGCAATCCAGTTTTTTCCCTCGCTAGTAATCTCGCGCAATTCATCCAACTGTTCGTTGTAACCGTCGTTGAGTAATCTGCCTTCACGAATCGTAGCCGGCGGATCGGGATGGATAGCAGCCTCAATCAGATCTGCTAATTCCGTCAGCGGGTCAAGGTTTTCATCCCAGGTTTGCAATAGGGATGCTTCACAGTCCTTGAGTTGTTCTTTGATATCCGGAAGCAGGCGCAGCGAATCTTTCAGTGCGATGAGATCTCGGGCGTTCGCCGAGCCCAAACTGATACGCGAAATTAATCGCTCCATGTCGTACACCTTACTCAGTCGCTCGCGTAACTCTTCTTGCAGCCCAATCCTGCTTTTTAACTCATCAACAGCGTCCAAGCGTGCATTAATTTCTGCCGGTTGTAGCAGCGGTTGTAGGATACACTGACGGAGTTTTCGTGCGCCCATCGGCGTTACGGTTTCGTCCATCACTTCTAGAAGTGTCCCTTTCGATGAACCATCGCGGATAGAGATCGTCAATTCCAAGTTTCGCTGCGTGTCCACCTGCAGAAGCATGAAGTCTGAGATAGTGTAGGTGTGGAGGGAGACGATATGTTTCACCTCTTGTTTCTGGGTTTCGTAGAGGTAGTAGACCAACGCCCCCGCCGCACAGGTCGCAGCGGGCAGGTGTTCACACCCAAAGCCATCCAACGAAAGTGTGTTAAAGTGTTGGAGGAGCTCAGACCGCGCCGTGTCAAACGCGAAACGCCAATCCGGGAGATAGTTGACGGCTGCCTTCAGGTCCGTCCGAATCTGCTCCGGTATTTCTGAATCATCGAACTCCTCAGAGAAAAGGCACTCTTTCGGAGCGAGCCGATGAATCTCAGACCAGAGCTTTGCCAGGCTTTCCAGCTCCGTTACCGTAAATTCTCCCGTCGAAAGATCGACGGCTGCCAAACCGTAACTATCTTTGAGTAGATAAATGCCGATCAGATAGTTATTCGTTTTTCCATCCAGAACCTTTGGATCTGTGACGGTGCCTGCTGTCACGATACGAACGAGATCCCGTTTAACCAGCCGGTTTTCTTCCTTCGCTTTTTTTGCGTCTTCGACCTGTTCCAAGATTGCGACTTTATAGCCTGAATTCACCAGCTTGTAAAGATAGGAATCGAGCGCGTGATGCGGGACACCCGCCATCGGAATCGCACCTCCCACGCTATCCTTATCCCTTGATGTCAGTGCAATTTCTAAGACACGAGCAATCAGCTCAGCGTCCTCATAAAACGCCTCGTAGAAGTCTCCGACACGACAGAGCAGAATCGAATCCGGATATTGTTTTTTTGTTTGCTTGTACTGTTCCATTAAAGGGGAAAGTTTCGATTTTCTCTCCATAATACCCCCTCTACTCGATTTTCAAGATGCCATCTAAAGTTCCGAGACTCCAACCGCCGCTGCTGTCTCTTGGATTTGTCGCCAGGTCTCGTCATCAATTGGAATGCCCTCGTCCGAACGACGTTTTGCTTGACGCGATTCGATTTCACCGGGGACGAGGATTTCATCGAAACCGGGAGCCGGCGGCGACGCTTTCACATGTGCTACCAGTGCATCAACACGCCCGTAGAAATCGTCCATCGGGGTAAACTTTGCAATGTCAATCGCTATCATCAGCACCCCGTTTTGGACTTTTGTTGTGCCGGAGCCACTACAGCCGGCACCAGACAACGCGCCTCCGAGCACATCAATCATCAAACCGAGTGCGAACCCTTTGTGCCCGGCAATGCCTCCGAGCGGCAGCAATGCACCCGGTGGTGGTCCGTTGAGGTCACGTGGATCTGTTGTTGGTTCACCTTCGCCGTTGATCAACCAGCCGAGCGGGATACTATCGTCACGATTGATCGCGACCCGAATTTTCCCTTGGGCTACCACGCTGCTCGTGATGTCCAGAACGATGGGTTCATCGCCCCGTGTTGGCGCAGCAATAGAGATTGGGTTAGTTGCAAGCCGTCCATCGCTACCACCAAACGGTGCGACGTAAAGCGCGGCACCTCCCGCATTTACCATCGCTATTCCGATCAACCCCTCTTTCGCTGCCATCATGGTATAGCTACCGATCCTGCCGATATGATTGCAGTTGTAGATACTAATAGCACTAACCGTACTCGATTTCGCTTTCCGGATGGCTAAGGACATCGTCCGTTGCGCGATAACGTGACCAAACCCCCAGTTGCCGTTAATCAGGGCATGTGACGGGGATTCTCTTTCGATATCCATCGGGGCGCCGGGGTTGATTTGCCCGGAATCGATGAAGCCCATATATTGTGGAATGCGAATTACACCGTGTGAATCGTGGCCTGCAAGATTGGCATCTACAAGGATTTCGCTGATGATCTGTGCTTCTTCGGCGGGCACATTTGCTGCTTCAAAGATATCCGCTGTGATTTTACGCAACCGTTCGGGCGTTACATTGGGCATTTTCTTTCTCCTGACACTGTT
>JAKZSX010000500.1:0-13077 GCA_047517405.1 Candidatus Poribacteria bacterium | reverse complement strand
GGCCAAGAGAAGATTAGCGGCACACGAACCAGTCCTTCGTAGAACCGACACCCCTTCTGAATCAACCCATGATCGCCAAGCATTTCCCCATGGTCACTAGTAAAGATAATCACCGTCCGTTCACGCTGTCCGGTCTCCTCTAATGTCTCCAAGATACGTCCCAACACATCGTCGATTAGCTTAATCATGGCGTAATAGGCGGCTTGCAAGGTTTTGGCATCGCGTCCGCCCGCCGAAGCTGCTTCAGCTGCCCCCGGAGACTGCGGCACGATCGGGCTGCGGATATCCAGTTCCTCTGGAGATCGTCCCTTTGATTGGAAATCAACGGCTTCCAGTTTCCGCTGCTGTTCCAGATCGCTCTCCCGGAAAAGGGGGCCCGGCATATCGGCTGGATCGAACATATCCCTGTAAGCCTTAGGCGGGTTGAAGGGTGGGTGAGGGTCGTAGATGTTTACACTTGCCAGCCACGGTGCGTCTCGTTCTTGCCGGATAAATTCAATCGTCTTTTCCGCACACCACGTGGTTTGATGGAGTTCAGCGGGCACACCGGCAATGCTTTTGGTCAATTTCCCTAGAATATGCCCTTTGGATCGCACCCAGTCCGCGTAGCCGTGCCCTGTTTCCCAGTCATCGCGGGGTGCATGGCTATACTGCCAATATCGGTATCCGTCATTTACACGAGGTTCAATACGACCATAAGCACTGGCGAGGTGTAGCTTGCCAATCAACCCACAATCGTACCCAGCGTCTGCGAGAAGTCGCGTTACAAGGGGTGGATTGTCCGGGAAGTATTCGTTACCGTTTCCGTTAACGTGCACCGCACTCGGATACATCCCTGTAAGAAAGCTCCCCCGGCTAGGCGTGCAGATTGGACTCTGGCAGTAGGCGTGGGTAAAAGCAACTCCCTCCTCGACCAACCGATCGATGTTCGGGGTTGAGACATACTGGTTCCCCAACGCACCAATTGTATCGTAACGCTGCTGGTCCGTGCAAATCCAGAGGATGTTTGGACGCAGGTTTTCATTCTTTTGTTCGCTGTCCGCAGGCATGTTAGTCCTCTTCAAAATTGTATTAAATTAGGTTTCTCTCAAAAAATGAGAGCGTTGTCCCATAGATAGTTCTATGATATAATTTCCATAGAACAGGATAGTTTGACGAAGGTGCCCTTGTCGTCTATATTAGAGTGGTTGAGCAACTATGCCTACCAGTCTGGACGAAGAAACCAAAGGGGGTGATTTCCGATGAGGAAGTTCACCAACGCTGAAAAACAGCAACTGCAAGCCAAAATAAAAGATGAGCGAGAACGGCAATATCAAGCAGTTAGAAAAATTGTCCGAAAGAACGACAATGAGGAACCAAATAAGATCCTGTTTCTATTGTTTTTCTGGGACTTCTTCGGTTTCTGGAGTGATTGATGTACTCCCGTCCCTTGTCCTCCCTACAGATCTTGCATCGGCAAGATGACTTTAATCTTTTCCTTTGCCGATTGGTAAGTCGCTAAAACAACCTCAACAGCATGACGGCCTGCCCTGCCATCAACCAAGGGTGTTTTATCTTCGCGGATACAGTCGACAAAATGGGTCAATTCACCGACGACGCCGTGCGGCATTGAACGGTCGGGGGTGAGTGTCTCCCATTCCGACTCGCCAATCTTCTTGAGGTATGCAATGTCGGCTCCCATATCGAGCCGCAGCGAGCCTTTCGATCCATCAATGATGGTCTCGTTTGTGCCACGTGCGCCCATGAACCCACCCCATCGCAATATACCCACCGTCCTCGTATCGTATCGAATGAGTGAGACGGTGTAATCTTCCCAATCTTCGTGTCCAGAAAAGCTACCCACTTCCGCTGCAACCGTCAGAGCCGTCCCACCAAACCAGTTAATGAGGTCAGATTTATGGATGCCGTTTTCCAGAAGCCCGCCGACACTCCCGTACCAAGTTGATGGACGTTCTCGCGGACCCCGATAGGGACCACTATAGTCTGTTTCAATATAGGTCACATCCCCAATCTCACCGTCATCGATCAACTGCCTGCCGAGAACATGCACAGGGTAGAACCGGAGCACTTGACCCACCATTAGGTGCGTTCTCGCTCTGTCTGCAGCCGCAATCATCGCGTTCGCATCGCTGAGAGTGAGGGAAAGGGGTTTTTCGCAAAAGGCGTGGACACCCGACTCCGCCGCCGCAACGACAACCTCCCGATGCGCCACCGGCGGCGTGGCAACCACGACACCATCCACAATCTCTAGCAGTTCACGGTAATCTTGAAATGCACGGATTTGGTGCTGTTCTGCGACAGCTTGCGCTGCCTCCAACCGGAGGTCCGCAACACCGACAAACTCACAATTTTCAACCTGAGGCAGCGAATTGCAATGGGCACTGCCCATGCCCCCTGTACCGATAACGCCAATACGTGTCATATCTTGCTCCAAGTCTGTTCAAGGGTGCATTGGTTCATTAATTCATTCATGAACCTATAAACCAACTGTTTTTACGTTTCACGCATCATGTTCCACTGATAAGTCCCTCTTTTTGAAGAATATCCCCAGCAATCGCGTAAGTTGTTCCGTGCATGGCAATCACCACCAATCCAATACCCGATGCGAGATAACCACCCATATAGAGGTTCGGGATATTGATCGCCTCGTAGTTATGCGGATGGGTCATCACCTGGTGCAACTGAAAACGATAGTTGTCATATTTTTCGACCTGCTTCAGCGGTTCAAATCCCTCAAAGAGAGAGTAATCTGCAACCCCACCAATCTCTAGGATAACATGCTCGGCTTCGATGACCTGTTCTTCTCTTTGATGATCTACAGTCACTAGACCCGCCGATGCTCCTTCTTTAATCTCGCGGATGTGGCTTTGATATAATGTCTGAAAACGGGGGTCTCGACTCTCCATAATCTCTGCAAGTCGAGCGTAATAAGGCAGCCCGTAGCGGCTATCGCTGATTAACCGCCAGTGGTTCTCAAACGGTTGGCGCATCACATAATAAACCTGTTTGCCCGCATCGTAGAGCTCCGTTGCCGCCCAATCCGCCGACCTACCGCCACCAACGACAACCACCCGCTCACCGGAGAAATCCTCCGGCCGATCGTAGCTTTTCGCCACAAACGGGAGGTCTTCTCCAGGCACATTAAGTCGGTGAAGGATGCACCGCTGCCCAACAGCGCAAACTAGATACTTGGCGGTATATTGATGGGTTGTTTCCGTCCCGATATCTCTGCTCGTGACCAAAAAGCCGCGTTCATGCGGCTCAATACGGACGACCTTTTCACCGGTATGGATGCGGTCAGCTTGTCCAAATCGGGCGGGAATGCTGTGATAGTAACGCAGTAGGTCGCCCTTGATTATTAGATCGTTGACGTTTAAGTCAATCCCGTGCTCCTCAATATATAATGCCAATGGATAAAACGGAAACTCCATCCACTGTCCTGGAGAAAGGGTCAAGAGATTTTGAGGGACATTGTTCCATAGCCCGCCGACCTCCTCTTGCGTAATGAGCAGGTAATCTATCGGCGTCTCTTGGCGAAATTCCATCGCGATTTGCGCGAATTCTTCAAACAACTGTCTGGGGTGATGGAGGAGTCGGAAGAGATCTACGGGCGGAACATGTCGGGACAATGTTTTGAAATCTAATCCCAGCAGGCTACTTTTGATTTCCTGCAACCCCGCAGCCAACTGCGGATAGCGCAAGCTGAACATACCACTTCCACGAAAGTAAGGGTGCCAGCCGCCCAACACCACAGCGAGCGGAAGCCCGGCAGGTCCCCCACCCGCAATAATCACGGTATGATGTTCTATATTCGGCAATCAATCACCTCGGAAGCAGATAAAATCTTCGGAAGAACCTATTCTTGAACCCTTCGTTTCACAACTCACCCTGATAATAGAGACAATGTGCCGTGATGGGACACTGATCGCATTTCGGCTTACGCGCATCGCAGATCCGACGTCCAAAGGCAATAAGGTTCATGTGAAACGGGTACGCTTTGCCTTCAGGGATAATTTGCGGCATCAATTCATGCGCTTTTTCCGCAGTACAATTTGATGGCACAAATCCAAGCCGTTTGCTGATCCGCAGGACGTGCGTATCCACAGGAAACACATCACGTCCACAGGCAAAGGCGAGTGTGACGGACACAGTCTTGATGCCAATGCCTTTGTGCTGAGACAGCAGTGGTATTGCGTCTTTGGTTTTCATCTCGCGGATGAACTCCAAGTCTAACTCGCCATATTCTGCCTTGAGCCATGTCAAGAAATTCTTGATTGTGCGACTTTTTTGTCTGTGCAGCCCTGCGATCTTGATAGCATCCCCGATTTCCTCCACATCGGCATTGAGAACATCCTCCCACGTCGGAAAGCGTTCTTTGAGGATTGCAAATCCCTTATCACGGTTCACATCGTTTGTGTTCTGGGACAAGACTGTAAGTATTAAACAATCAAGGACGTTTTCTTCTGTATCCGGTTCGGGGGTGCCGTAAAGTTTTTCTAAAGCGTCAGAAATTAACTCTGTTTTCTGCTCGAGGTCCAAATCATACCTCCAATCCTTAAGAAATATGGAAATGAGCGAATCCGTTGATAACAGATATAAGGTTGCTCTGAATCCCGATCGTATCGGGACAGATGACCTGCTATGGAGACTTCCCAATGTTCAGTAGTTCGATACCATCCCGCGTAGAGTTGACCTGGAAACGAATTACATACACGCGGTTCGGGGCTTTCCCGCTTTCACAATACGAAATCAGCAGCGATCCATCCTCCATCTGAAGTCCGCCGGGGTAGCCGTAGCAAGACACATCGAGGGGAAGTTCCAGCGTCCAATCCACGCCTCCATCTCGACTCAAGAAAACATATAGCCCCCCTTGGTAGGTCGCAACGCAGACGAGGGTGCCATCCTCCAGCACAAACAACCGCGGTGCCTTGACGGTCCCGCTTTCAACCATTTGTCCAGACTCGCGCCAGTTCACGCCATCGTCGTCCGAGAAAAAGATGCCGCCATCGGGTCGGGACACCATAACGAGACGTCCATCGTCAAAACGAGCGATGGCAGGTTCGTCCACATCCTTCCCGTTGCGGCGAATAGTGGAGACGGTGCACCACGTCTTTCCGGCATCATCGGAGCGGCGAATCGCACCAAAGAGATGATTCTCGCCCTGACTTGAACAGTAGGTTGGCCAAAGGATACCCCCATCAGGGAGCTGGACCGCCTGACCGTGACTCCTTTCATAAAATGAGCCGGGGCTGTCCAGCCAAATCGGTTCGCTCCAAGTTGCCCCGCTGTCGGTTGACCTAATCACGCACTGCTGGGTATTCAATCCATTCAGGTCCTTGCGGAAAGCTGGGGGTGCCTCTGAGAATCCATACCAAGATGCCTGCACATTGATGAAACAAAGTACGGTATTATCTCGGCAGACAAACAGCGTAACGGGGCCATCGTCTAAAGGAATGTTCGTCAGTCCGACAGGTCTGCTCCATGTACGACCGTCATCGGTGGAATGGACTGCCATTGAGCGTCCACCTGTAGGGGCAACAAAATCCACGGGCCAACCTTCAGCGGCATAGCGTTCGCGGGTCTCTTTCTCGAACAATCTCGGTGATGCAAACGAGGCGTGCCAGTAACCAGCGGAGTGGGCGAGCAGCAAATTTCCATTGGGCATCCCCTCCAGTGCCCCAGCCCAGCCAATGAAGTCGCCGAGTCCGGGGAACGAGTCAGGACGATTGACATCCCAGCCGGTGACGCATATCCGTGCCTCCTCAGCCGTGAGCGGTTTTGTTGTGGTAGCGTGCATTTTTTCTCCTAATTTCGAGCATTGAGAATTGAGGAGCGGAAGATGGATCTATGCTGGTGATGTGATACAAACGGTGTTGAAGTCTATCCCTCACACCGCTGACGATAGAGATTAGGATCAATCGCTGCAGCCATGGCATGCACATCCAGATCTTCACCGACGAACTCTCGGATTTTCTCTACAATCTCCATCGGGTGTTGGAGGGCATTCGAATACGCCACATTAAGTGTCGGGATATTGCGTTGAGCCAACATCAGCTTTACTTCGTGGATTTGACGTTCAAAAATCTTGCTCAGCTGCACATCGGACAGGTTGCCCCCGCTTTTCCCTTGACGCTGGAGCATCTTCCGCTGAGAGGCAAGCACTTCACCTATGTCGCGCTCGATGAAGATAACTCGATAGCTGAATTGGGGCGGCAGAAACGGAATCAGTTGGGCGATGATTTTCACCGCTTTGCCTTCTGCTTCGGGCATCCACCCCCAATCCCGCCGAAGCCGTTTTACTTTCTCGTATTCAAAATAGCCACGCGGGTTATCGGCGTCCGCCTTTCGCACACCGTCGGTTAGGCACGGGTAACCAGCGACATCCAGCATCTGCATCAGCATTGAGGTGCCGGACCGAGGGAGACCAGACACCACGGTGATAAGTTCATTAGTACATGAGTTCATCAATGAACCAAAAAGCGAGTCTAGGCGTCAAGTTATTTTGAATCCCGATCGACCTGTCCCAATCTGTGCATCGGGAAGCATCGGGGTTGCAGTTTATCAAGATTGCTGTGAGGACGCTTTTTTCTCCAAATCAAGATACTTCTTCAGCAGCAGCTCCTGTTTCTTGGTTAGGGTGGTAGGGATTTCAATAACGACTGTGACAAGGAGATCTCCATTCTCGTTTTCAGATTTTTTAATCCCTTGCCCGATTAGCCGGAAAGTCTGATTGGCCTGTGTACCTCGGGGAAGATTCAATGCGATGGGTTCGGCAAGCGTCGGGACATCAATTTCTCCACCCAAGGTCGCGGTCGCAAAGCCAATGGGAATCTTACACCGCAAATTATACTCATCGCGTTGTAAGACCGGGTGCGGCTTGACAACAACATCCACGAACAGATCGCCATCAGGTCCCCCACGGAAACCACATTCCCCCTGACCGGGTAAACGTAACGATTTACCACTCTCAATCCCCGGAGGCATCTTCACTAGTAAAGAGCACTCCTTGCGGCTAGCACCTGTCCCACGACAAGTCTGACACGGTCGGTGAACGAGGACACCCGTTCCTTGGCAGCGTTCACACGGTTTATTGTGCGACGTATCATTCCGCAGCAACCGGTCAAGGATCTCACCATTTCCCATACAGTTGGGACAAGTTGATTGGGGTGAGTCCTTTTTCGCCCCAGTACCTTCACAAATGTCGCATTCCTCGTTGCGGAGTACACGAACCGATTTCTGCGTTCCCAGCATGGCTTCAGTAAATGGAAGAGTCAGGCTGGTTCTTATGTTGGAACCACGCCTTCCCTGTGCCCTAACTGTCTGCTTCGTTTTTGCTTTTCGTTTCGTTTGCGGCCCGGGCCCAAACAGGTTATCGAAGAGATTATCAATTTTGGAATTGCTATCACTAGAACGCCTGAATCCCTCACTGCCTTGACTTTCCGCATCTGTTCTCGACGACTGATTGCCGACGTGCTGTGAACTGAGCTCACTCAATGCCTGATAAGCCATTGATGCTTCCTTAAATCTTTCCTCTGCTCGTTTATCCCCCCGATTTTTGTCGGGATGATATCGCATCGCAATCTTTCGATAGGCTTTCTTTATTTCGTCGAAGGTTGCATTCCAACTCACACCAAGGATTTGATAATGGTCTTTCTTTCTCTCCAATTACTCTCCTCACACCCGCCAAACCCAAACGATTAAGATTTTTCACTAGGACTTGCCTGCAAATTCATGCTCACCTCTGGATTAACAACACCCGCTTTGTTCCCTTGTTTGAAGCCTGTCGAACAAGTGCCTTTAGGTCAAGAATCTCATCGACAAGGACTGTCGGACGATGGAAGCGAAGGGTCTGTTTCATCACCATTTTTCGTTTCGATTTTGTATATTTAAGCTCGATAAACCCAACGCGGTTATTAATCTCACGGTCTTCAAGCACAGAATCTACTGAAAATTGAGACGATAAATTGACAGTAACCTCATCCATAAAGGTGACTGTTTTACCCAGAGCAACTGAGTGTGTTCTGCTCTCTTCACTGAGCAATGCAGCGTAAGGGTGCTTGACGAGTGGTAACTCAAGGACATACTGCTGGCCAATGGCAAAGAGGTAATCCTCACACCGCCATGTAAGGACAATCTTCAATTCGTCCCCCATGGCATTAAGGTTTGAGATTGAAATCTTCTCTAACTTCGCGCGGTCATCAAGCTCCATATATTCATGAAAAAACTTCGATTGCCCATCGGGATTGATATATTTTAATTGGCTTCGTAGTTTCGTGTTGAACGCTCCTGTTACAGAGAGTGTCTGAGTAACCTCTACTGATAGATCATCTTCCACCTGTATCCGTGTCTCAACACTTTTGAGGTTTACTGCTGCTTCGATTGTTGGACTTTTCGCAAATCGATATAATTGTTCCCGCATTTCGCCAATTTCTTCGGGATTTGAAGTAGTCTCCACAGCTTGGGAGGTAAGCCCTTGGTCCGTTCCTTCCCGTTCCCTCATGAGAAAATCGGGGTTGACGATGAGAGCCCACCGATCCTGATCACTGGCGGGAAGATCGCCAAACGCACAGGTTTCCGCTGTCGCATCCAGCCAGATGAGCCCACTGGTGTCATTTTCCTCCACAGCAAGAATCATGTGATTAAAGTACGAAAGCGAGGGGATTTCACGGATAACTCTGCTGGATTCACCTGCGGAAATTAATACCGGATAGGACTGGATACCTACCGCCGACAGCATTGTGCTGAGCAGTGTCGTCTTATCTTTGCAGTCGCCATACCCTTCCTTAAAGATTTCCGGTGCCGAGTGTGGCTTTATCGCCCATATTCCAAGTTCAATGCCGACATAATCGATGTTCGTCGCAACGTATTCGTAGAGGCGTTTAATCTTCTCTTTTCGGCTCCACGCACCTCTTAGCAAATCCTTCGTCTTCTGCTCAATTTCTGGTGTCACATGATCTTGTTCACGGATGAGCGTTCCGTACCATTCCATAAGTTTATCCCACGACTCAAGTGATGAAATATTGATACTGTAGGCGAGGTCTTCAACAGCTGGCATAAACGCCTCCTCACGGAGCGGTGGAACATCACGCATTTCAAATGTGTAGGTGCGTGTATAGCGGTTTTCTGTGATTGTCGGCTCACCCTCAATGGGCTGCGGACTGTTGGCCTGGTAGTAAACCGCTTTTTTTGTCGGTGCGTGAATCGTAAAACGGTAGTGCTGCACAGGCACCGAAGTTTGAAAGTAGACCTGATGCCAAAATTCGCCCTGCATCAAATGCCCTCGATTGTTAGATGAGTAAGCGTAGTCAATGATGCAATTATCTGACATCTCTGGCATTGAAAAGTGCATGAGGCGAGCGTCCACAAACAAACCTGCTTCAACCGCACTCGGTGGCGGGATATTTTTAACAATCGCCCGCTGGTCGAGATCGATCACACGACCATCAGGGGCGAGTGTTCGAGCGTGGTGAATCGTGATGTCATCGTTTCCCCGTGTGTAAGGTATGCTAACCTTACCAAATTTATGCCCCGTATCATTAAAAATTTTCACAATCCGCCGTGTCGAATAGATGTAGCTACTGTCTTCGTTGACGTTCATCACTTCCGTTGCCCAAAGCACAACCGCACCGCTATCGGGATAATCCTCCGCATCTGGTGCGTCAGTGAGCAATGTTTCGATCTGCGCTTCATCCGCTTTTGAAACGAAATTATAGGGAATTGAGGTCCGTTGGGATGGTGGGGCGTTAACCGCAGCAAATGCTTCTGCTAATTCATCATCGGGGCGATCCAAGTTCAGTTCAGCTGACACGCGATCAACGAGCACTGAACGACGTTTTCCAAGGTAAGTCCTTCGAGCGAGTGTGCCGTCCGAAGCGTTTGGTAACTCTTGGCGTGAGGCAATTCCATCCCCATTATCGTCAAGGTGAGGGTGCTCCGATTGAACAGAACCATCGCTTTCGTACCACGTTTTCACCCGCTTTTGGGTGTACAGGAACGCCTCTAACAATGAAATCGCTTCATTGTCATCCGCATCTGCAGTGCGATCAGAAAAGGCATCAATGAAGATATTCCCGAATCCTGAACGCATGTACCCCTCACGCGGTGAGCACGCGGTGATAATCGTTCGTCCTTCCCTGCTCACTTGAGAAACGACACGCGCACTATAAGGGAATCCGAGGATTAAGATCATCTGCTCAGCGGGAATCTGCTCTATGAGCGCGGCGCATTCTATATCGCTGACATCCCGTCCGGGGGAGTTGAATTTTAGCCCTCTTGCGGTTTTGGTTGCATGACCAACCATAAAGAGGAGGAACCGATCCCCCGATTGGACCCGCGACTGCAAATCGGCAAAAGCAGCTTCAATCCCAGCTTTCGTCGATTTTCCATTGACCTGACCCGACATCTCTCCATCATCTTCAAATAGAAAGGTGATATGCTCCGGTGCATAGCCGTATTCCTCCATCAGCAGGTTATGCATTCGTGAGGTCGCGTTCCAAAATTCATCGTAAAAGGATTTCTCACCGCCAACTCCACCAATGATAAGCGCGTAATCTCTGGCAGAGGTGTCCGGCGTGATAAACAGAATGCAGATCAAAATCAGGCAAACGTAAATTGCTTTGAATCTCGACTTTAGACCGGAGATTTGCATCAATCTTCTAACCGAGTCAATCCCTTTCATAGTGATAATTCCTCCCGGATGAATGTTCCACTTTTCCCGCCAGTCTTTTTGACCAATCGAATATCAGAAATCTCCATCTCCCTGTCTATCGACTTACACATATCATAAACCGTCAAACCGGCGACAGACACTGCGGTCAAGGCTTCCATCTCGACACCTGTCCGCCCGATTGTCTGCACCTCCGCCTCAATTTCGACACACTGTTCTGTTTCATTGATTGACAGATCGACTTTGACAGAGGTCAATGCGAGCGGATGACAGAGGGGAATGAGGTCTCCGGTGCGCTTGGTCGCCATGATGCCGGCGAGGCGAGCGACTTCGAGAACATCCCCTTTTGCGAAACCACGTTCAGCGATTAATCGGAGTGTTTCCCGTTTTGCGAACACATGTCCGCGTGCCACCGCTACCCGCAGGGTCTCCGCTTTCGGAGTAACATCAACCATGCGGGCATGCCCTTTTTCGTCAAAATGTGTAAGTTTATTCATCATATCCTCCGCCCGAAACCACCGCCGTCACCCGATCGAACTGTGGCTTGAGAGCGGGATAAAGCGCGCGGTAAACCTGGTAATATTCTTCATAAATTCTCACATTGTCAGTGTTCGGCTGCGTCGCTGATGTGATTTCGATAATTTCATCTGCTGCGCTCTCAACGCTGTCGTAAATCCCCGTTCCGACGCCTGCGAGAATTGCTGCGCCAAATGCGGGACCTTCGGCAATGTTAATTGTGACCAGTTCAGCGTCGTATACATCAGCTTGGATTTGTCGCCAAAGCGAACTCCGTGCACCGCCACCCGTAGCGTAAATTCGTTCAATGGGCGTGCCCAACCCACGAATAATCTCTAACGAGTCGCGTAGGGCGTAGACAACACCTTCCATTACTGATCTAATCAGATGGGGTTTACCGTGCCGCAACGTCATGCCGAAGAAGGTCGCTTTGGCGTTTGCATCCGCGTATGGCGTGCGTTCGCCGGTGAGGTAAGGTTGAAAGATTAAGCCCTCGCTGCCAACAGGCGCTTCTGCTGCAAGCTGGGTTAAAATCTGATATGAATCAACGCCTTCGACTTTCGCAGCCGCGACCTCTGAGTCACCTAAATTGTCGCGAAACCAACGGAATGCGCCGCCGGCTGAAAGTACCACACCCATCAGATACCACTTGTGCGGGGCAGAATGGCAAAAACTGTGTGCCTGTAGGTTTGGGTCCACTTTGGCTTCATCGGTATGTGCAACGATTGCTCCCGATGTCCCGATACTTGCCGAAACCCGTCCCGTCCTGACAATCCCGTTGCCAACTGCGCTACAGGCGTTGTCTGCTCCACCTCCGACCACCGGAGTCCCCACCGGGAGTCCTGTCAACTCGGCGACCTCCGCGGTAATCTTCCCACAGATATCGACCGACTCGTATATAGGCGGCAGAAGTGCTATGTCGATCCCGAGCTTGTGCAACACTTCCTCAGACCAGCGTCGTTGCCGCACATCGAACAGGAGCGTCCCAGCTGCATCGGAAACCTCTGTGGCGATTTCCCCTGTCAAGCGGAATCGGACGTAATCTTTGGGGAGTAACATTGTGGCTGTCTTTTCCAGAATATCGGGCTCATTGTCTCGTACCCAGATCACTTTTGGCGCGGTAAACCCCTCAAGCGCGGGGTTACACGTACTCTGCACCAGCAAATCCTCACCGACAGTCTCTGTGATGTAGTGGCACTGCTCCGTCGTTCGCACATCACACCATAGAATCGCCGGACGTAGGACACGATGTCCGCTGTCTATCAGCACCAAGCCGTGCATCTGACCGGACAACCCTAACCCCTTGATTTCCTTAGGCGAAACCTGCGATTCGGCAAGAACCCGTTGGATCGATTTCACCGTTGCCTGCCACCAATCTGCCGGTGCTTGTTCCGCCCATTTCGGCTGAGGCGTGTACAGCGGATATTCTTCTAGGGCGCTGGCATGCAATTGACCGCTTTCATCAACGAGAATTGTCTTCGCCCCTGTTGTTCCAACATCGATACCGATGAGATATGCCATAAATCATTCCCTGAGAGTTGTCAGGCGCAAGATGTCAGTGAGTCAAAATCTTATTTTGAGATTTCCCGTGTTCCCTTCCACATACCATTTTAGAAACTGCGTCACATCGCTTGTCGCTGAGCTGGCAAGTACTCCCTCTGACGTCATATCATTTGGATTGTGTAGAGCATCCACAACAATCGGCTTGAACCGTCCTCTATCCAACTCATTAGGGAGAATGTCGCACCACACGCCCCGGCAGTTGTCCTGTGGGGTTTCCATTGTCAATCACCGGAACACCGTTGACCAACACCCAGTTCACGCCAACCGCTGGCTGCACCGGATCCTGCCATGTCGCACGATCTGCAACGGTTTCTGGGTCGAAGACAACCAGA
>JAKZSX010000499.1:0-3187 GCA_047517405.1 Candidatus Poribacteria bacterium | reverse complement strand
GGTGAGATTGCGAAGCATATCGCTCAGTTCTTCCAAGAGAATGACGGGTTGATCACGGAAAAGGATCTTGCGGATTTTCAGGTGGATTGGCACGCGCCTATCTCGACGACGTTCAAGGGTTTTGAGATTTTCTGTCCGCCGCCGCCGTGTTCGGGGTTTCAGTATCTGGGGACGTTCAATATTTTAGAGAACGATCCACTCGGTGATATGGGGCATAACTCGGCGCAATATCTCCATCTGCTGATTGAAGCGATAAAGCTTGCCAGCGCAGACCGTGCGGAATATACTTGTGCGGAGAATCCGCCAATCACCGGACTGCTCTCTAAAGGCTATGCCGCCGAGCAACGGAAGCGGATTGGATACCGTGCCGGTGTAGGTGGTGGTGAGCGTTACACGAAGGATAAGCTGCCGAACGAGATTCTGCCGGGGAATGCTGCCGAATGGATGAACGAGTGCACGACCCATTTCGATGTGGTTGACGGCGAGGGGAACGCGGTTGCTGTGACGCAGAGCCTCGGATCCGGTTTCGGCTCTGGTGTCGCACTTGGTGAGACTGGGATGTTCCTCAATAACTTTATGAATTGGTTTGATCTCTTGCCGGAGAGTCCCAATGCCATTGGATCGCACAAGCAGATCGAGATGTGTATGTCTCCGTGCCAAGTCTGGAAGGACGGGAAGCTGTTCGCGGTAATTGGTACGCCGGGGAGTCACGGGATCTTACAGACGACGGCGCAGATGGTGTTGAACCTGATCGAGCACGGCATGAATATCCAAGCGGCGATCGAGGCACCGCGTGTGCGGGTTGAAAGCGCGGGCACTGCTGTGAGTATGGAAGGGCGCATCCCCGCCGATGTCAGGGCTCAACTTGAGGCGCGTGGACATGAGCCTAACGTGATGCCTGACTGGACGGCTGGCGTCGGTGGCGGTCAAGGCATCGCGGTTGACCAAGCGGAAGGCTCGCTCATGGGTGGTGCTGATCCACGGCGTGATGGATATTCGATTGGGATCTGAAGCGTGAAACGTGAAAACAATTTGTTCATTGGTTCATTAGTTCATTGGTGCCCAATCTACGGAACTTATACAAAAAGAAAGTGCAAAGCACTGAGAGAACTGTAGGGGCGGGGTTTCCCCGCCCGTGCTTGCCAGTACGGGTTGGGTGACCCGATCCCTACGAAGTTTCTGTTGCACGATTTCTTAAAATGAGCCAACATCTTAACCTTATTGATTTTTCACTTCATCACTGTTGAATGGAGGTAGATATGAGTACGCTGATTATTGCGGCCTTGAGCTTTTTCGGCTTCATCATTGCCTATCACACCTATGGGCGGTGGTTAGCTAGGAAGATCTTCCGAATTAATCCAGAGGCGCGGGTGCCGAGCCAAGAATTGCGCGATGATGTGGACTACGTTCCCACCAAGAAGGAGATTATCTTCGGGCATCATTTCACAAGCATCGCAGGCACGGGCCCCATCGTTGGACCGGCGATTGCGGTTTTTTGGGGCTGGCTGCCCGCACTGCTGTGGGTTGTGCTCGGTTCGATTTTTATCGGTGCGGTGCACGACTTTGGTGCGTTGGTGGTCTCGCTCCGCAATCGTGGACAGACAATCGGTGACATCGCGGGACGGATGATCACGCCACGCGCCAAATTGCTGTTTTTGACCATCTTGTTCATGGCATTGACCGTGGTTTTGGCGATTTTTGGTCTGGTCATTGCCATCATCTTCGCGCTCTACCCAGAATCGGTGCTTTCAGTTTGGATTGAGATCCCGCTTGCAGTTGGCATCGGGCTTTGGATCTATCGGCGGGGTGGGAACATCCTGATCCCATCCATCATCGCGCTGGGGGTAATGTATCTTGCGATGTGGGTGGGTGCTTACCTGCTACCGATTAACATTTCGGCATGGTTCGGTATTCCGCTGCTAGGGCAGACATTTGTAAATGCGGTGGTCATCTGGACACTGGTGCTATTTGTCTACTGCTTTATTGCGTCCGTGCTGCCTGTCTGGACACTCCTCCAGCCCCGCGATTTTATCAATAGTCATGAGTTGATTCTGGCGCTGTTGCTGCTGATTGTGGGACTCGCCATCGCGGGCTTGACGGGAAGAGCAGACCTCTTCGCCTCTACCCCGGCGATTGCCCCTGACATTCCGCCCGACGCGCCGCCGATTTGGCCCTTCCTTTTCATCACTATCGCCTGCGGTGCGATCAGTGGCTTCCACTGCATGGTGAGTTCCGGCACCTCCAGTAAGCAGATCGCCTCGGAGAAAGATGCACAGTATGTCGGCTACGGTGCCATGCTGCTTGAGGGTGGACTCGCGGTCATCGTCATCCTGGCGTGTTGCGCCGGGATTGGCATGGGGCTTTTTGAGCGGAGTGGAACGGGCGCGAGCTACACTTTTCAGCCCGTGATCAGTTCTGAGACAGGGCAACAGGTTCGGTACCATGAGGCGTGGCGGACTCGTTATGCCACAACCGAAACGGTTACGAATCCCGATGGCACAACGCGGACCGTCGGCGGTTGGGCGGGTCACAGTCTTGCCAAAAAGGTGGGTGCGTTTGTCGAGGGCGGTGGGAATTTCCTCGCAAGCGTTGGTATCCCCCTGAAGATGGCTATTGCAATCATGGCGGTGTTAGTGGCAAGCTTTGCGGCGACGACGTTGGACACTGCGACACGACTCCAGCGCTACGTCATCCAAGAGCTCGGTCAAGCTATGCAGATTAAACCGCTCGCCAATCGATACGTAGCAACCGGCTTTGCACTTTTCTTGGGCGGGGTCGTCGCACTGATGCCGGGACCAAACGGTCCAGGGAGTGGTGGCTTGATTCTATGGCCCCTCTTCGGTGCGGTGAACCAACTGCTGGCGGGCCTCGCTTTTATGGTGACGGTCTTCTATCTGCTACGACGGAATCAACCGATCTGGTTCGCAGTGATTCCGATGGTGGTGATGTTGATTATGCCAGCGTGGGCGATGTTCTGGCAGATGTTTAACCCCGACACAGGGTGGCTGTTCACCGGAAAGTACCTGCTCTTTGCGTTTGGTATTGCTGTTGAAGCGTTGCAGGTGTGGATGATCGTTGAGGGATTGATTACGTTGAAAACTGCGCGTGGCAACTATCCGGAACTTCCGCCGCTACACCCGCAGGAGCAAGGGCAGCCAGCTAGTTAGCAGAAAGTGGGAAAGTGTGA
>JAKZSX010000498.1:0-7226 GCA_047517405.1 Candidatus Poribacteria bacterium | reverse complement strand
ACATCAGGCTTTACAGGCGAAATGAGTGCGAAAGGAACATTTATGAAACGTCTGGCTTATACAATCGTTGCGGCGATTACCGTTCTCTTGTGCATCGCTGCTTGGGCGCAAAGAGATTACGCAAGAATTGAGATTAAAACCACTCACGTTGCCGGCAACATCTATATGTTGGAAGGGGCTGGCGGGAATATCGGTGTGTCGGTGGGACCGGATGGGATATTACTGGTTGATGATCAATTTGCACCGCTGGCGGAAAAGATCCGGACAGCCCTCAAAGAACTGGGTGATGGTCCGTTAAAATTTCTGCTTAACACCCACTTTCATG
This sequence comes from Candidatus Poribacteria bacterium, assembly GCA_047517405.1. Taxonomy (GTDB): domain Bacteria; phylum Poribacteria; class WGA-4E; order WGA-4E; family PCPOR2b; genus PCPOR2b. The sequence goes on along the minus strand of JAKZSX010000498.1, from coordinate 6,901 downwards.
GCGATCATACCGGCGGCAACGTTGTCTTCGGAAATGAGGCGCACATCATCGCTCACGCCAATGTCCGAAAACGGCTACAGATGGAATCTCCTCCCAAAGAAGCTCTGCCGGTTGTTACATTCGACGATTCGTTGTCCATCCACTTCAACGGTGAAGAGATTCGCGTTATCCACTTCCCAAATAGTCATACGGATGGGGACAGCGTCGTTCTCTTCATTGGATCAAACGTTGTGCACATGGGCGATCTCTTTTTCTCTGGTCGATTTCCCTATGTTGATTTAGATGGCGGTGGAGATGTGGAGGGATTAATAAAGCACGTTGAGGAACTCTTAACCGAGCTCCCGTCTGACGTGAAGCTGATTCCGGGGCACGGTCCACTTTCAGATATTGATGACCTCAAGACCTATCACCAAACGCTTGTGGAGACAACAGACTTGATTCGGGATCAGATGGGGGCAGGAAAAAGTTTGGATGAAATCAAAGCGGCGGGACTTCCCAAAAAGTGGCGTTCTTGGGGAAGTGGTTTCATTTCTGCGGAACGATGGATTGAAATCGTTTACCGGAGTTTGACAAAAAAGAGTGAAGGATAATAGCGAGCGACAGATTCTGAACCTAAGTTGCAACTATGCTATTGTCCAAAATCACTATGATAGTGTCGAGATATGAATCTCGACCTACGGACTAGCTATCGGTATTGAATTAGGCATAGGACGGGCTAGGAAGCCCGTCCTATGGGTATAGGGGGTTGATTTTTATCACGCCGCACAAGGTGGCAACTTGAGTGATCCTAGAGGTTGTAGCCTCGTTCGTTGTGTAGCGAGAGGTCTAGTCCTTCCCGCTCATCGTTGTATTTGACGCGTAAACCAACCGTTCTATCAACAATCTTGAGAATGATGAAGGAACCAATCCCGCTCCAAAGTATAGTCACGATGAGACTGGCAAACTGACTAAGGAGTTGGCTACCAATACCTTTGTCTATTCCCATTCCACCTAATCCTTCTGCAGCGAACACGCCGGTCAGCAAACAGCCGACAATGCCGCCGATGCCGTGTACGCCAAAAGCATCGAGCGAGTCGTCGTATCCCAAGATCTGCTTGAGACTAGTCGCTCCCCAGAAACAGATTAAGCCTGAAGCCAGTCCGATGACCAACGCACCCAGCGGTCCAACGCTGCCGGACGCAGGCGTAATTGCTACCAGTCCTGCGACGGCACCAGTGACGATACCCAGTACGCTCGGCTTACGGTATCTTATCCACTCAATAAACATCCAAGCCAATGCAGCAGTACCTGTAGAGATTTGTGTGACTAGCATCGCCATCCCCGCTGCACCATCAGCTGCTAAAGCACTGCCGGCATTGAAACCGAACCATCCTACCCAGAGCATAGAGGCACCAATGACTGTCAGGGTTAGGTTGTGAGGTGCCATAGGGGTTTCAGGATAACCGAGCCGTTTGCCAACCATTATTGCGGCAATAAGTGCTGCAATACCTGCGTTGACGTGCACCACGGTCCCACCCGCAAAATCGAGCGCGCCCAAAATATCGCCAAAGTATGAGCCGTCCCCAGCCCACGCCATGTGGCAAATTGGCGCGTACACAATTATCGACCAGATTCCCATGAACCAGAGCATCGCAGAGAATTTCATTCGTTCGGCGAAGGCACCCGCGATAAGTGCCGGCGTGATGATGGCAAAAGTCAACTGGAAGCAGATAAATACTGTTTCCGGGATAGTACCTGATAAGCTATCCGCGGTTACGCCACTAAGGAAAAACTTGCCAAGTCCTCCGATAAATGAATGGGCATTGGTCGTCTTCCCAACCATACCGGTTGTATCAAAAGCGAGACTGTAACCAATCACAATCCATATAATGGTAATCAGCCCGGTCAGTGCAAAACATTGCATTAATACCGACAGGACGTTTTTGGTACGCACCAGTCCGCCATAGAAAAGGGCAAGACCGGGAATGGTCATAAACAGAACTAGTGCCGTTGATGTGAGCAGCCACGCGGTGTCACCCGAATTGAGTGCGTCTTCAGCGAGGGCAAGTTTCGGTAGCGCTAAGAACATCAGTACCAACAGCATTCCGAGGGCAGCTCTGGGCTTACCGTGCCTAAGAAGCATTCTAGGTTTTTCTGTATTTTTCTGAAACCTAAACACATTCTGTGATTGTTGGTGCATTTTTACCTCCATTTAGGTTTAGACGATCACTATCTGCTGGAAAATTGTTTCGGGACTTCCCTCTAGGCAGTATAACACCTTGGATCTCAAAAGTAAACTGAAAATTTCGATTTTATTTTATGTCCAGTTGCAGTTGGTGATCCAAGGGTATTTATGCCGCTGAACCAAGTGCCTATTGATTTTTCTCGAAAAAAAGGGCGTCCACTTGTCGTCGTTTCGGTGACAAGTGGACGCCCTTTACCGCAGGAGGAACTGATGAGTTGTGATATATTCGTAAGCGTTCAGATATAGCCTCTACCTGAACGCTTAGCTATCTCCTAACTAATGGAAGAGATTGTGAAATCCGGATACGCGCTTGCGCCGTGTTCGCCGTAATCTAATCCTTCCAACTCTTCTTCTTCACTGACGCGCAATCCGACAATCGCTTTGATACCGTAGAACAGGATAAAACCTGTTACCATACACCACGCAAAAACGGACACAACACCAAGGAATTGGAAGCCGAAGAACTTGAAAGCTGCGCCTGTATCTGCTGCGTAGAAGACGCCTTGTTCTGTGTGGAACAACCCAAGCAAGAGCGTTCCTAAAGCTCCGCAAACGCCGTGTACAGAAATCGCGCCGACCGGGTCATCGATTCTCAGGTTTTCAAGTATCAGGACCGAAAATACGACCACAACACCTGCGATCGCACCAATAATTACTGCCGCCAGTGGTGTAACAAACGCACACGGTGCAGTAATGGCAACAAGTCCGGCAAGTGCCCCGTTGAGTGCCATACCGGCATCGGGCTTCTTAAGCCTGAACCAAGCGGTTATCATGGATAGAATTGCGCCCGCTGCGGCAGCGAGGTTTGTCGTTACAGCGATGAGTGCAATGGGTTTTGGGTCTGCTGCCATCTGGCTTCCCGGATTAAAGCCGAACCAACCGAGCCATAGGATAAACACACCGAGTGCCGCCAACGGCAGGTTATGCCCGGCAATCGGACGGGGTTTTCCGTTTGCGTCATATTTGCCGGTGCGAGCGCCTAGTACGATTGCACCTGTTAAGGCGAGCCAGCCACCCGTTGAATGGACGACCGTTGAACCCGCAAAATCTAACATTCCCAGACTCGACAGCCAACCGCCTCCCCAGATCCAGTGTCCGACGATCGGGTAGATTAAGCCGGTAATGAAAATACTATAGATCAGATAGCTTCTGAACTTTGTGCGTTCAGCCATTGCACCAGAGACGATTGTCGCTGCGGTGGCTGCGAAGACCAGCTGGAACAACCATGCAGAGAGCGTTGGGACCGAACTCCACTCGAGTGCGCTGAACCCTTTCGTTTCTGCTGAGACAAACCATCCGCTCAATCCCATGAAGCGATTACCATCACCAAACATAATTGCGAATCCGATTGCCCAGTAGGCAATAGATCCCATCGAGAAATCCATTAGGTTTTTCATCAGGATATTGACGGCGTTTTTCGCACGGGTAAACCCCGCTTCGACCATGGAAAAGCCTGCCTGCATAAAGAAAACCAGAAAGGCGGCAACCAATACCCAGATGGTGTCAGCAATATATTTTGAGGTTTCAATCTTTTCACCTTCGACGAAACCGTCTAAGGCGAAAGCGTTCATACCTAGACATAGCGTCAAAACCAGAACAATTCCTACAATCCTGTAATTGCTCAGAAGGAATTTTTTCATTTTTGTCTCCTTATAGTAGGTGGGCATCTGTGTCGGCGTATTGTAAATTATCCGTAAAGCGGGGAAAAGATTAACGAAAATCTGTAGCTGCTTAGATCGTTTCGCTTTCCTATGCCAAGCCCCAAATCTTTATGCTAATGATTGTAGGCAAAAAAGATGCCAGTGGTTAATAGAGGTGTCTTTTGTGGGGTAGAAAATGGTTGAAGGATAGACGTAACAGGCTAACATAGGGATCTTTTGAGATAATTGATTGTAGTATGTTTGTCGTAAAAATCTGATACGTTTTCAGCAATCTGCTGAAAATTTAGGCAGCGAGTCACCTAAATTTCAGGCAAGAAGGATGTACTGGATACCGATACTGGTCTGCTTTATCTTGGCTTTACATTGTGCACGGTCTTTAGGTATAATTTAACGAAATCTCTGTATTTGACAATTAACAATTGGGAGAAGAATTTTCGGCTCTAACCTTTAGGAGGGATCATGAGTCAGCCGGTAAAAATTGGTTTTGTTGGAACAGGTGGTATCGCAAATAGCCATCTTCGTAACCTTGTGGAGATGGAAAATGTGCGTATCGCAGCCCTGTGTGATATTGACGAGTCGCGCGTGAACGCAGCCGTCGAAAGGTACGGTGGGCAGGCATACACAGATTACCGCGAGATGTTTGATGGAGCAGATCTGGATGCGGTCTATTTCTGCCTACCTCCCTTCGCTCACTCCGACGCAGAAATAATTGCAGTAGAGCGAGGATTTCACCTGCTTGTGCAAAAACCGGTTGTGCTAGAACTTGAGACCGGGGTTCGCATTGCAGAAGCGATTGAGAAATCAGGCGTGATTTCCTGTGTTGGCTATCAGAGACGGTATAGCAATGCCGCAATCGCTACACGCGATTTTCTCAAGGATAAAACTGTCGGCATGGTCGCTTGCCATCGCTGGGGGGGCATCGCAGGGGGACCGAGCCATTGGTGGCGCGTGATGGAGAAATCGGGTGGGATGCTTCATGAGCAGGCGACTCACCAACTCGACACGATTCGGTACACCGCCGGTGAGATTGTCGAGGTCTATAAGATTGATGCCCTGCAGATTAATGTGGATCAGGAAAACCATACGATTCCTGATGCGGAGGTGGTCACGCTTCAGTTTGAAAGTGGGGCGGTCGGCTGTATCTCAACTAGTTCTGCATTGATTAACGGTGGTGGGGGTTCGCGCACAGACTTTATCGTCCAGGGTCACTACACCCTTCAACTGAGCGGGGATGATGTGCGAGTCATTCCCGAAGGCGCGGCGACGGTTGAAGTGCCCGATAGGGAGCCTCAATCGATCGATGAAGCGTTTATCCAAGCGATTCAGACGGGGGACAGATCACTTATCCGGTCTTCCTATGCAGATGGACTCAAATCGGCGGCGGTGTCAATTGCTGCGAATCAATCGTCGCGTGAACACCGACCGGTGCGCGTGCCGTTAATCTCGTAGGAGACAATTCATATAGGCAAAATTAAGAATGGAGAGGACAAATGATTATCGACACGCATACACATTTCTACGATCCAACACGTCCCGCAGGTGTGCCTTGGCCCGACCCTAACGATGATGTGCTTTATCGCCCTGTGTACCCGGAGCACCACAAGGCACTTGCCATCCCTGAAGGAGTCACGGGGACCGTTGTCGTTGAGGCGAGCACATGGGTTGAGGATAACCAATGGATACTTGACCTCGCAGAAAATGAACCATTTATTGTTGGGTTTGTTGGGAATTTAGACATTGAGTCGGCGGATTTTGAAGATAACCTTGAACACTATGCTGCGAACCCACTTTTCCGGGGTGTGCGGCTTCGAGGGGTAGATATCGGGAAGGTTGCGAGCGGTGGCAATCTCGAGAATATTGAGCGGTTGGGTGCAAAGGATTTATCGGTAGACCTTTTATCACCACCGGAGGGTTTGCCGAGTATCGCTGTATTGGCATCGAAAATCCCCGAACTGCGTATTGTCGTTAACCATGTTGCCGGTGTTCATATTGATGGGAAGGCACCGGATACAGCGTGGGTTGAAGGAATGCAGATGGCGGCAGCAAAACCCCATGTCTACTGTAAAGTATCGGGGTTGGTGGAAAATACGCAAGACAAGCCTTCACCTACCGATGTGGCGTACTATGCACCGACCGTGGATGTGTTATGGGATGCATTTGGGACGGATCGGTTGATCTACGGCAGCAATTGGCCCGTATCAGAACGCTTTGCTGACTATGCGACGGTGCAGCGCATTGTATCCCATTACTTCAACGCCAAGGGGGTCGTCGCCGCTGAGAAATATTTCTGGCGGAATGCCGTGGCGGCATACAAGTGGTTGGATCGGGGATAACTTGAGATGGCATTTTGATGCCGCTCCATCCGTAACGGGTGCGTTGCAGGTGCCTACCTAGCGTCAAGGACTTCCCTCACACCTGCAACAATGTCGTCCCGATTCGGGAATACATGGTCTTCGAGCCCGGGGCTATACGGTATCGGTACGTGCAATGCACAGACGCGCTTGGGCGGTGCTTTCAACTTTGCAAAGGTTTTCCTGTCCTCAGTGACCACAGTCACAATCTCCGCCGACGCGCCTGCGGTGGGTCCCGCCTCGTCGGCGATAACCAGCCGTCCGGTTTTCTGCACGGAGGCGCGGATTGCTGCCTCATCCATAGGCACGAGGCTACGTGGATCGATGACCTCGACGGAAACGCCCTCTTTCTCAAGCATTTCGGCTGCGGCAAGCCCTTCGTGCACGAGCCAAGCCAGTGCTACCAATGTGACATCACTACCCTCCCGTTTGATGTCAGCGACCCCCAACGGCACGGTGTAGTCCTCCTCGGGCACCTCGCCTTCAACGCCCATGAGCCTGTTGGATTCAAACGAGATAACGGGGTTGTTGTCGCGGATGGCGGATTTGAGCAGACCCTTCATATCGTAAGGTGTTGAAGGCAATATCATCTTCAATCCCGCGAGATTCATAAACATTGAATAAGGACTCTGGGAGTGTTGGGCGGCAACCCGCCGGCCGCCTCC
>JAKZSX010000497.1:0-6602 GCA_047517405.1 Candidatus Poribacteria bacterium | reverse complement strand
CGGCTCAGCTCCAAGTAGGCATTAGGTAAAGCGGTTAACATTGGGCGCAACCACAGGGCATGGACGTAATGCGCTCCCACCAAGACCGTTACTAGACTTGGGTAAGCCTGAAGTGTGGTCACCAACGCATCAGCATCAGCGTCCGGCAGGAGGATCCAAACCGGGATGCGCTCCTGACCGAGCCAAGATAGCAGCGTATCGTAAGCCCAGGGACGGAATGGCAGGTCCCGTTGTCCGGTATCGAACAATCGCACACAATTAACCCTCCCTTCGGCATGAAGCGATTGAATCTGTGCAAGCGAGTCCGCTGTGGGAAGAACCATCCACTGGGGCTGGGTGCGCCCGTCATCGCTTAGCCACGCTTCGAGGTAGTTGTTGCCTTCAATCGGGCTCACATTGTCAGCGTGTGCGTGGTAGACGAGTGCTCGCTCCACCCCATGCCGATCCATTTCTGCTAACAGACCCTCCCGGTCGCGGTAAGGGGCAGGCTCGTCTAGTAGATCGCCAACCCGCAAGTTAGCATCAAAAACAGGTACTCTCGATTTGAAATTGAGTGATGTCATAGCTCCCTCTGAACCCAATCTGGGTACTTTTCATGGAGTATCCGCTTACACGCCTGATACTCCGCTTCCGTGAAGCTTTGATACGGTGAGAGCAGGCGTAAGGGCATCTCTTCTAGCCCGCCCAACCGCACAATGATTTTATCGTAGGCACCGTCTATCCGTTCCTTATCCCACACCGGGCTAAGTATATCCATGCACACGCTGTGAAAGTCGTGTTGTAACCGAAAAAGTTTTTCGATCTGCTGTGTGCGTCCTGCCTCAAAATACTCCCATGTTTTGTGGGGGATCATTGGAGCAAATGAAGCGAGCAGTGAGCACTCCCCGAACATGCAGCCGTGTGGAAAATTCCATTCGCCGAAGAAGTGTTGAAGTTCGGACGAGTGGTGCATTAGGTCAGCTGCACCGGGCAAGCCACCGCTTGTCGTTTTTGTTGCCACAAGGTTGGGGACGGCATCGATCAATCGCCGATATTCCGCACCCCCCAAGACCCGCTTCGCCCGCGGCAGGTTGTAGTGCAAGAATTGTGAGTCAGGGAACGTACCGCACAGGTCCTTGAAGAAGATCAGCAACTCCTCGTCGTTCAACGCACCCCAACTCGGCAGCACGGTTTGAAATGTGCGGAAGCCGACATCGTGTGCGAACCCCACGCGCTCAACGATGCTCGCGGTGGATAGACCAATCGCCCCGACCATTGGATGAACATTGGGCCCCCGTGTCTCTTCGTAGAAGATCTGAACGATTTGCTGAAAGCGAGGGGTATCAACTGCATGCCCCTCGCCGGCGGTGCCGAAGATATACAGGTGGTTGAATCCTGCTTTGAGGGTATGCTGCACCTCCTCTCGAAACAGAGCTTCCATCAGGTTCTCGTTTTCGTCCCACGGTATCTCACAGGACACTAGAACCGCTCGGGGATAACGCGCCATTTTTCGATCTCCTTCCGTCAATTACCGTCGAAACATCCCGCCATATCTTCGAGAAAATCATCAACACTCACTTGCTGATACCGTGCGACAGAAGGGAAGTTGCTCTGGGTGGGGTGTTCATCCGCACGTCCCTTTATTTCGCTTTCGGCGTTGGGAAATTCGGCGAGGCTCCTCTGAACGAGATCTGCTACCTTTTGAGAGGCGCGAATCTCCACGTTGGGGGTCGGCGTATTGTAGTAGTAAACAGCTTTAAGCCGGGTACCGAGCATCTTACGCGCATAGGCGGGGAGTGGGGATTCGTCGGAGCCCTGTTTGAAATCCTGAGGCCAGAACAATCGATTTATCTGAAAATCGAAAGCCTTTTTCACCATCCCTGTAAGACTTCTCGGTGTCGCAATCCATTTTGAATTGGGCCAAACATCTAGATTTCCCCAACCGGTCCCAATGTGATCCATCGGCAGTCGTTCACCCCGCGTATAGACGGAGTCTTCACTTGCGCCAATAAACGCAAAGTGTTGCGGATAGTCGAAGAAATCGGTCGTACGCGAGCGGAGAACATCATAGAAAGCGGTTGTCAACGCCAACAGGGCATCCCCGGTGTAGAGAATACCATCTTCGAGACAGGGAGAGATGACGCCGACGCGGTCCAGTTCGTGATAACCCGGGCAGAAGCCTTCAAAGTCAACGCTAATGCGTTCATCTTCGGCAAGTCGCCAATATTGAAAGTCTGAAGCTTTTAGTAATTTGCTCGTGTGCATAGTTTACAGTTCGCCTCTTTTTGTATACTATCATTAGGTTATCGAATCGATCCGTTCCATCAGTGACCTCAATCTTTTAGATGCACCCCGGTATCGACTGTCCCCGCATCAGCATCGCATCGTTCTCTCTTTCCGGCGGTCCCGTATATAGACACTTGGCACTGACGTAATGCGTCGCGTAGCCACGCCGCCTCTGATTCGTTCGGTTGGGACGGCTGCTGTGGAGAATGAGACCGTGGTGGAAGCTGCAATCGCCCGCCTTCAATTCCAACGGACGCTCCTCGGATAGGCTCCCCTCGACCGACATTTGTTCATATTCCCCCCATTTCGACTGTTCTATGATGCCAAACTTGTGAGTGCCGGGGAGCATCCAGACACAGCCGTTTTCGATTGTTGAATCGGTAAGCGCCACCCAACAGGTTACCATGTCCGGCGGGTCAATGTAGAATCCGAGCGGCATATCTTGATGGTATCGTTGGCGCGAGCCGATCCGCGGTGGTTTCATAAAGAGCTGGTCTTGGTAGAGTTTGATGTTGGCCCCCAGCAGCAATTCGATAACGTCCAGAATCTTCGGATTACGGGCATGATTCTGAAAACCTTCATCATAGAAAGCAAGATGGCTCATTTTCCGAAGGGAATCGGCGTAATTCTGTGCTTGAGCTTCTCCTGCTACCACATGGGGCTCGATCTGGAGTTGCCCTTTCGGGATGTGGGAAGCTTTCCCGCTTGCAACCCACTCGGCGTGGGCAAGGAGTGATGCAACCTCATCGGGGTCGAGTAAGTTTTCCACAATAATGAATCCATCTTCCCAGAACTGTTCCACCTGTTCATTAGACAGCTGCATGATATGTTTTCCTTCTCAAACTTAGGATTGAGATTGACGACTTCCTAGATTGCCTAGGGACTTTCCCTAACTAGCGGAGCCACGCCACGCAGATGGCGTATTTTATTCGCGGGTAGAGGGAAGGGCATCTCCACGATACTGAAGGTTCTTTCCGCCAACAACCGCCCAATCCGAGAGCGTTCCATCACTGTCGCAGCGTATCAATGCTGCATCCCCGGTAAAGGCAATGTCCTCCAACTGCCGATGTCCTGCTTCTACTGGTGAACAGTAGAGGTCTTCCCGACCATCCGGGAACAGAATGCGAATCCAACCGTCCTCAGGAGCACCAAGCGATTTGACTTTGGGCAGGGCTGCTTTATCCGCTTTCATAGGCACAAGCACTGTGTGAAAAACAGTAGGCAGCATCCCCGTCCGTCGATAGGTCACACAAGGCGCGGGTGTTGGACGAGGACCGCCACCGCAATACCAACCTTGAAAGTTAGGTTCGGTACGCCCTTCGACGACCTCCACTTCAAGACCGTCAGTGACCGCTGGGATAAACGCCAGATTGGGTTGGTCTTGCGTAATCGTTCGCACAGTTTTCGTCCCCGGATCCATGGTGGCCTCAACGGGAATGAGATGAAAAAGCTGTTCGCAGGTGTGGACGCTGTCGCCGGTCAGATGGTCGGTGATGATCCAATATTCCGGCTCACCCTCTTTGTGCCCCTTGATAAAGATGACGCTACGGTGATGAACAATCGATGGATCAATTTCGTCGCTCGCTGCATCACCATAGCCTTCAGTATAGCAACCCGAAAGGAAATCACATGTCGCCGTGCTGAACCACGGATTCAATAGTGGCTGATCGGTCGTGAACGGTCCCGTTTTCAGCCTGACTTGGCTCTTTCCGTCCGCGATGACCGTGTTATGTGCAGCGGACGCGGTGAAGAACTGATGGAATGGAATATCCCGTTCAGTCGTCGCATAGGTATGGATCCCCAAATCCTCCACTAGTGAACGACCGTAGGCGACAACCTCCACCGCTAACTTTCCTTCGTGCCCGTGCAGGACACCTACTGGACCCACGTCAAAAAACAGGTAGTTGGCATCACGATCCCAATTACTACGCATCACACCAACTCCGGCGTAAGCGTACCACGACGATTTGCGCAGCGGGGGAGTGCCGCGTTCCCCGAAACTAACGATGTATTGCAGGTCAGCCCGGCTTTCTGAGTCCGCAATTGCCTCTATATAATCGAAGGCAGATCCCCGTGTACTATCGCCCGTCCACACGTAGCTGCCATCAGGTTTAGCGGTATAGGCGAGGAATTCGGATCGCAATAACATCGGCTGATGCAGATTTTTCAGAAAGTCCCATCCATTCGCTCGTGCTAGTCTTAGGGCTTCCAACCCGGCTGCGGAGGCACCTACGACGTAGCCGTAGGAATTTTCTTTTGACGAGCCGTCCGGATAGAACGCTCCCTCACCGAAAAACTCCTCGACTTCACCAAAGCCCCGCTCACGCCATCGCGGCGCAGCCTTGCACTCCGGCATTCCCACCCCTATCCATGCCAGCCCCAAACCGTTGAACAGGCGCTGATTGCCCGGCGCATCGTCCACCGCTTCCATTGATACGGCACAACCGCCTGAAAGCCACGATTGAATGGTGCAGAAATCACGGGGCGCAAACCCTTCCCAGGAAAGCATGAAGGGCATCAATTGCTGATAGTTACGTGCGAGCTGCATGTCGGGAATCCAAATCCAGGAGCTTCTCCCGTCTACATAGCTAACATAGTGGGTCGCAATCTTGACCAGTTTGGCAATATATCGTTCATCGTCGGTCAACCAATACGCTTGTGCCAAGGCGCGAAGACAATACTGATAAGGCAAACTCAATGTCCACCGCCGCCCAACAACGGGGGGTACATGCTCCCAGTTCCAGTCAGGACCCAGATCTTGAACACCGTCTTCGGGGTGATACGGGATAAAGACCTTGTTCTCCAAGAGCATATCAGCCAGATCCAACACGGCATAATCGGACGGCTTTATCCCCTCGGTGCGACTGAAAGTATAGCCTTTTTCACGGCTGATTAACCCTTTAACCTTCTCACGGTCGCGCCATGTTATTAAGTCCGGGATGGCGGTCAGGAAATTCCAGCCGGTTGAGTTGGTCTCAAAGGACCGTCCTCCCCTATGCTCAGTGTGCCAATCGAGGACCGGTGGCTTTCGCGCCCGGTAGTATGCCAGATAGGCCACCTCGGCGGCGGGATAATCTCGAACTTCGACTGCTGCTTTGACCGCCTCTACTCCGGGCACATCCAAGTTCATGCGATTGAACATATCGACGATACCGTACATCTCTCTGTTCCTTTACGTATGGTGCCGCTCTGCCAAAAGCCTCCCGTACCCTTCAATCGGATCATGATGTCCCAAGGCCCGCAAACACCCCCAGCATGTCGCCAAGTTGCTGGAGATGACCGGTACGCCGAGTTCCGCCTCCAGTCGCGCTAGCACATCGATGGTGCGCAGGTTGGTGCAGCTAATAAACATGCCATCAGCATCGTCCTGCCAGACACGCCGGGCAAACTCATACGTCTCTTGCGGCGTCACCTTCCCGATGCTGAATGCATCCACGATGTCCATACCGGCAATTGTCAGGACTTCGATGCCTTCGTCCTCCAAGAATTGCTTCTCTAGCACATTGAGTTCGTCCGGGTAAGGTGTGGCGACTGCGACGCGCCGAATGCCGAGGGTCCGCAACGCCCCTGCAACGGAACCCGATGTCGTCACTGCTTTTGCTTTCCCTGCCCGTTCGATCCGGTCTCGCAGTTCAATTTCGCCTTCCACACCCGCCACAAAACTGCTCGCGGTGCAGGCAAAAGCTATCACGTCTGCATGTGCGCTGCCAAGTTCATCGGATGCCCGCTCCACATGTTGAAGCATCGCCTTGGAGTCGTCTACATCCGATCGCGTATTCCGCATCCGCGCCGCATAGACATTGATACCTTCAGGAATCATTCGGTTAAATTCTGGTTCGACAACTGTATTGACTGATGGCACTAACAAACCAATTCGTCCGTTTTGTCCGTACATTTTCATCTCCTCTTATTTACGTTAGCTCTCTTGCTTTAATTGCTTTCTAGGTTCTGTTGACATTTATGTGAGTTGCGTTTGTAATTCGCCGATAAATACCTAGTCGTAGTGGCGAGGTTAACTCGCCCAATGGGTTGGGAGACTCAACCCCTACGGATTCAACTTTCCGTTTCTCCCGTGTCTGTTGTAGGAGGCCGATGGTGGAATGAAATAACCTAACAAAATCTAACAGAATCTAACACTTTTTCAAAAAACAGGGTGTCTAGTCGTTCTGTGACATGTCGCCTCGTTGGGGATTGGGTGTGTGATACCCATATTCTATAAACATGTCGCCCCTCTGGGGCTTTGGTTACTAGGAGATGTCACCCGTCTATAAACATGCCGCCCCTCTGGGGCTATGATGGTACATTGGCACATTGAAGTGTTGGGTTTCACAGTTCCT
>JAKZSX010000496.1:0-6127 GCA_047517405.1 Candidatus Poribacteria bacterium | reverse complement strand
TTAAGCCGAATCTATTTTGGGGCTCATTACAACCAATTATCCCAATACTTTCCATTCTCAGGGAAGAAGCAATCAAACCTCTCCCCGGGCCAAGTGCTCGTCAAAGTTCACTACACCAGTGTCTGTGGCTCACAGGTCGCTATGATCGATGGAAAACGGGGGGAAGATCCATATCTGCCACATCTGCTCGGACATGAGGGGTCAGGAACGGTTCAAGAAGTAGGGCCCGGTGTGAGAACGGTGGCGCAAGGTGATTGCGTTATGTTACATTGTGGAATCGGGAAGGGGTTCAAATCCGAAACCCCTAACTATCGATGGAAGGGGGAACATCTCAACGCCGGCTGGGTTACCACCTTTAATCAATACGCTGTCGTCTCGGAAAATCGGTTGACTCCTATCCCCGCAGATTTCGATCTGAGACTCACACCGCTGTTCGGGTGTGCAACCCTCACCGGACTCGGCGCTATCAGCAAAGCGGGAATTGAGCCGGGGAGTTCAGTGGTGATTCTCGGTGCCGGGGGCGTTGGATTGAATCTGATTCAGGGTGCTGCACTGGTCTCTGCCTATCCCATCGTCGCCGTCGATTTGTCTGACGAGAAACTGCATCTTGCCCGTCAACTCGGTGCCACTCACTCCATCAATGCCAAGCAGTGTAACCTAAGTCGTGAGATTCCCTGTATCGTTGGAAACGCCTTAGCCGATGTCGTCATCGACAGCACAGGGCATGTCGAGATGCTTGAAACAGCATACCAGCTGACACGCACCGACGGCGTGACGATGCTGATTTCGGGACCGAAAGCGGGCTACAACATATCGTTGAATCCAGAGCCATTGCACTTCGGGCGAACCGTGATGGGGTTTCAGGTGATTACCGAGAGCCGTCCCCACCGGCAAATCCCGCGTTATATTAAACTGGCAAACGCAGGAAAACTCAAACTCAAAGAACTGATAACCGATTCCGTTTCACTCGACGACATCAATACAGTGGTAGAAAAGATGCGGAACGGGGAACTCACAGGGCGGTGTATCATCGAACTAGACGCGAGCTAAGGAGGGATACATGAAAATTCTAGTGACCGGGGGTGCTGGATTCATCGGTTCACATCTGGTCGATAGGTTGCTCCAACTCGGACACGAGGTGGTCGTCGTTGACAACTTGGTAACCGGATACCAACACAACCTCAACCCGCGTGCGAAATTTTACGAAACATCCCTCTTGGATTCTGCGCTCGGCGAGGTTTTTCAGCGAGAGAAGCCGGATATTGTCAACCACCATGCGGCGCAAAACAATGTCCGTCGATCCAACACCGATCCGGTTTTTGACGCGCAGCACAACATTATCGGCTCAATTCGTCTCATCCAGTGTTGTATTGAGCACAACGTGAAAAAGGTGATTTATGCTTCCAGCGGCGGCACCGTCTACGGTGAGCCAATCTATCTCCCCGTTGATGAAGCGCACCCCATCGCCCCCATCTCTCCCTACGGAATTAGCAAACATACCGTAGAACATTACCTGTTTCTTGCATCTGCCAACGCCGGACTCAACTACACCGTCCTACGTTATGCCAATATCTATGGGCCCCGTCAACATCCGCACGGAGGTGCGGGGGTCATTGCCATTTTTGCAGAATCAGTGCTCAAAGGTATCCGCCCAACTGTCTTTGGGGATGGTAGTGCGACACGCGATTACCTCTTTATTTCCGATGCCGTTGCGGCAAATCTGCTCGCGCTATCAGACGGTGACCAGGAGATCTATCATGTGAGTAGTGGGGAACAAATTAGTCTCAACGAACTATTTTGCAGATTGAAACAGATTATCGGTTCCATCACGGAGCAGAAGGAGATTTTTGAAATGTCTCCGGTGCATGCCGAGTCAAGGCTTGGCGAAATTCATCGAATCGCACTCAGCCCTGAGAAAATTCAAAAAGATCTGGGGTGGATGCCTCAGATTTCCCTCCAAGACGGCTTGAAACAAACCGTTCCGTACTGCCGTTCATTGAAAGCGGTCTTTTCCGAATCTACCGGGGAGAACTCATGATTATTTCGCAGACACCGGTACGAATCAGTTTTGTTGGGGGCGGAACCGACATCGCCAACTTTTATCGGCAATGTGGGGGCGCGGTGATTAGTACCACTATCAACAAATATGTCTCTGTTCGCATCACAAGCCGACAGAACTCTCAAATTGCTATCAACACCCCACACCACCATGAAACGGTTGTTGTCCTTGACCACATTCAGCACCCTTTGATTCGAGAGGCATTGCGAAAAACCGATGTGACCGGTGGGCTATCCATCACGGTAACCTCCGATGTTCCCTCATGCGGCTGTGGGTTGGGGTCGTCAAGCGCATTAACCGTCGGATTGCTTAATGCCCTGTATGCCTATCGGGGCATCGAAATGCCAGCAGAAACCCTCGCGCATCAAGCATGTGAGATTGAGATAGAACGCTTGAACCAGCCCATCGGGAAGCAAGATCAGTATATCGTCGCTTACGGTGGGTTGAGGCGGATTCAGTTCAACAGCGATGAGAGTGTTGATACACAAGAGATCCCAGTAACTCTCGAAACGATAGCGCGTTTGGAACGGAATCTCATGCTATTCGACACGGGGATTCAACGGCGCGCCGAGACCATTCTGCACAAACAGAAACGTTCGGCGAGTCTCCAGAACCTTCTGCAAATCAAGGAACTCGTACCTCCGTTTTACGATACCCTCGTACAACCTTTCTCCCTCTCAGAAGTTGGCTACTTGTTAAATCGCGCTTGGGGCTTGAAACGCTCCCTCTGCGATAGTATTTCAAACCCGATGCTGGACACCATTTATGAGCACGCTGTCGATGCGGGTGCGCTGGGAGGCAAGATTCTGGGAGCAGGCGGCGGGGGATATTTTCTGTTTTATGTTCCCGAAGCGAAGCAGCAAGCCGTAACAGCTACGCTCTCTGATTTGGGACTCTCGCGGTTGGGATTCCATTTTGAACCAAAAGGAAGTCAAATCATTGAAGGAAGAAATCTCGATGAAAGTCATTATCCCTACCGCAGGGAACGGCACGCGACTCAGACCCCACACTTTCGCTTCTCCTAAGACACTCATACATGTCGCGGGGCGTACGATCCTCGACTATCTCCTCGAACCGCTTGTTGAACTTCCCGACCACTCCGAACTAATTTTTATCGTTGGAGACAAGGGAGAACAGATTCACGAATATGTCGAAACGTACTGGGATCTGCCAACAACGTATCTCTGGCAAAACGAACGGAAGGGGCTTGGACACGCTATTTCACTAGCGAAGGAACGCGACAATGGAGAACCAGTTCTTATTCTGCTGGGTGATAAGATCTTTGAACGTGGCTATCAAAAGATTTTCCAGAGTCCTTACACGGTTATTGGCGTTAAGAGGGGTGAGAACCCACAAGCGTCTGGGGTCGTTGAGGTAGAAGGCGAGTTTATTACGCGCCGGATCGAGAAGCCTGAAAACCCACCGACAAACCTTGTTATTGGAGGTGTGTACTACATCCAGAATAGCGAACTGCTATTCCACTGTTTAGATGAAACTATTGAAAGAGACATCCGTACCCACAACGAATATCAGTTGACAGATGGATTGCAGTTGATGTTAGAATATGGCGAGCAGATGAAGGTTGAGTTCATTCACTCGCTGCATTGTGGGACACCAGACCAACTCTTGGACGCCAATCGGTCTATTTTAGAAAAACGGACGTCGCAAATTTATCGCTTTCCCAACAGCGTGATTATCCCGCCTGTTTTTATCGGAGAGGGCGCAGTTATTGAGGGGGCTATTATCGGTCCCTATGCCTCAATTGGGGGCGGGACTCGGATTATCAATGCAATCATCAAAGATGCAATTATCGCCCCAAATGCGGAGGTACAAGATGTGCTCATCAACCGATCGCTCATTGGTCCCGATGCGCGGGTATATGGAGGTTTCCATCAGTTCAACGTTGGTAGTTCGGCACAAATTAATCTCCAAAATCTCTTGTGATTGGGGAACATGACAATTGCAATCCAAGCTGTTATCGCCTCGCAGGTTAGGAAACCTGCGCCACGAGGGTGTTTAAGGATAGGTTAGATCATCCATCTTGACTTTGAAGGAGAAAACTTTTGAATCCCGTTACATTTCAAGGCGTTTTGGCTGCACGCCGCACCATCTATCAGTATCTGAAACCGACACCGTTAATCCACTACCCAGAACTGTCAGAGATATTTGGGTTCAGGGCGTACATCAAGCATGAAAACCATCAACCGACGGGGAGCTTTAAGGTTCGTGGTGGCTTGAATTTTATGAGCCAACTTCCGGCAGATCAGCGGGAGCGCGGCGTGATAACCGCAACGCGAGGGAATCATGGCGGATCGATTGCGTATGCAGCAAAACAGTTCGGCGTTCATGCCACGATTGTTGTCCCATACGGCAACAACCCAGAGAAGAACAGTGCGATGCGCGCCTTCGGCGCGGAATTGATCGAGCACGGCGTTGATTTTGATGAATCACGTGAGTTATGCGAAAAGCTGCAAACAGAACGTGGACTCTATTATGTCCACCCCGCCAACGAACCGCCGCTTCTCCACGGCGTCGGGACCTATTCCTTTGAGATTTTTGAGGACTTGCCGGAGGTGGATACGATCATCGTGCCTATTGGAGCAGGGAGCGGTGCGTGTGGAGCGATCACGGTGGTGCAGGCGGTTAACCCCGACGTAAAAGTGATCGGTGTGCAAGCTGAAAACGCACCGTCGGTTTACCGCTCTTGGAAGGCAGGGGAGAAGATCGAGACGGATTCAGCAAATACAGTTGCCGACGGGTTAGCGACCCGTGTGACATTCGATCTTCCGTTTTCGATCCTCAAAGATGGGATCAGCCAGATGATGTTGGTGAGTGAGGAGGAGATTCGAGAGGCGATTCGGATGGCGTTGCGGTATACACACAACCTCATAGAAGGTGCCGCCGCGGCACCGATAGCCGCCGCCCGTAAGCTTCAGGCGGAACTCGCAGACCAAAACGTTGTGATGATTATGAGCGGTGCGAACTTAGATACCGAAACCCTCCGGTGGGCACTGTGTCAGGACTAGAGATCAGATAGTGGGCCAATAAACTAACTTATGTATCATGCATGAGAATTCTGCTTAATGGAGATGGCTAACTTCTCCACCTCCTCAAATTTTGGACGATACAAAAAGAGACCAACGAGTGCAATCGCAAGGAATA
Organism: Candidatus Poribacteria bacterium; assembly: GCA_047517405.1. Lineage (GTDB taxonomy): Bacteria > Poribacteria > WGA-4E > WGA-4E > PCPOR2b > PCPOR2b. The sequence continues at coordinate 906 of JAKZSX010000496.1, read as the reverse complement.
TCAAAAATGTGCTCATGTTGCCATTCATGAAGAAGATTGTTAATCCGAAAGCCGCAATGGTCTCTGCAATCGCAAGAGAAACAACCACAGCGGGCTTATATCTGGCAATGTATGGCGAAATCTGACCCGGCGTGTTTCCCGTATCTTCGGAAAGCGGTTTGGAAGACGCCCTGTGTAACATATACTTCCGTATGAAATAAGCCAGGATCAGCCCAACAGCTGCCACCCCATACAGAATTAACGTTATTTGCCTAATAGTTCGTGGACGGTGCATTTGCTCAACGTTTTTACCAAGCAGAAATACAAATATCAGCGACAAAACCAAGGTCAAGAACATAGCGATCCAAACAGTCCAGACCTTGAACATTCCCGCCTTTAGCTGCCTTATCTCCCTTGTAGGGTCTAACATGTTGCTCCCCTTCAGTCAATGTGCCCATTCCGCAGAGCCGGTCCAGCCCATGAATCGATGAACCCATTAAGTTCACTAGCTCATTCCTCGCCGAAGTGATTGGCTACAGCAACCAGATCGAGGATGTTGACCATGCTATCTCCATTGACATCCCCCGACAGACCCTCGCCAGTTGTATTAAACTGGTTGGCGACAGTAACTAGATCTAAGATATTGACCATCCCATCTTGGTTGACATCATAAGGCGAAAACTGGACCACCTCAATATACGTGAAGCCATCCGTAATTGTATCCGATTTGCCGTCAGGATTGCTCACAACGACATCGACACTTCCCGCAACCCCCGCGGGCACCTCGACTGCTAACTCTGTTGGTGACACGAAAATCACGCTAGATGCGCCATTCCCGCCAATTGTAACAGTTGCCCCGTCCTGAAAATTTTCGCCGATTATCTGAACGGTTGCCCCGCCGGTCACAACATCGTTGTCCGGTTCAAC
>JAKZSX010000495.1:0-11874 GCA_047517405.1 Candidatus Poribacteria bacterium | reverse complement strand
TGTCCGTAATCGTGATAGGTCGGGAGATTCCCCCAGACCTCTCGCCAGCAATCCACAAATTCTGTGCGGGTGTCCGCGCCGAGATCAAAGACCGCTACCACTTCCGTCTCCGGCACAGCGTGAAACGCAGTCGCAAAATTGTGACTACCTGGGGTGCGGTTTAGCATACGGTGGCAGCCTGCAACCGCGACGCGCAACTTATCTCGACTTCCTTCCATTATATCTCTCCCTATTTTTTATCTGTAGATTGAGATTTCAATCTACAGCTACCACGAAAATCCAGCCCCTTCCGGTGCAAGAAAACAACCGTCAACAAAGTACTCACGTTCCTCATCGCTCAATGGCCCCGTCTCCAAATACATCGCGTTGGGCAAGGCGCACAGGATATTCAGTTTTATCAAGCCTCCACCGTGTGTGCAGCACGGCACTCCAAACGCCGCTGCCATCAAGCCGGTGGCGACGCATTCCGAGAAGCCACCCATGCGGGCGAGGTCTACCTGAACAATGTCTATCCCCCGACGGACTAGGAGCTCCTTAAACTCTTCCTTCCCGTACAGGTTTTCGCCGGTGGCGATGGGAATGGCAAGCCCATGCGCGAGTTCGGCATAGTCATCATAGTTACGGGCGGGCAGCGGTTCTTCGAACCAAAAAACGCCCATCTCTTGAAAGACCTGTCCACGACGCAACGCCTCAAATACCGTGAGTGTCTGGTTGGCGTCCACCATAATCGTGACATCGGGACCAATTTCCGCCCGAACTGCCTCCAGTCGTTGGATGTCCTCCTCCAGTGTCGGTGAACCGACCTTGACCTTCACAGCCTTAAACCCTTGTTCGGCAGATTGGGTGCAGACCTCCTTGAGTTCGTCGAGATCTAAGTGCATCCAGCCCACCATTGTATAGGCAGGCACTCGATCTTGTGCCTGGCCCACAAGGCGGTGCACAGGCTGTCCAGTCTCTTGCCCAAAGATGTCCCAAAGGGCAACATTTACAAGTGTGAGGGCATACATTGTCATACCGTGGATAGCCTGCTCCTCCAGTGCCCGTTTCAAATCTTCGTGGATAAGTTGAATAGCAAGCGGATCTCGTCCCACAAGCAGCGGCGCAACTTCCTCATCAACCATTGTCTGAAGCGTCTGATTTGCACCCCGAATCGAGGAGAAACCAACTGATGAACTACCGATGATCCCCTTATCCGTGTGAACTTTGAGGTGGACACGCCCCGGATGTCTGTTGGCGCGGAGTGCGTCGGTGATTGGACGCTCCGGCGGCGGGGCGATATACAATTCCGTTTCAAGACGAGTAATTTTCATCGTTGTCCTCCTTGCGCCTTTGCTTCTTTGCGTTAGATCTCTAAATGAACTAATGCACCAATGAACCCAAAAGGTTTTATCCCAAAATATCACTCACAAGCTTTAATGTTGCTTTGGTGTTGCTGTCCACTTCGTCCACCGTTTTCCCACCAACGCATTCGACATATAATGGTCCATCAAAACCACCGTTGACAAGCCCGCCGAGGACTGTCTCAAAATCGACTAGTCCTTCGCCCGGCGTTACCATCACATCAGCCACACCGTCTTCAACGACACAATCTTTGATAATCGTTGTTGTCACTTTTGGTGCGATAGTTGCTATATCGGTTTCGGGACGAAGCTCGCCTTTGGTGTAGTAGATGACGTTCCCCGGATCGTAGCAAATCCCAAATGTAGGATGATTAACTTTATCATTAGCATCAATGAGATCCTGGACCGTAAGGCTGATTCCACCATGCGGTTTCATGGTAATATTGACGCCCATTTCGCCTGCATGTGGCGCAGCCCGACGCATCAACTCAAAGTAGTCCGTGTAATGCGCTTCGTTCCCCGTGCCACAATCAAGCAGCCACTTCGTTCCGAGCGCAGCAGCATTGTCGATGAGCCGTTTATAGTCATCGACGGCGGCTTCCAAGCCAAGGTTCAATTTCGTACTGCCGATTAGCATTGAGGGGGTCAATCCAGCAGCCGCGGCAGCTTTGCGGGTTTCTGCAATTTCTGCGTCCGTGCTGTCAGCCCTGACGGGGACCTGACCGGCGTTGGCAAACACCGCAACATCCGTATATCCAGCAGCCGCGATATGCTCGCATGCTTCAGGGAATGTGAGTGAGCCGTAGGGACGGGTTGTGCAACCGATTGTATGTTTCATAGTAGTTATCCTTTCAAGTATTAAGTGATGTTTCTGTGTTCGTCCGAATTGGGAATCTTGCCCCGCTGTTCAACCATCCGTCTGCGGTGATTCTTTGGAGGGAGTGGGTGTGTTTTTTCCGTAAAGCTCCTGATAGATGAGATAGCTATCAACGACTTTTTTGATGTGGCGGCGTGTTTGGTCTATCCAAATATCTTCGACGAACTCATCCAAATCGGGGATTTTCTTCCCGTCTAACCATCGCCTCATCCGACCGGGACCGCCGTTGTACGCACCCGCGACCAGTAAATGACTGTTGTCAAACTGATTCATCAGACTTTTCATGTACCATGCCCCCATCTGAATGTTTATATCTGGATTATACAGCATCTTCTTGTTAAATCGAGGAATTTTAAGACGGCCTGCCAACTCGCGTCCAGTCGCAGGCATAATCTGCATCAAACCCACTGCGCCTGCGTAGGAAACGATGTCGGCGTTGTACCGGCTCTCCTCGCGAATCATCGCCGCAACAAACAACGGATCAATTTCGTACTTTGTCGTATGCTTTTGAAGGTAATCCGTATAGTAAAGCGGATACAGGAGTCGGTAAAGTTCTATCGGCATAGCATTGTTTTCTTCCCGCAGGGATCGAAAATTTGATAGCTTATCTGCATATCTGTGTGCTTGCTGAAACTTCTGGAGTTTTTCGAGGCATAAGATAAGGTTATAATAATTATCTCGAAGATTTGAGCTGTCGCGCTTAACAGTCCCTTCGAGTTCAGTCAGAGCATCCTCAAAAAGTTTGAGACGCATCAGTTGTTCCACACGGAGCGTTTTCTTAGATCCGATGTTTTTCCAAGCAGGGCTGTCCACGGCAACACGGGCCCGAGGTATCGCTAGAATTTCCGGTTTGATAGGAGCATCGGTTTGTGAACGGAGACGTTTCAGATGCTCTTTTGCACGTCCACTGTAATACCAGTGATTTGCCTTCACGATTTCGCTATATATTGTTTCTGCTAGCTTTAACTGATTTTGACGTTCATAGCTTTTTGCTATCCAGAATTCCGCCGCTTTAGCGAAACTGTCGTGTGGAAAGCCCTTCTTCAAAGCTGTGAAGGTTTCAATACAATCTGCGTAGCGTTTATTTCTGAATTGGATCCAGCCGACTCGCCAGTATGCTTTCGGTAATAGGTCGCTGTGGGTGTATTTGCTCGTCAAGCGACGGTAGGAAGCGATGGCTTTGTCATACTGTTTCTCGTTTTTTTGCACCCAGCCGAGATCGTATAGCGCATCATCCGCTAATGCACTCCAACCGTATTTTTCGATGAACGAACTCAGATGTTTTTCAGCCATTTGTGGCTGTCCCTTACGCCGGTAGCAAAGTGTCGACTGGTAGAGTGCACGCGTGAGATAGCCACTAGCCGGGTAGAGAGAAACGACTGTGTTGTACGCCTCAAGTGCTGAATCATATTTGCGCTGCCGGTGATATGTGCGGCCAATATAATAAGTAGCACGTGCGGTGATTTTATCTTTATGACCTGCGGCAGCCTTGCGAAATTCGGAACGTGCAGCCGTCAATTGACCACGATTGAATCGTACCATGCCGTGCGTCATGCGCTGATTACGAGTGATCTGAAGCTCTGCGTGTCCTGCGACCAATTTTTGAAGCGCGTCAAGCGAACTTTGTGCAATTGTGTCCGCATCTTTTGAGTGAATAAGTTGTTGGTAGGTGTCTTGGGCTTGCTTCCAGTTACCCAGTTTTTCGTAGGTTTTTGCAGCCTCATAAGCCGCTTTCCTAACATAACTGTTTTGTGAATCCGCGATAAGTGCTAAAAAACCTTTGAGTGCCACGGAGTAGTTGCCAGCGGAGTAATGTGCTTTAGCGATCTCGTACTTTGCGCTAGCATGATGAAAGCTCCCCGGATGTTCGTCAATCAACCGTTGATACCAGATGATAGCGTTCTGATCGTCTTTCACCTGCCCGTATGATTGTGCTAGATGGTAGATGACATAATCCGTCAAGGGATATGTTGGGGACATCGCGTGTGTATAATGCTCAATCGCTTTTGCCCATTTCTCTCCCTTTTCGTAACAGTAAGCGAGCACATGATGGTGTGCCTGCTTCTCTGGATGTGTTGGCTGTGTGTTGAGTAAATCTTCCAAACTCTGAGCAGCTTGAGCGTAGTCTCCCTGATCGACGAGGGTAAGCGCCTTTTCAAAAGAGGGCTCTGCAAACCCCTGCGGAATCATACAGACAGTGAGGACGAGGGGGAGTAGATAACTGTACACTGTTTTTTTCGGAATATTGTTCGGCATGTCGTTACGGCGGTCAGGAACGAGACCTATCAGCCAATCCTTAAAACGCTTCAAACGGTTACGGACTGTCTTCAAGCAGCTGTTGTACCGCTAAGTTGTCGGACGCCTGCTCCTGAACCCACCGAATTACCTCCTTCATGTTTTTTGGCCATCTCTTTTTCTGGAATGCTTTTGCAAGGTGAATACCAGTGTTAATAAGGGTTGTTTTAACTTCCGTATCGCCGGGGGGGTGGTCTAATGCAGCACGGTATTTGGCTTTCGCTTTGAGATGTTCATTGCGACCGATTAAGCAGCGCACGAGACTATTTCGCACAAGCGCAAGATTGTTTATTGCTATTTGGGAATCATTGGCGCTGTCAAATTGTGCCTCAAACTGTGACTCGATACTCAGGAGATTGTGGTAAGCAACTCTGTCCTGTGGATCGTCCGCGAGTGCCGCATCAAATGCTGGCAACGCTTTCAGGGGCTGCTTCTTCATCAAATAGAGATACCCAATCGTATTATAGATTCCCGCATGCCGATTGGATTCCGGGAGGCTTTCAAATGCTTTCAGCGCGGACGTATATTTCTTTCGATTCAAAAAATCATTCCCACGTTGAATGTGAAGATTGACCAACCCCGCTTTGGCTTGAGGGTTATCTGGCTCAAGTTTCAGAATCGTCTCAAACGCCCTCTGCGCGCTGTCGAACTCCTTTGCATGTCCGTAGACATACGCGATGCTCAAGCGAAGGTTAATGTGTGCTGGGGCTAACGCAAGACCACGTTCAAGCTGTGTAATCGCTTGCTCGTAACGCTTTTGGTTGTCGAGTACCTGACCGTATTTATGATAGACCGCGATCAGGTTGTTCCGCGCCTGTGTATTCTCCGGATCGTCATTGAAAGCCTCGTTGAATTCGCGGATCGCCTGCGAGTAATCTCGCTTTTGGAAATATAAATCCCCTAGCAGGCTATGGGCATCGATCGCACTTGAATCAAATTCAAGGAGCTCGCGATAAGCTTTGATTGCCAGATCTAAATTTCCCTTTTCGCGAAGTATGTTCGCCCGTTTCCAGTACAAATTCGTAAGATTGCTCTTCACACTGGCAAGATCGGGCATCAATTGACGTGCCTGCTCATAGGTGCCAATCGCTTCTTCCCAGCGTTCGGATTGAGTCAACTGCACACCGAGATTGTTGTAGGAACGGGCAAGGTTCTGCCTGGCATCTGCGTCGCCAGGATTAAATTGCAGCCCCTTTTTGTACTCCACAATAGCATTTTGGTGGTCCCCGCTTCTTGCGTATACCTCACCTCTCAGATTATACAATGTCGAATCTGTCAGATTGAGTTGGAGTGCTTGTGAAAAGAACGAAATTGCTCTCGGATAAGTTTCATCTGCTAGCGCAGTAATGCCCTGCTCACGGTAGAGTTGGTGTAGATTATTTTTGGCTGGCTGATAGCGAGGGTTAATCTGAAGCGCGCTCTTGAAGGCTGCAATGGCCTCGTCAATTTTCTGACTTTGATAGTACATCACGCCAGCAGTGTTGTAGAGCTCTGGCGAGGACTCCCGATTGAGCATCTTTTGAAGATGGACGAGTGCCTCCTCTCTACGTCCGCTTTTCTGATAGGCAAGGAGGAGTTTTTCGTTGGCTTGTTGAAAGTCCGGGGCGAGTGCCAAACAGGATTTGAAATTTGCAATCGCTGCATCCACCTTGCCTTTATCAAAATTGACCGTGCCGAGGAGATAGTGGCTCCGGAGGTGTTTTGGACTGGTTTCAATCTGTGTTTTGAGAACTGCAATTGCAGCTTCATGTTGAGGAGTGTGGAGTGGAGCCGCGTAGACTTTGAGCAGCGTTGCCCTATCTCGATCCGTCGGGCGTTGTGCCGTTGCTGCGAAGAACAGCACAGACGCTGAATCTGGACTGTGTCCCCAAAGCCCAATTGCATGCCCAAGTTCATGAAGACAAACGGTTCGCATCTTTACGGGCGAAAGCAGCGCCGCCGAGCCGGTTTCTCGCAACGCTAAAACCATGCCGACCTCGAAATCGGTTTCCGAGAGACGGCTGAGTTCTGTCTTGCCGAGTGCAGTATCGGTGATCTGCGTCAATCCACCCCGCTGCCACCGCACGCGAATGTCTGCCTTGTCGATTGCCTCTACTTCTTGGAACTGTATCCGTCCATCAGCGGTCGCTTCCCATTCGCGCATGGCATAGCGGAAACTTTCCAGATACATTTTAGCCCCCTCAATATCGATGGGCATCGGTGCTATATAGACACGAATCGGCATTTGGGTGAAACGGGTAATCTTCCCGTCGGAGAAGATTGTGATATGGTTAAAGTAGTCATCTGCCGAAGAAACATGAGCCGTAATCGCGAGAAATATCAGGATCGAGAGAACGAAAACGGTGTGTTGACGTTTCATGTTTATATTCCTTTACCTCTTCGGTTTAGACAGTTTGGCTAAGAATTAAATCGGGTAATGCGCTACGGATAAAATCGTTCAACAGTCCGATGAGTGATTTCCGGAGAAGTTCTACTACACCTATAGGTGGGAGGGTTGCCGATATAAGACTGGTGCATTTGTTGGCGTATCGTTATTTTATTTCGCTGGCAATCCGCGATAAACCAAGGTCCCTGTGATCAGCGCAATCAGCAGAAAAAGAACCCCGGCACCGTAAAATCCTAAAAGCAATTTGCCGAACCCAAACAACGTGCAATAAACAAATGCCGCACCCAACACCCAGTTGAGCAGCGCCGGTGTACCGCTTTCCACGGTCGGTTGAACATTTGCGAGGCTAGGGATACGTCCCCACCAGCCGCCGTTCGGTCGGACACGTTGATAAAATGCAATCAACTTCTCTTCCGAAACGGGGGCGGTCACCCAAGTTGTGACCAGCCACGTCAGGGTCGAAATCGGAACGATGATCAGCATCTGATACGCGAAGGTATCTCTTGTCTGGGGTAACGTGAACACGATCGCCGATACCACCGCGGATGTGACCATCGCTGCGATTTCTGACCATGCGTTAATCCGCCACCAATACCACCGCAAGATCTGCACGAGTCCGATACCCGCATTGAGGGCAATCAGGAATTTCCACGCCTCCGCAATTGAATTCATGAATAGACTGGTCACTCCTGCAACGAGCATGATCAGTACCACTGAGATTCTGGCAACCACCACGTAGTGATGGTCGTCAGCCTCTGGCTTGAAAAAGCGTTTGTAGAAATCGTTGACGAGATACGATGCGCCCCAGTTGAGGTGGGTATCAATTGTTGACATAAACGCTGCAAGAAACGCCGTGAGCATCAGACCTAGCAATCCTGTGGGCAAGTATTCGAGCATCAACTTCGGATAACCCGCCTCCGGATCGCTGAGGTTCGGGTAGACAACCATCGACACGAGGGCAACCAAAATCCATGGCCAAGGGCGCAACGTATAGTGTGCAATGTTAAACCATAGCGTGGCAAGCAATGTATTCCGCTCGTCCTTCGCTGCGAACATCCGCTGGGCGATGTAGCCGCCGCCATCCACTCCGTTTGCTGCCCACCATTGAACACCGAGGTAAACCCCGAAGGTCAGTATCGCCATCTCGCCGGCACCAAAATCCGGAAAGAAGTGTAGAATCGAATGGTCTGCCCCATGCATCTCCGACAGCTTGGTCTTTAGGACGCCTATACCCCCGATCTTAGCAACAGCAATGACCGCTAGCGTAATCGATCCGATCATCGCCATGCCGAATTGGACCAAGTCCGTTATAACAACACCCCAAAATCCTGACAGCGCACAATAAATGCCCGCAATTAACATGCACGCGAGGACGACAAGTACCTTCGATGTTCCGGTGTCCGGCAGATTGAAGGTCAACACAATGACTTTCTGCATCGCCAAGATCACCCAGCCCATCGTGATACAATTAATTGGCAATCCGATGTATAAGGCACGAAAGCCGCGCAACAAGCTAGCTGATCTGCCGGAATAACGCAATTCCGTCAATTCAACGTCGGTGATAACTTCCGTCCGGCGCCAGAGCCGAGAAAACAGGAATGTCGCTAACATTCCGCTCAAGACCATGTTCCACCAGAGCCAATTCCCTGCGATTCCGTCCTTGACCACGAGTCCCGTGACTGCCAACGGCGTATCCGCCGCAAACGTCGTTGCGACCATTGATGTGCCTGCAAGCCACCACGGCAAGTTTCTGCCGGAAACAAAAAATTCGTTGATATCCTTTCCGGCGCGTTTGGAATAGTAGATACCAAGTCCAAGCGCGAAAACAATGTAACCGATGATGATTACGCCGTCAAGGGGTGCAAGTCTCATCTAAGTCTCATCTCCTTATAGTGTTTATGTGTCAAGGATGCACCTGTACGGTTGATCCAGTTTATCAACGTCACCTCAGACTCCGAATTTTGAAGCTAGTAGGTCTTAAGGAAAAATTAAAAATTGCCGGAAAGCTCGGCTATCTTATCATGACGCCGATCCCAAATCAAGCGAAATGTACAGCAATTTCAGGGCAATCGCATGTAAATTATCGTGTAGGACTTTGGCATACGACGATGGAAATGTACTCGTGGCCACAGGTTTCCTAACCTGTGATCGCCCGCAGCTTAGGAAGCCCTGATTGCATCGTAGGCTGGCACTGCACCACGACGGCTGCTAATCCCAGTTTCTGATTGCTCGACTACCTAATTTCTATAACAGATGTAATTTCCCTAACGGCACTCTCAGTTTCGCTTGCCACCTGTCCGCAAATTTGCTAAAATAACCCAAATGGCTACTTAATACTTACCCAAGTTGCTAGGACATGTTGACATTTGACAACCCGTAGGTCGAAGACTCTCGGAACGGAGCTGAGTTGAACGGGAACTGTCAAACCCAACACTTCAATGTGCCGATGTGCTACCATAGCCCCAGAGGGGCGGCATGTTTATAGATGGGTGACATCTCCTAGTAACAAAAGCCCCAGTTGCTTTGAATCCCGATCCTATCGGGGCGGGGCGACATGTCACAAAACGACTAGACACCCTGATTTTTGTAAAAGTGTTAGATTCTGTTAGATTTTGTTAGGCTATTTCATATTCCACCATCGGCATCCCACAACAGACAGGGTAGCAACGAAAGGTTGAATCCGTAGGGGTTGGGTCTCCCAACCTGATGGACGAGGATGGGGATTGGCGTTCGCTCCAGCGGAGCGACATGTCTATAGAGCCGGTATGTCCAAACCCCGCTCCCCGGCACAGTGCAGTGTGCATAGGATTCACTAGTCAATGAACTAATAAACACCGGGAATCCGCAGAAATCCTGATCATGCGGATACAGTTTAGGAGGGATTCATATGAGAGATGAACCGTTAAGATCTATTCACGTCGGTACAGGCGGCAGAGGGGTCTGGCCAATTGATGTTGTCGTGGCTGATCCAAACTGGGAGCCTGTTGCCTTGGTGGATGTCAATGAAACTTTCCTCCAAAACGCACGCGAAAAAACAGGATTGGAGAAATCCGCTTGCTTCTCAAGTCTTGAAGAAGCGACCAAAGCGGTTGAAGCTGATGCTGCGTTAATCTGCACCCCAACGGAGACGCATGCTCCTTTCGCACGAGTGGGGTTTGAAGCCGGTTTACATGTCCTCGTCGAAAAGGGAATGACAACCGATCTCGCTTTGGCAAAGCAGCTGGTCAAGGAGGGGGAGGAGAGCGGAGTCAGATTCTGTGTGGCGCAAAATTATCGCTATCAACCGCTGCAACAGACCATAAAGGGTATCCTCGATGAAGGAACTTGCGGTACACCCGCGATTGTTGATCTTATTCACCACCGTTATCGTCCGAACCCGCGTACACTCAATTACCTCAATGCGATGATCTGGGATATGAGTTGTCACCATTTTGATAACCTCAACTTCTGGTTTGGTCCGGTTAAAACAGTGACTGCGCGGACGTTTAGCCCACCTTGGAGTCAATATCCTTATGATTCGGGTGTTTATGCAATCCTTGAGTACGAAAACGGGATGGTGTGTAATTACGGCTTAACGCACTGCGCCCAAAACAGTTCATATCACCTCCGTATGCAGATGGATGAGGGCACGCTCAGAGCGTACGACGTAGAGGGGATTGAGTTGCAACCGACGGCTGGCGGTGAACCTAAGACAATCGAACCGCTGTCATTACCACGCAGCGAACAGCTGGTGCTCAATGCGTTAAGCGAGTATATCCGCGATGGGGTCGAACCGGGCATCTCAGGCCGAAATAACCTTCAAACACTTGCGCTTTGTCAGGCAACATGTGATGCTGCAAGTACCGGTACGACTGTCAAGATGGCGGATCTGCTTAAAGAGTAGGGATCATAAATTGATAGCGCAAAGCCAACAATAGCAATGGACACGTGACTGTCGATGACACGGGAATTCTCTCACGCTTCACGTTTTATTCATATTGCGCTACTACAAACTTAACTGTGTAACTCTTTTTTGAGAGACTATGATGCCAGTCAAAACCCCACAGCCATACCAAGACTTTGTACTAATTACCAACCCAATTTCGGGAAAGGGCAACGCAGCTGCGGTTGCTGAACAAGCATTTCAACGTCTCACGGCTGAAGGGTGCACGGGCAAGATAGAGCTGACCACTCAGTCCGGGGATGCAAACCGGATCGCACAGAACGCTATTGAAAATGGTGCACACTGGATTATCGCGTGCGGCGGTGATGGCACAGTTCACGAGGTTGTCAACGCGATTGCACAGAAGCCAGATGTGGTGCTTGGGGTTCTACCGTGCGGAAAAGGGAACGATTTCGCAGAGGCGTTGAAGATTCCTACAAAGCCTGTAGAAGCGATCGAAGTGCTATTGGAAGGGGCAATACGGCAGGTTGACCTCGGCAAAATTGGCGATCACTATTTCGATACCATTGTAACCTGTGGGTATGATGCTGAGGTGAGTCGGCGCGTTACAGAGGAGGGCGCACCTTTTTCTGGGACCGCTTCTTATGTCTATACAGCAATCACAACACTGTTTAGCTATCAATCGCCTACGGCTCGCCTTGCAGGTGACTTCGGTTCCTACGAAGGTAAAATCCTTCTGACTGCCACCGGCATCACATCCAGTTATGGAGGGGGGATGAAAATCGTGCCGGAGGCAATCATAGATGACGGGTTGTTCGATGTATGTATTATTGAGCCCGTTCCCCGCCGAACCGTTTTGCGCCTGCTTTTCACCCTTTTCTGGGGAGGACATGCCGGACATCCCGCGGTACGCATGTGTCGCACAAAGTCACTGACCATCGAAACAGACCCGCCGATACTCCTCTACGCCGACGGAGAACGAATCTGCTACACACCTGCAACCATTGAAATTATTGAACGCGGTCTTACTGTGATTGCACCGGCGGAGTGATATAATAAGTAGTAGGCATACTCCGTATGCCGTAACCTGCCC
>JAKZSX010000494.1:0-6523 GCA_047517405.1 Candidatus Poribacteria bacterium | reverse complement strand
TTCATCGCAGTAGATCTGAATCTCACCTACACCCAGTCCGGTCTCCTTAAAACCGCCAGCCACGGGGCAATAAGCGCGACCCAGATACCCGCCGGAATTCTGGCTGAACGACTTGGGGACATTTTGATCCTAGGCATAGGCGCGACGTGGTTCAGCCTGAGCTATATGGGGTTGATTCTAGCGTTCAGTTATCCCTTAGCACTGATACTGATCTTTTCGTCCGGGGTAGGTGGTGGAGCATACCACCCGGTGGGGACGGCCCTCATCTCAAATGCTTATCCACCTGAAAAGGCGGGACCAGCAATCAGCACATTGAACTTTTTTGGCGATGTTGGAAAGGTGCTTTTCCCAGCTTTAGCGGGCATCTTGGTCATCAGGATTGGTTGGGGTGCAAGCTGCGCGGTGTTGGGAACGATCGGGCTAGGAACGTCTGTCTTATATCTCTTCTGCTTTCGGTCGGATATCGGTGCGAAAAGGAAACAGAATACACTGGAGATGGAAGCACAGAAAGGTAGTCGCGCAAAGTGGCTGACTTTGCAGAGCTGGGGCATAGCACAGCCGACCCAATTTATGCTCTACTCCATCCTTGGACTTTTGGATAACGGTATTCGAGCTGCTGTTACGACGTTTCTGGGCTTTTTGATCAAAATCCGCGTTGAAGCAGGGGCTGTGGGTGGGTTGATGTCCCTGACGTTTCTCGGCGGTGCGTTGGGGAAACTGTTGTGTGGGATGCCAATTCAAAGGTTTGGCATCAAAAAGATTATTCTGCTGACAGAGTTGCTGATGATACTCGGCTGTTTTGTCCTACCGTCAGTGCCGTCGGGATGGGCTATTGTGCTATTCCTGCCGCTGTTTGGGTTTATGTTAAATGGGACCTCCTCTGTAATCTATGTCGGAACTGCTCCAACGCTCAATTCGGAATTTCGCAGTCGTGGTTATGCGATACACTATACCCTAAGTTTCATCGCTTCCGCGACTGCACCATACCTTGCCGGCTTTGTCGGAGACGCTTACAGTCTTAAAGCCATCTTCTATGTGAACGGTGCGGTGATGCTATTTGCGCTGCCACTAGTCATCTTTTTGAAAGACGGAATGCGTTTTAACGCAGAGCCCCGCTAACGGAAGCGCAACGAAAACAGGTCTGCATCCTTCATCGCAAACCGCAGACGAATCGGGGTTCCAGCCAATTTGCTAACATCACTCCCTCCCTCCCAACGAACGGCTCGCTCCAATTCATCACCGATAATCTCTGGACATTCGTCGAGGGCGTAACCCTGAACGGCTCTCCCACCCGCCTCCTGGATTTCGACCCGGATGCTGCCGGCGGCACTGGTGGAATAATTAATCTCCAATTCCTTCCCAGAAAACGTAAACGGCTTGGTCGCCATCTCGCCACCCGCGTAAGACGCGTTCACCGAAGCAAGACCGTCGATTCGGAGCGTCATACGATCAAGGTGTGCCGTTTGTTGATCGTAATCCCGCTGAACATACAGGGACATCTCACTCGCTCCGGTCTGTACAACCCCAAGCGCGGGATAGTTTGTCCGCGATGTCCAATTGTTGTAACCGATTCCCGGACGGATGAAGCTCTCCTTGAAAGTGAAGTCGTAGCGCGTTGTGCCCGCGCGTGTGCTCAGCAGGACCCCATCCGAGATGTCCACCCCGCCGCCGCTGACCGGATCCGGGCAGACCTCGGTAGACTGTGCTTCCGTCAACGCAGATCTATTGAAGTGGATGCGGCCGGGGAGCGAGACATAGATGTGAGGTGCTCGAAAGTAGGGGTGCGTCTGATTAGTGTACAAATGCTGCGAAGGAGTAGCACTGTCGGTGTCACTGAAGGTCATCGGGGTCTGTTCTGTCCAGTTGAGGAAATCTGTTGAGGTTGCGCGCGCCGTCGACCGAATGCGTGCATCGCTGACCATGTGACGGGCGTAGAGGACATAACACCCCTCAATCTCGGACCAGAACATCACGTTCTGAGAATCGAAGTTGTTTTCCAAAACCATCGGGACAATGGGTTCATCGCGCACCTTTGTCCAGTGGACGCCGTCGGCAGACGTATAGCCAACTAGACTGCTGGGTTGTTGCTGATCCCGTGCGTTCGCTTTATATCGCTCCGCTTCGGGAATACCTGGTCGTGTGTCAACAAACGGGCAGAACTGACCGTTGTACCGCAGGATTGCGTTGTTCTTTGTTGATCCATTGATCTCAACGAGACCGAGGTCCGGTTTCGTCCAGTGGATGCCATCCCTACTTTCCGCATAACAGGTCGGGTGTGGTCTTCCTCCCATGAGGCTCCCCCGGTAGTACATGCGGTATATATCATCGTCTTTGAGAACCGTTGTATAAAAAGCCAGACGGTCCTCCCACGGTTGATCGTAATGAATAGCAACCCCTGCTGGCTGCGGATGGTGCAGCTTGAGGCTTGTTCCATCGAGCCTGTCAATGAGGTAGCGGTCAACGAACAATTCACGTTGTGAGCCGATGTCGCAGACTTCTTCGATTTGAGGCATTGGATCGTGCTCCTTTCATCTCAATTGGGTTCTCCTTATCAGCCGGAAAAAGGTTACTACAACCTCCTGGAAAACACAAACAAAAAATGTTAGGGAAAAAATCTGTTTGACGCACCACCGAATATCTGCTAAACTTTCGGCTACCAGACACTTTTCTGGAGGTCTCTCGAATCGCCCGAAACATCTGTTAGACCCCGACATATTGAAACCCCATTGACCAAAACAAAAGTCTCCCGCCCAAAGGTACTACGAGCTAAGGCAGCGTGAATTTGCCAACAGGCTCAACATTTTGACAAATCGTCCAGTCCAATGCTATAGTGCGTTGAAAATACCACTGTTCAACTCGAGGTGAGCTCCGGAATGCGTGCCATCACAAAATTCCTTCTAATTTTACATATCTGTCTGCTCTATAGCGTTATTCATGCAGGGATGGGGAACACACAGCGTCTGTCCCAATCTGTCGGGGCCGGCTTTGCGGACGCTCGAAACGGAAGCTTGGGCACTGATGTTCTGCCAGCTGAAGACTTCCTATCAAACAACAGAACCGGAGCCGAAGAAGCTGTAACACCAACTGCCTCTGAGCAGAATCCCTCACAGTATCGTTCGACTTGCGAACAACAGATTAGCTATGACGACGTTTATGGGCTTGAACTGACGTTGCCCTTCGCGGGGAACATAGAGGTGAGCGCGACAGCAAAGGAAGAAATCAGCGTCAAACTCGAAAAACGTGGGACGGGCAGCAACGAAGAAATCGTTCAAACTTACCTCGACGCGGTGCAGCTAGAAATCTCCACGAAAGACGATATCCTGCTGTTGACCCCACTCCTTCCTGAGCCCCCCGATTCAGACGTCAAACTGACTCGTCTGGACTGCTTCATCGAAACGCCTCACGATCTAACCCTCAGAATCAAGACAGAGTCAGGAGATATCCGCGTACAGGGTATCCGCGGCAACATGATTTTAACAACGACAGTCGGCAATGTTCATCTCGATAAAGTGATGGGAGCATATCTGGTCAACACTCAAGAAGGACGAATCTACGGACGGATCCTCTTAACCGGTGATGCCAACACATTCGAGACGCAGTCCGGTTCAATAGATCTCGTGGTTTTGGACGAAATTGCGGCGAAAATGACCCTCAAGGCACCCACCGGAGCAATTTCGTTGCGCTTACCAGAAAGCTACCCGGCGGACATCGAGCTACAGATCGAGAATGAAGACCAACGTGCTATTACCATTGACCTGCCGGTGGCACTTGAGACCGCCTATGTTGGGGATGTCGTCCACGGCTGGATCAACGACGGCGGGCCTCTGATCCAAATGACCGCAAGTCAACAAATTACGATTCTTGCCTCCAAATCTTCTTCTGCCGAACCCCAAACAGACAGTAATGAAACAGTAGTCGATGATTCTTACATCGAAGCGGATCTGACCTCACCACCAACGGTTGATATTCCTCGCGCGTCCGTACAGCCGGTAATCGATGGCGACTTATTCGAGAAGGCTTGGGCAAAGTCGGTGCTGCTTTCCCCCTTCTATAAGGCAGATGGGATTGCACAGCTAGACGAACCGACGCAGGGATTTCTTCTGTGGGATGAGCAGTATCTCTATATTGGTGTCAGAATATATGATTCGCAGATGAAGCAGGTTCAAATCACACAAACCAACCCAGACTCAGCGGTTTGGCTTGATGATACGTTAGAGATTCTAGTGGATCCGAATACGGAAACCCCGACCTATCATCATCTCGTTATCAACCCGATTGGTACGGTTTTCGATCAGCGCATCGAGGCGGGTTATTCGTTGGATTCTAATCTTGAAAGGGCCTATGAAAGAGTAGCAAACCCGACTTGGGATTCTCGCGCCCAAGTTAAGACACAGATTGCCCCGACTTTTTGGAGTGTGGAGGTTGCATTACCGCGTGATGCGCTTGAGTCCTTCACATCCGAAAATTGGCGATTTAATCTCCATCGCAAAAGGCCGGGGCATCTCACCGAATCCGCGTCGAAGCGGAACAGTGAGTACAGCTACTGGTCACCTACCTATGACGAAGTTCGACCCTGGTGGCCCCATTTGCCCGATCGGATGGGCGTCATACACTTGGTTGATACGGAAAATTCCAAGCCCACACAGGGCTTTGAATTGATCGAGCGATTCGCGCTCGTCAGCATCAACGTTGAGGGAAATAGTGAAGTCCCGGTATCGGAACTCCTTGAAAAAATCCCCTTTCAACCGGAGGACGTCATTTCTATCGACGAACTGTCGTGGCTCAATCGTGAGTTTGAGGCACTCGATTGGTTCCGCGATGTACGGATAGAAACCAGCGATGCGGTCGAGGAGGCGGTTGAAAAATCCGACGGATTGTCCGTCAAGGAAGAGCTCAATTCACCAGATACTGTCGCGCCACATGCCGAGAATTTTGGTAATGAGCCGCCGGCAATCTCTACTTTTAGGGTGAATTTGCGTATCCATGTGACCAAAGCACCAACGGTTGTTGCAGAACAGCTTGATTTGGGTCGAAATAGATACTTTATATCTCCATTCCTGCGCGAAGCATTCGGGTTGAAACCAGGACGTATTTCAATCGAAGGACTGGACACGAAATGTCGGTTGATTGAAAACCTTTATAGGCATCACGGTTACGACCTTGTGCAGGTCACCCATCAATTCTCCGACACACATCTATTGATTGAGGTTGACGAAGGGCATTTGGACGACATCCGTTTTTCTGGCAACCGTCGAATTAAGCGCATGGAGTTGACTGACGCGCTCGGTTTCAAGCAGGGAGACGCCTATAGCAAACAGATTGGCAGGGCGCGTCTCAATCAAATGCGTGAGAGACTTAATAAAAATAACCTCTATTTCAAGAGCATCAAAAGCTGGGAGGTGAAGCGGGAAGGGGACCAGAACGTGCTTGCCATTGAGATTGAGGAGCGATCGCGAATCAACGCGAATTGGCAACCAATCCTCGACTTTAACCGTGTACACGGCTTAATTTTAGGCGGAGGTGGGGCACTTTCGACCATAGAAGCGAACACACAAATCTATGGGAAAATCAGTAACGGACTGTCAAGCAAAATTTGGAACTATCAACTGGGGGCTGAAAAGACTTGGTTTGACCGCCATGCTCTGACTATCGGCGGACGCGTGTATCAGCAGACAGATGCCAATCGCTATGCTGGATGGTCCGAAGGTGGCGAATTCCTTGGTGCCTTCTTCCTTGGGTCCACCTCCTTGGATTATTATCAGCGCAAGGGGTATCGTACTCGGGTAAAGGGTCAGTTAACGCAATTAATGGATATCACGCTGGAATTCACCAATGAAGATCACGAAATCTTATTTAAGTCAACCGACTGGAGTTTGTTGAATAAAAACGTCCTAAAGCGGAGTAACCTGCGAATTGACGAGGGTAATTTACGTAGCGTAACTGTGGGTTATGATTTTAATAGCTTGAAGGCTCCAGTGCCTCAAATGCAAAATTTTGGGACTGTCTTGATACCAGATTACCGTTCCAAGCACGGCTGGAGGGGAAATTTTTCCGTCGAATATGCGAATAAAAGGCTCAATAGTGACTTCAATTTTAATCTCTATCACTTTATGATTGTGCGCTATAACCGATTGCTAAGTAACCACAATCTGGATTTTCGTCTGGAAGGTGCATTCTCTGATGGGCCGCTTCCCAGACAACGCCTACTCTATCTAGGCGGTATCGGTACCTTGCACGGTTATGATTTCAAAGAGTTCGTCGGGGATAATACGCTCCTCTTCAATGTCGAATACCGGGTTCATTTTGGGAAAATCAGATATCTGGATGAAAGTGAGGGACCCTTAGGCGCGGTGACGGCTTTCTTGGATACAGGACATGCCTGGTTTAATGATGAAAATCTCAGATTGAATCGTTTCAATACATCGGTTGGAGTTGGATTGTCTCTCTTCCTCGGCGATCCATCCTTTGTCCTTGGGTTTGAAATTGCACGTGCGTTACGGAAGGAACGTAATTTCATCCCCAT
>JAKZSX010000493.1:0-10506 GCA_047517405.1 Candidatus Poribacteria bacterium | reverse complement strand
GACGCTTCGTCCAACGCTGCGCGCTCGTCGTCAGTCAATTCCCAACCGACACCGCCCACGTTTTCCTCAACATGCTCTGGGGTGTCGGGACCAATCATCGCTGCGGAAATTTCAGGGTGTGATAGGATCCACGCAATGGCGACCTGAGCCGGCGTTTTCCCTCGCGCTGTCCCAATGCGAATGAGTGTTTCCACCACCCGGTCAGCGTCGGGCGACATGGCTTTCTCGAATGCTGGCTGTCTCTGCGCCCAGGACGTATCAGGCGGCGGCGATACGCCGTGCCGAAACCGTCCGGTCAATAAGCCGACAGCTAGTGGACTATATGTCATTATCCCTAATCCTTCGGCACCACAGAAAGGCATAAGCTCCCGTTCAGGAGAGCGATCAAGCAGGTTATAATGGTTCTGTACACAGATGAAAGGAGCAAGGTTACGACGGTCACAGATCCACAAGGCTTTACACACCTGCCACGCGGCAAAGTTAGCGCAGCCGACATACCGTATCATCCCTTTTCGCACGAGATCATCCAACGCTCGCAGTGTTTCTTCTATCGGCGTTGTTGGGTCCACATGATGGAGCAGATAGATGTCGATATAGTCGGTTTGTAGGCGCGATAGACTCTTTTCAATTTCGCGCATGATATGGAAACGGGATAGCCCCCGGTCGTTCGGTCCCTCACCGATGGGCTCGTATACTTTGGTGGTAATGACGAACTGATCCCGTCGCCCCTTGATAGTTTCGCCGAGGACGCGTTCAGACTCTCCACGCTGATAGGTGTTTGCACAATCAATGAAATTGACCCCGTGATCGATTGCGCGTTCAATTGTTGCCCGTTGGATTGCTTTATCGGGTCGTCCGCGAAAGGCAACCCCTAGACAGATGGGCGAAACCTTAACGCCCGCTGTGCCAAAGTTGCGATATTCCATTAATTTCTCCCCTCAAGAAGTCATCTAAGTCAGAGTTAAAATCGTGCATCCCTTCTCCGGCATGTATCGGCGAATAGGAACTGACTTGCCGGTCCTGATAGATTCCGTGATAGCTGCATCAATCTCCATGTGCCGCAGCCCCGCCCAACCGTCTGCGACGAAAGGTTTTTGCTCCTTAATCGAAGCGACAAATTCGGCGATTAAATCCTCGAATTGGGTAGCATACGTGCCCCCATCTAACTGCCGCGCATCGCTCCAATAGGTTACATCATGCGAGTTGTGTAGATGCCAAAAAGTGGTGCCGGCGATATTGTCAATCGTTGCTTCTCCGAACTCACCGATCCACTTGATTTGAAATTGCAGCCCCAAGTCCTGTGATACCGCCAATGTCCCCACGGCACCACTCTCAAACTTCAGACATGCCGCCTTATTTCCCATATCGTCGTCATCTGCATAGGCAAAGGCCTCTTCAACCTCGCCACTCAGAAATCGAACCATATCAATAATGTGATTCCAAGACCCCAGAGCGGTGCGGGCTTGAATCTGTCGAAGTTGTCCCAGTTGACCGCTTTGAATCACCTGCTTCACCCGTTTTACATTACGTGAGGCGTGAAGACAGAAGCAGATACCAAAGTGTACATCGTGCCGTCGCCATTCGTCAATCATCGCTTGAGCGACCGGCACATCGGAAAGTTGGATTTTGTACTGACCCTCCGCTCCCGCCAACGGCTTTTCGGTGAACACATGCAGCCCTCGCTTCAGGCATTTCATGACAAGTTCATAACGATAACCCTCACTGACGGGGATATCCACGATGTCGATATCTTCCGCGTCGAGCATTTCGTCCACGTTGGTATAAGCCGGCACACCGTAACGATCAGCACCCGCCCTCGCTCGTTCCTCAACGATGTCGCATACCGCTACAATCTGGCAATCAGTCAGTCTGGCAAACGATGGCGCATGGTGGTTAGCCCCTTGTGCACGATATCCAAGGATCGCAACTTTTAACATCGAAAGTCCCCTTTCCTGTTTATCCCACTTCGTCCCAAAGCTTCATCAGGTATTCGTGGCTTCTTTGGAGGACAGCGAGACGCTCCTCGTCTGGGACATTTTCGCAGTTAATCAGATGGACGCGGGCTGCAGGATGCCGTTTGAACGCCTTGATATACAGTTCAAATGGGCTGTGTCCGGTCCCCAACTCAATCGACCACATGGGACGCGGACGTTCCTTTGCTAGGCTATGGTCTTTCCAACCCACGACCGGTATCCGATTGGGATACTCATCGATAAGCAACCACCCGTAGCCTTCTGCGCTGGTCATGTGCCCGATGTTGAGGATAAGTCCAGCGTTCTCGCAGGGCATGGAGTCAAGCAGTAGACGGCAATCGTCCAAACCCTCCACCCACGCGGTATGGTGAACATCTACCCCGATTTGAAGCTCGCTATCCATAAAGGTTTCCGCTACCACGTTCATGCAAGTAGCGAGCCGTTTTATTTCCGTCGCTTTCTCTGCCGTAGGCATCCTAGACCTGCCACAGCTTGGAACGGGGTGCGTTAAGTATTTACAGTTCAACGCCAATGCGTAAGCCGCATACTCTTTTAACGCCGCAATTGTCGGTTCGATTCCCGCATCGCTGTCGATATTGATGTCACCGGAGAAATGGAGCGCACCGATTTCTAGCCCGGCGTTGCATATCGCCTGGCGGACATGCTCAGGGTCAGAATCGAGGACGTTGGGGAACGGGCTCTCACTCGTCCCTTCTGAATTGACCGGTTCCGCTACCCGACTCGTCAACAACAAGATGAAATCGAAACCGAGCTCCTTAATCGCTGCTAACGTTTTTTCAAACGACATATGATGTCCCACCGCGTGGGTCACAACGCCAAATCTCACTGTTTTTCAACCTCCTACTTTAGGTCTGATTTCTGAGTATAGCCCCTCTATCACCAAAAAAACACTTGCGGAATCCATAGCTTCTCTTGTAAAATTTAAGGAATCCCATGTTGATTGACGTAGATACAAATCCAATCCGTGCTATCAAGCACTCAAATCACCCGCCCGGAGAGAAGAATATCATACTGCATCGGATCTCTGGGAAATTCTGATACTTTAGGAGGACTAACAATGGAACTGCGAGTTGAATACTGCTCTGCTTGAAACTACCTACCCAGAGCCGTCAGTTTGACGGACGATATATTGAGCAAATACAAAACAGACGTTAAAGGATTTACACTCGTTCCCGGTAGTGGTGGATGCTTTGAAGTTTCCCTGAATGGAGAACTGATCTACTCTAAGTTAGAAACGGGAGCGTACCCAACCACAGGACAGATTGTCGCTGCAATCGATGGCAGCTAAAAAATAGACCTTATGATGCGTGGTGAGAGAATCAGCAAATCATCACGCATCACATTTATCCCCAACCACTCACACATCAACTACCGTTGACAGTAGTGTGAGAATCAACGGTATCAGCTGAAATCGAGGTACAACTCTTGCCTCACCCCTCGCATGTCCATCTCGTATTCAATGTCCACAATTGGCGGACGTGACGGATACCAATGGACGCCGTGCCCCTTACCTGCGACTAGCTTCGGAAGCACAATCTCTTCGACGATCCCGCTGATTGGATGCACGGTATAGATGTTAATCCGATTTACTGTATCCCAAGTGCCGCCCAGTCCTAAGAGACGTTCCTCCATCACTCCGACAACATAAGTAGCCTTCTCTCGCATGGCATCTCTATCGGTTTCTCCCCGGCGAACGATGCCTTCGGAGTTCAGCGTGCCCTCCAAAAGTTCGCCGGCACCCGCAATGATAAAGGTTGGTTGTACCGCTTTATCGCAGGGAAGCAGGTAGGAAAAACCGTAGAGCATCGGTGTTTCCGGCGGCTCTACCAACGGTGCCACGTTTGTGCGCGCCAACGGATTCAGTTCATCGAGGTAAAGTCCCCACTCCTGCAAAACTTGACAATATCCACGATTAAAG
This sequence comes from Candidatus Poribacteria bacterium, assembly GCA_047517405.1. Taxonomy (GTDB): domain Bacteria; phylum Poribacteria; class WGA-4E; order WGA-4E; family PCPOR2b; genus PCPOR2b. The sequence continues at coordinate 6,594 of JAKZSX010000493.1, read as the reverse complement.
GCAATGAACCCTTCCATAGTGAAAGGTGCCGGACTCCGGAGTTGAATCGCACACAACGCTGTCCGTTCCTGCCCCTGTGCCTTCAAATACGTCTCAATGTGCGTAAACCCCTCACGCCATGGAACAGGAGCTTTCAGCGTAATATTGATGATTTCGTAACCGGGATCGGCGATAACGCCACAGGAATAGGGGTCGATGCCTTTGAGAAAATGGTAATGACCTTTGGGATTATGGGTAAGCACGGTTTCCTCCATCGGGATATTGACCAGTTATTAGTAGTAGGTATACTCCGTATGCCGTAACCTTCGTATGCCTACCACTTTGTGGCAACTTGCGTTATACTAAGCTGACTCCAAGTGTCTTTGCGACATAGACCACACAAATTGCGGTTGATAGCCGAAAGCGGTTTCCGCCTTGGCACAACTCATGGGAGAAATATGGTTGGGCAAAGTATCTCGAACCTTTGTCTCGTCTCCAAAATAGTGTCCCACCAGTGTCGTAGTCGGTTCTGACAATACGACCCGTGCACCAGTGATATTGTAGGGCCCTGAAGGCACCGACACTGCTTCGACTGCGAGCCGACACGCAATTGCCGCATCGCGAGCGTCCGTTCGTGTCCATAACAGTGACATCCCATTACCCGGATCCCCTGCCAACTGATCGATCTCTACGTTCAGTTGTGCCGGCATCCGGATGCCCATGAACCGAAAGGAGAGAATTGTCATGCCAAAACGCTCCACAAAATAATCCGCAGCCTGTTCGCCTACCACCTTCGAGAGTGCATAGCAGTTCGCGGGTCGTAACGGATGGGCTTCATTGACCGGCACATATACCGGTGGTGCTTTAGCAAATCCGTAGACCTGTGCGCTAGACGCTGAGATTACGCGTTGAATCCCCAAATCCGCACACGCTTGGAATAGATTAAAGGTCCCTCGAACGTTATCCCCGTAAGTGCGTGTATCTGGAACAACGCCTGCATTCGCCCACGCACCCAAGTGAACCACCGCCTCTGCACCCACAGTCGCTAGTGCTTGGTATACCTCACCGGCATCGGTCAGATCGACACGCAAGAAACGGGGTGCTCCCCCTTCAAAGGCTAATATGTCAACGCCGGTGACATCATGACCTGTACCTGCCAATTCTTTTACAACATAACGACCGATGCGACCGCTTCCGCCGGTGACCAAAATCCTCATTTCCAACTCCTTTTCGTTGCGTGAATCTCCCAACTTTGGTAAACTGAAAGAAATGGTAGTACCTAGTTGGGTTGAACGGCACTTATGAAAATACCATGCATTACACTTGGATTTCGAGATTCGATTCCGTTTGAAATCTCACAAATCTGTAGGGGCAGGTCTTGTGCCTGCCCAACACTTGATAATCAATCCTCCGGTCACAGGTTAACCCACTCCTCAATGAAAGGAAATCTATGGACTTTAACGAAATCAAATTTCAGGACGCAAGAACGCAAACCTACCTCGGCAGCCCAAGCATCGTCCGCCTCGCTGATGGGGCACTACTTGCAACACATGACTATTTTGGGAAAGGCTGCCCCCTGAACCACGAACACGAGGAACACCTAACCAGCGTCTACCGTTCTGACAACAACGGGGAGACTTGGGTCAACGTCACCCACATCGCTAATGCCTTCTGGAGTTCGCTATTTACCCACAACGGCAGCGTCTATCTGCTCGGCACATCGCAACAGTACGGCTCAATTGTAATCCGCCGCAGCTGCGATGGCGGGTATACTTGGACCCATCCCAAAGACGGGAGATCCGGTTTACTGTTCAAAGGCGGTTCTTTCCGTCAGCCTCCCAATTACCACTGTGCCCCTGTGCCGATCGTTCTGAAAGATGGTAGACTGTATCGGGCGTTCGAGGACTGTGATCCGTGTGTCTGGGGCAGCGGTTTCCAATCCCTCGTAATCTCCGTCGATGCGGGGGTAGATCTCCTAGATGCTGCCAACTGGACGATGAGTAACAGACTTCCCTTCGATCCGGCGTGGGTTCCAGAAGCGTGGGGAAAATTGGAGCGTCCGGGCTGGCTGGAAGGGAATACTGTGGAGACGAAGGACGGGGAGATCTGGAACATCCTCCGCTTCAACTCGCTTCCGCTGTGGGATAAGGCGGCAATCGTTAAAGTTCACGACGATGGCAAGATCATCACCTTCGATCCAGAGACGGGGTTCATCGACTTTCCCGGCGGAATGACGAAGTTCACCATCCGTTTTGATCCCGTAACTGGAAGTTACCTGACCCTTAGCAACAACAATCCCAACCCAAGTCAACCTTCTCGGCGCACTGTGTTATCGTTGCACACCTCTGAAGACCTTCTCCGTTGGGAGCACAAACTCACGCTATTAGAGGACGATCAGGGCTTGCCTTATGAGCAATCTGTCCAGTTGACCGGTTTCCAGTATGTGGATTGGCAGTTCGACGGTGAGGACATTATCTACATCGTTCGCACCGCTTATAGCGGCGCGCATAATTTTCACGATGCCAATCGGATTACGTTTCATCAGATCCGCGACTTTCGGCATTTGCTGTAGAGACTAAACCCGCTTACCATACAAACACCGTTCCCAACAACTCAGTGGGGTTATCCCGCAGTGTGTCATAGATACGCTTGGCTTCGCTCACCGGGACGACATCGCGGATTAAGGGTGCAATCTTCACCAATCCCCGATCGACGAGGCGACAAAGATTTTGCAAGTCATCGCGATCAAAGTGACTGTTCTGTTTCAGCTGGATCTCGCGTCCCTGACCGAGGTTAAAGGTATAGGTCACTTTGTCTCGTCCAGCGATGAATATGACCCTGCCGTGCCGGCGCACAGCACTGATGAATTGATCCTCCATACCCGGCACCCCCGCAAAATCAATCACTGCATCGAACGTCCCGTCAGTTACTCCTTTTTCCCACCCGTCCCCTGAAACATTCAGAACGGTTTCAGCTGCACCAATCTCCCTAGCAATCTCCAGACGGTTGGGATTGATGTCGCAAAGCGTGGCACAGGCACCCATAACAGTCGCAATTTGTGCAGCGACTTGACCGATGATGCCAGCGCCCACAATCAACACCCGTTCTCCCATCTTCAACTTGGTGTTGCGGCAGGTCCGCATAGCGACACTAGTCATCCCGAAAAGCGCAGCCTCCGTGCGGTCAACCGAATCGGGCAGCTTGATAAGCAGGTCATCCTCCGCCATCACGGCATACTCTGCGTGTACAGTGCTCATATATAGCACATCCCCGACCTGTAGTTCGCTGACATCGGGACCCACCTCGATCACCCGTCCCACGTTTTGGTAGCCGTTTCCACCGGTGGGCAGCTGCTCATCTTTGGGCGCGTAGTTTCCGCCAATCAGTTGGTTTCGTTCAGTGCCGTTTGTTATCCCGGAATAGATCGTCTCGGTTTTGACCTCGTTGCCTGTTGGTCCCTCCGGTTCGGGCCAATCGTGGACAAGGACTTTCTGCCGTCTCTTGTCAGGTAAACCTTGAATACTCAACGTACGCATTGACTCTCTCCCCTTAAATCCTTCCTGCCAGCCACTGAATTCCCTGCGACATCACCGTGCGGAAACTTGGGTCCGAAAAGACCTGATTGTCGTGACCTGACTGACAACAGAATACACGCGCGTTCTTGTACTGCCGAGCCCACGCCAGTGTTTTCATGCTATCGGGGTGATTGGTGGTCAATAATAGCTCACTGTCATCGCCCGGGTCCGCCATGATATAAATCTCATCGACCATCTCCCAGGGGTTCAATCCCCGTGTGGTCGGGTGCTGTGGCTCCACGATGGCGACCGGCACGTTTTGGTCAATCTGAACACCGAAACTGCGATCTTGAATGCCGCATAGATCCGACCACAACTGCCACTGCGGAAATGCAAGAATGGCGTGGTGCAGCACCAAGATACCCGCGCCATTTTCACCCAATCCTTCAATGGCTTCCTTAACCCTCCCTTCGTCGGGCATCTGCCGATGAAAGTTATAGAATACGAGGACATCATACTGCTCTCGGACCTTGCCAGCATCCGCTGCAAAGTTCTCCAGATCCTGGAGATAAAAATCGATTTCGGGAATACTCCTGAACAAACCGTGAAATCCCGGCACATCAAAGGCGTGTTGTCCGGTGATCACCGCTGTTTTAATTTTACTCATAATTCCTCCAATGACACAAGTCAAGTCGGTAATTTCGCCCCGACATAGATAAGATCATGCCGATTATAGTCGAAGGCGAAATGGATATAACCCTCCGCCTCGTCCACAAAACCATCTGGATACTGAAGTTGTCCCGGAAAATCAATCAGGGTCCGCTTGTGCGACCATGTGTTCATATCGTCGTCAGAAGTCCAGAGTGCGAGCGGATTGCGGACGCCGGGTTTCGAATTCGGGTTATGGATCAGGACAATCCGCCCGGACTTGAGACGATGTAGCCGAAACTTTGTGCCGGGGTTAGGGATGTCGGTTGCTACCGGTGACGACCACGTCCGTCCCCGGTCTGTGGACTCGCTCCGTTTCAGAGAGCCGGTACGGTCAGCACGGATGAGCATCACCAGTCGACCATCGCGCAATTCGACAAGATTGTTTTCCGCCCATCCTGCTGTCGGACCAGTTTCACCGGATTTCTCCCAGGTCCATCCCTCATCGTTGCTGATCAGCACGCCGTTGACCGCACTTTTGAACGACCCGTCCGCTAGCGGAGAGGCGGCGGGATCTGTCACCGTGTCGTAGCTTTGAAACGGCAGAAACCACTCGCCCCAACTGCTGGCATACAGATTGCGTATGAAAGCCCTTCTCGGCAGCGGTGTGAAAGGGAGAGGTTCTCCCCAAGTCTCGCCGTTGTCGGTGCTGATTAGAACAAAGACCTGCCAATCCTCGAAACGACCGAGATGGCTCTCGCCAATGATGCGAATCTCTTCACCCTGGACGATTACCTCGGATAGCAGACAAGCGCGGTCATCGAAACGGAGGACAGTTTTCGGTGGACTCCACGTCGCTCCCTGATCCGTCGATCGACACATCGCTACATGGTTCTCTAACTCCGGCTCATGTGTTCCGCCGGTCATGAAAATGATGCCCCAGTCGCCATTGGAAAATTGGCGCAACGCCTGATCGCAAACGCAGTGATTCGGCGGTGACCCCTTGTGCACATGTGCACATCGATCCACGATATGTATCCCCCATGACCCAAAAATCAGATTACAAAAATAGATTTCTGGAAAGATAATTAATCAGGACGGTGCGACGCTGGTTATCGGTCTTCCACGGGTAAGCACCGTGCGTTTGCGCCCCACCCATGAACATAAGCACATCCCCCGCCTTCATCGACACATGGCGGACCAGCCCCATTGTTTCATCGCAAGATTGGACACCCGGCGGCGTAGGATACCTCGCCTTGTGGCTCCCCGGCACATAGACGAACCCACCCTCCGCTTCGGTCACATCGCGCAGCTGCCACGCCACATTTACCGAGTCGCAGTAAGTCCGTCCGTTCTGTAGGAGATAGTTGTTTGAGGGTCTTGCGGGTTCGCTGCCGCTGTGCAGAGCGTGTCCGGCTGTGCCCTTCACTGAGCATATCGCTGTGGCGTTGCTGCACCGGAACCCACTCCCTTCCATCCAGTTTATCCGATTTATTACCGCTGGATGGGCAATCATCTCCCGGAACGGATCGCAATACGGTTTCGGTAGTTCAAACAACCCTCCGAGGTCGGGCCTCCCTGTCCCCGCAAGGGTTTTCGAGCCTTTGTCAGGGGCTCCGCCCACTACAATTCGATCTGCGAACTTGTCGATTGCTTCATTTGCTGCCTCAAGCCATGCTGCATCCATCACACCCCGAATGACAAGGTGCCCGCACAGATCCCAGAAGTAGAACTCTTTTTCGTCAATCGTCGAGTCCGGGTCGCGGATATAGATTGACGGGTGATAAACTTCGGGTGACTCCTCCATCCAGCAGGTTTCTCCATCCGATTTCACCACAGGCGGAGAGGAAGCATGATAAGAATCCTGCCCCTGCATCACCGCACGTTGGGTCGGAGTCAACTCTGCCATCCAGTCAGGGGGCGCCTCTTTCTCACGCACCGCATCAAGGTCGATCGACGGGCGTGTGTTTTTACCGATGTACCCGGAGGCGAACAGTCGCTGTGGACCCTTCCCCTTCGACGGTCTCACACCGTGCAGCGTGGTCTCCGCACAGAGTAGCAGATCCCCCGCTTTAAGGGAGGGCTGGACGGTCAACCCCATATCGTCCTTACCGGTCAGTATATCCTTCGGTGTCTTGACGTGGTTCTTGTGGCTCGCTGGAATTAGGACGAATCCGCCATCACCTTCGTTTACGTCCGCCAGTGCCCAGATCGCAAGTACCCCCTGACAGAACCGGACGCCGTTCTGGTGATAGTAAGCGCGAGACCAATCCCGTGGTTCGTTGCCACCGACCAGTGGATCGCCTACATTGCCCGACCCATCTCCAATGAGACGAGGCTCCCGGTCAAGCTGGAATCCCTCTCCACAGATCTGATTGAGATACCATGCAAGCACAGGATGATCACGCAGTTTTGTCAACGCTTCCGGCAGCGGGGTAGGCCCCCTCTGATT
>JAKZSX010000492.1:0-8870 GCA_047517405.1 Candidatus Poribacteria bacterium | reverse complement strand
GTCTACAAAATCCGTAATACCCTTTTGGGAACATTTGAACCGAAGCTCTACCGGATGCGCTTGGCACAGGTGCTCGGTCCCGAGAAACTTGCGGAACTCATGAAGGGATATCCGAGCGGTCACCTAATCACGGTGCCGCCTGGCGAAGTTTACGAGGGCCCCCCGCTTGAAGGGCTTGATGAACTGAGCGAGGCTGCTGGAGCGGCGAACTGGCTTGATGAGGTAGACGCGGGATCGAATGGGTGGTCGATTTCCGGTGAGTTGACCGAATCGGGGTTGCCACTGGTGGGCGGTGATTCACATCGCGCGCTTGACACGCCGAGCGTTTACTACCAAGTCCACCTGTCGTGCCCCGAATTTACGGTGATTGGTCACGCGGTGCCGGGGATGCCGGGCGCGCTCCACTTCTGTCACAACGAATATGTGGCGTGGGGGATGACGCACGGTGGGGCGGATACGCAGGACCTCTTCATTGAGCGCTTCCGTGAGGGGCCGAATGATCGTGAGTATCTGTTCAAGGGCGAATGGCGACCCGCGGAGGTACTGAACGAAACAATCGAGGTCCGTGACGCAGACGCAGTGCCGCTTGAGGTGACGATAACCCACCACGGTCCCGTTGTCGCTGGGAATCCTTCATCGGGAGCAGGTATAGCAATCAGTGATCCGGGTCTAATCGCTGGCTCCCAGTGGGTCGATGCCGCACGCGACGCTATGCGATCGAGGTCCATAGACGAGTTGCATGAGGCGTTCCGAAATTGGACGGATCGCGTGAATAACTACGCTGTCGGCGATGTGCACGGGAATTTCGGTTACCTGCACGAGGGCAAAATCCCGATCCGACCTGAATCGAACGGCTGGCGAGCGGTGCCGGGCTGGACCGGCGAATATGAGTGGAACGGCTACATCCCGCACGACGAGCTGCCCAAAGCCATCAACCCTGACACCGGGTATGCAGTCACCTGTAACCAGCGTGTCGCCGGTCACGACTACCCATACTATGTGGGACTATCTTTCACACCTGAGTATCGCGCTCGACGCGTTCAAACGCGAATCCTTGCGCTTGAGCCGGGGACGGGTACCGTTGACGATATGGCGCGTATTCACGCCGAACGGATCTCAAATCCGGCGCGTATCTTCACAGAAGCGTTGGTCCGTGTTACACCGCTGGACGAAGATTCGGCGGAAGCGTTGGGGCTGCTGCGAGGGTGGACTTATAGCATGGATCGCGACGGTGCCCAACCGTTGATTTACGCCAAGACCAAGACGTATGTTATCCGCTTCCTGCTCGATCACCTAATGGGAGATGTGGCAGCGGAGATTTTTTCAGGTGTTGCGGGGGGCGATGCCCATGCCCGCCAGATTGTGGTGAGGATGAACCAAGAACTTGAGAGGGGCGACGACTCCTTGTTGCCGCCCGGGGGTGATTGGTTGGACGTGTTGGCTTCCGCGCTCCGGTCTGCTGTTGCGGACCTCAAAGCGCGACTTGGTGATGATATGTCGAAGTGGCGGTGGGGGGCACTCCACCACACGAACCCTCGGCATCCGCTCTCGTCGCTGTTTGCTGAGTTCGCGGAGCTGCTGGATCCTCCTTCTGTCTCGACACACGGTGACGGCGACACACCGCTCGCCGGGAGTTATGCCCTTCATAATGAATTCATCGCCACAGGTATGTCTGTCAACCGTTACATCCACGATCCGTCAGACTGGACCAATTCACGGTGGATTGTGCCGTTGGGTGCATCGGGACACCCCGGTAGTCCGCACTACGTGGATCAGGCGGAAATGTGGGCAAATGTCGAATATATCCCACAACTTTGGGACTGGAACCAGATTTCAACCGAAGCGGAATCGCAGCAACGGATTGAACCGACAGAGTCAGGATAGGTTGCCAATGACTGTGAAAGAATCAGTTTCCCCTGTTCTTTTCCCACCAACATCAGAAAAGAAAAAAGGAGGAGATGGAAGGAAGTAAACGTCTGCCGTGCTTGAACTTCCGACCCCGTCTACAAGAACAGTTATGAATAGCCGAAACAACGTACTTTCTAAATACTTTGGTGCCAAACAAAATCGGCGCGGGAAAGCCAGCCGGCGCCAAAAGCGGCTGAAAGCAGGCTTGCCAGCTGCGGTGCTGTTAAAGCATGTTTCGCTCGATCAGAAACAGCAGGAGGCGATTGCCTCCGCGGAAGCAATCGGTACGGCAAAACGCAAGCGGCTTTTTGTCACCCGTCACTTTGCCTGGCCCATTTCGCTTGGGATCCATCTCGTTGTGGCGTTTTTGATTACCATCTACGTCATTACTGAGTATCTGCCCGAAGAGGCACCTATTTTTCTGGATTTCGTCGAGCCTGTTCGGCAACCCCGGAGGATAAGGAGTCGAACTATAAAAAGCGTGAAACCTCCCGATTCAGTACAAGTTCGGGCACTGCGTACACCGCGGTCAGCGCCGACAGCTATAGTACTCCCAACGGAGGAGGCACAATTCCACACACCGAGCGACAATCTGATGGATGTAGGGGATGCCCCAACCGGTGGTGGCATTTCGATACCAAAAGGACTCGGTAACATTCAGGTGGAGCAGGTCCGTGCAGAAGTCCCAACGGAAGTACTAGGGGTCAAAATTGACCGGTCCACATCGATTGCACCGGAAGATAGTGAAATAGATATTTCGGATGACGGTCTTAGTGACCGCGACATTGATGCGGAGGTATCGGTGCAGGTTGATCAAGACCCGCGTGTCCTCAGAAAGACTAAACCTAAGTATCCTGAGGCCGCTCGCCGCGCTCAGAAGGAAGGTGTTGTTAAGCTTGAGTGTACCGTCGGTGTGGACGGAAAAGCAACGGACATAACAGTGGTAGAGGAAAAACCGAAAGGGTTCGGCTTCGGTGCGGAGGCGATTAAAGCCGTGAAAAGATGGCGTTTTACTCCAGCCAAGCGAGGCACAGAGTCCGTACCCAAGCGGGTAAAAATTCCAATTCGGTTTACTTTGGAGGAAGACTAGTCTATCATAGGCCTTAGGAATACCTGAGTATTTCTGTGTCGGCTCCGTTTCAATAGGTTGCCCTGCCGCCACTGACATCGTAACACTGCCCGGTCACAAAACTGGCATCGTCCGACGCTAGGAAATGCACTACCGCTGCGACTTCCTCCGGCTTTCCGACCCGTCCCAGCGGGATCTTGCTGACCATATAATCAATGGTTGACTGCGACACCTGTTCTAGAATTGGGGTTGCAATGACCGCCGGTGAAACACAGTTGACGTTTATACCGTACTCGGTGACCTCTTTCGCCAAGGCTTTCGTCAGGCAGATGACCCCCGCTTTAGACGCTGAATACGGGATGAGCGTTGGATTCCCCTCCTTGCCCGCAATCGAGGCGACACTTACAATCTTGCCATACTGTCTCTCGATCATGTGGTTGATTACCGCTTTGCAGCAGAGGAACACCCCCTTTAGATTTACATCTATAACCGCATCCCAATCCGATTCATCCAGATCTGGCAACGTCGCCGTTTTTCCTGCTATCCCGGCATTGTTCACTAGAATATCGATTTGGTCAAAGGTATCCAACGTCTGCCGTGCCAGCCGTTGCACCGAATCCATCTTTGAGACATCCGCCTCAATAACGAGGGATTTGCAGCCCAACGCCTCAATTTCACTTGCAACCGTCTCACCTGCTTTACGGTTTAGTTCGGCTACGACGATCGTTGCGCCGGCACCTGCGAACCGCAGCGCAATCGCCCTGCCAATCCCCTGTCCCGCGCCTGTCACAATTGCAACCTTATCGGTTAAATCCATTAAATCCCCTCCTTGTATGTGTATTCTTTCTCTGTAACCTTTGGTGCTATTTCACATCGTTCAAAAGTACATAGGTTCATTAAAGAAGAGTTCATTAGTACATTAATAGGACTTGCGCACTTCAGTTCGTAGTAGCGCAATTCAACCCGCGTCCGGACGGGTGATAAATCGCCCTACTACCAACCTAAGTCTGATTGTAGTTGCCCGATTCATCGGGCGTCGGGGGGCGACGATAAATCGTCGAACGACGGGGCTTTGAGCGTTCAACTGCGTAAGTCCTAATTAATTCAAGTTGTCCTCTATAGCCCCAGCGGGGCGATATGTGTAATATGCGTTTGATAGATAACAACTTGCATTACATTATAAACCAATGAACTAATGTGCTAATGAACCAATTGCTATCACGTTTCACTCTAAGTGCCCCCGTCAGGTCTGCGCATACTGCACCCAACCGGCGAAATAGCGCGGTGCCCACCTACGCGCCAGATAAAAGGTCTTGGTAGAATAGCGACCGTGCGGCGGAAGAACTTCGGCGTTGATCCACGCCTCCGCTCCAGTCAAACTCGGAAACTCGATTAGCCATGCCCGATGCCACAGATCTTGAGATCCTATCAGCTTGAACGCTTCTAAGCGCATCAGGCCGTGCTCACGGGCGACCGACTGCATTAACTCAATATGTTCGCTGTCACCCCGCGCCTCCGGGGTCGCCTCGCTTGCCTCTGACCGCCAACGCCCGAAAAGCAGGGCGACAACGCTGTCCCTGTCCACGTTAAGCGCGGGGACGCTATGCGGATCTGTCCCGTCCGGCACAACCGGTTCGGGGGGACGGGTTACCCACTGGGAAAAGTGGTCCCGTCCCCAATGCCGCGCGGTGTAGTATTCGTAGTAGCCGTAGCGTCCGTAGGGCGGTGCCATCTCAGCATCAATCCACGCCTCCGCGCCCGTTAGTGTAGGAAACTCAATAACCCAGAAGCGTTCCCACGATCTCTGTGGTGTCATCAGCTTAAAGCCCTCCAGTCGCATCAGTCCGTGTTTACGGGCGACCGATAGCATCAGATCGACATGCTCCTGCTGATAGGCATCTTGCTCTGCTGGCGTCAGATCGTGCCATGTGGGCAGCCTCCCACCCTTGTAAAGTATAATCACGCTATCTTTGCTGACTTCCGGTGTTGTCGCCACAGGGGTATCTTCCTTTCCCATAGGGAGGTATTATTTACGGATTCATCGAGAAGTAAGCCATTCGATGAGGAGGTCAACTTGTCGCAAACCTTTATCGTCCAACGCTTGCGGTTCGAGAGCTTCATGAGTGCTGCCCGTCACGGTGATAATCCCCGTCATTGTGGGGTGCGGTGCTGCGACGCGGATGGCGGCGCCCTGTGACTCAATCTCAGTTTCTTGCAGAAGCCCAAGGACAGGGAGCACTTTTGTCATCGGGATGCGGACAATCCGAATGTTCGTGTTCTTCCCAAAGACCCGCCACGCTGCCTCTCGTGTTACGGGTCCCTTTTCGAGCCCCTGCCGCGTACCCACCAAAGCGAAATTCACCCCCGTTTTTTCTTTGATCAGTTGTGAGAGTGCACCCTCGATTCGGGTCGCTTCGAGCGGTTCGCTGAGATTCGCAATCGGCTCATCGGTTTTATCGGCGGTGGGCGATTGGAGGTTGAGGTAACGCATCGGCCCATCTTTGGGTTTAATCCAAGCAAAACGTCCATGCTGGAGGCGACGACCTATCTGCGTGAGGTCTATGTACTGTCCCACAACACCCACCGATTCGATAAGGTGGATTTCGACATAGCCGTTGGGGGTCATGGGTCCCGGATAGTTCACCGCCCCGGTGTTGATACAGACCGCATCTCCCCCCTCAAACCCCTCCGGCACCCATGCCTCAAATCTGTGGGTTGTGGCAGAGAGAACCAGATCCGTCTTGTCGAGCAGGAATTGGCGACGTTCTGGTGAAAGCACCATGTCCCATGCCCCTGATCTCGAATGCGCCGCCACTATGATTAGATCTTTATCCCCTTTTTCGATGCTTTTAAGGGTTTCTATCATCCACGCGCGGCTGCTTTCCGGGAACCCTACTGCTGGGTCCTCTGGCTGATCCGAGAAGTGCATCTGAATCAGGTGAACGGTGTAATCATCGACCGGAATTTGGGCGTAGTATTCCGATTTGTTTGGACGGATAACGCTTGCATGGGCTTCCAAATCTACCAAATCGAGTATCGGTGCGCCCTCGCCGTAATCCAACTGTCTGTGGGTCGGGCTGTAGTATTCGTTCTCGCCGTCCGCAACGTTGGGGTAGAAGTGCTCGCTCCACCACGGCTCGGACTGTAACCAAGGGATGAAGGTGTTTTCCCAGCGATATTTGACGTGGTCGCCCAAGCCTATCACAAAGGCGGGATTTCTCTCCTGCATCCAGGTGGTCATTCGGGCAAATTCCACGCTACTGAGGGGTGAGTCCCCCTTGTTATCGCTCATAATGACGAAGTGGAGATCCGCCAGCCGATCTAAATCCGCAATAGATTCGACGCCCGGCAATCCACCCCTAGCGGTTCCCTGTGGGTTAGCCTCCCCCGTATCGGCGTGTGTTATCTGCAAAATCACCCCTGAAATCAGAAAGGTAAGTGCAAGGAGTTGTCCCAGCTTTCTCTTCACCGTTGCCTATCCTCGTTTTCGTACATTAATCTAAGTCGCCAGTTATAGGGAACCTTGCAAACCGGGTTGGGAATCAATCACCGCTCGCGGTGGATTGCCAAATCCGCTGCACAAGATACCTAGCACATTGCGCGATAGAATACCAAACACTCTAGCGCAACAATCTAGGGTCAATCAGCCCGGAACGTTACGCTATAGTCCGGGTGTTTATGGCTTGGATATGTCTATCCAAACTGAGTGGGGTTGATAAATAGATTGCAACACAGTGCACCAAAAAAACATACAACATATCCCAATTTTCAATGACTAGTGACTTGGGTTATATTAAGGTTTACGCCTCCCAAATGGGCCAATCGGTTTCACGAAGCCGCTGCCACAGGCTATCAAACCTTTCACTCCCATCGTCCTCCCATTCGTCCAACCTAACCCCGTGCGCGAAAGATTCATCTACCCCCTCCTTCATCAGCCGTTCTGCTTGCTGTAGGCTTTGGTAATAGTGTTTCAAACCGCCGGGGAGCGTAACAACAGAGATATGTCGAAGCCACTCCGGCGCAGACGTTTGGGAATAACGGCTTACCGCATCTTCATCCAATTCTACGCCCAGTCCCGGTCCCTCTGGGACTTTCATGAACCCTCGCTGAACCGTATGCCCTTGCACAATCAGATCATCTTCGTAGGTGTGGCTTGTCGTAACGCCCGGCAGCGTCGCTGTCGGCATCACCGCGCCCAGATGGCAGGCAAACCCTGCGGTTATGCCGGTGCCCACGTACTGTAACAGGATGGGCGTATTTGCAGCGGCAAAAGCCCAACTTGACGCCAACGCACTTTTGATTGATTCATGGCTACACAGCGCACCATCGAAATCTCCGGCGCGAAGCCCGATCCAAGGTCCCGAAGGTTGACGCGATGCACCTTCTTGGATCACACCGATGCCGTGCAGGTAGAACGGGATGCGAATCTCCTGATGCAGCCGCCGCCACCCTTCAACGTCATATGCGAAGATTGGCTCCTCCACCCCTTTGACTATCGGAATCTTCTCCAATTCTCGCAGGATAGGCAGGGCTTTCTCTACATTGACCAATGCCCCGTTAAAGTCAAATTCCACGCGAAAGTCCGGCGGTGCGACCGCCTGCATCGCCTTTGACTGTTCCACGATGTCATAAAATGCTCTGGCTTTGCATTTGAGTCCGCGATATCCGCGTTCAGCTGCCACCTGAACTTCGGCGGCGCTATCTTCGGGCGACATACAGGGCATCCACCACCCCATCGACACCCATTGACGCACCTGCTGCCCCATCAGCTTCCATGCGGGCAAGTCCAGATGTTTGCCCATAAGGTCGTAGCACGCCATGTCGAGGTTGAACCGTCCCTTGCCCATGATGTGATCGAACGGATTCGTGCCGAGGTAGAGGTCGAGGAGCTCCTGCTCGAAGGGCGGACCGGGATTCTCTCCAAGCCCGATCAAGCCGCTATCTGTATGAAATTTATAGACCGTCACCTGCTCGTCTATCCCAAAATGATAAAACTGCTTGCGAATCCGTTCTTCGTAGGGAACCCGCAGAGGAATCGATTCAATCTCGGTAATTTTCATCGAAGGTGTCCTTTCCTTGTGATTATGAACCTGCTCATCATAGCACAAATCCGATCGTCGGACAACAGAAATTTGGAAGGCGATGTATAGCAAAAGCGAATCACCACAACCCGTTTTCTGATTTTCCCGTCTTCACACTAAAGTCCCAGCCGGACGAAAGTGTTCTTTTTAATCTATTCAAATCGTTCTATCAGGAGTTGCGTGATGGGGTTAGGGCGGCTGTAGTAGTGCTGTGTGGCTTCACCCTTGCCCTCCCATAGGCGGCGTGGGAAAATTGTGTGGTTGCTGAGATATCGGTCTGTTGTGCGGCCACAGTAGATGTGGATGGTGCGCCGCTCGGAGGGGGTCTGTCGGACATTGCCGGCGTGAAAGGTTGCCGCATTGAAAAGTGTCGCTGTGCCGGCACGACCGACAAGGTGCTGCGCCGTGTTGAGGTCGTAAGCCTCGAGCGGGAGCCGTTCTGTGGATTGCGCTGTGCCGGGCAAGACGCTGAAAGTGTGTGTCGTGTCATCCACATCCGTCAGGTAAAAGACGACCGATAAATATCGCGTGTAGTGTGGGGGTTCGGCATCCCCACTAGCGTCACGGTGCCAGCGGCATTCGGTGTCGCCGTCAGGGTTCGGCGCGCGGAGCATCACCGAATGTTCCTCCGCACAGAGGTCTTTGCCCATAATTGCGTGCATCAACGGCAGCAGCGTCGGTGGCCGCATGGTTACGTCTATCTCCGGGCAGGCAAGCAACGCATGGGCGTTCTGCCGCCGCCCCATCTGGCCGCGGTCTAGCCACATCACCGGGTTCTCCACAAGATCTCGATCTATTGCCTCGTTGACGGA
>JAKZSX010000491.1:0-8897 GCA_047517405.1 Candidatus Poribacteria bacterium | reverse complement strand
ACACACCGCTGAAAATGCGTCTTTTGGTTTTCATGGGCTTTCCCCCTTTTGAAATAACCGCTAGAGCGTCCAAATTGTTTACTAAGTTATGCTAATTTTGTGTAGCGATATAATAACTTGTCCACGATAAATTAAAAGGGCAATTCACGTGCCTATCTACCCAATTCGTAGGAACTATCATGTAAAAAGAAACAGGGCGACTGTACCCTCTCATTCTAACACGAAAACAGAGTCACGTCAATATCAAACGCAGCGCAAATCTTAACGCTTACACCGATAACAATGCCACGGTTATTTTTTCAGTGGATGTTCTCGATTTGCAATAGGGAACGAAACCCGTTTTCCGGTAAGCTGCGATTCGTAGGCACCGAGAATCATCTCTAACGCCGCAACAGCATCCTCCGCAGCGGAAATCGGCTTACGGTCATTTTCAATCGCATCAATCAGATCGATGACCGCAAGGTTATTGCCGCTAGAAAAAGGCGTGTCGTCTACTTGCACAGTTTCCCACTTCTGAGAGTTATCAGCTGGTGACCAGCACGGGTGGGGATAGATGACCAAATTGTCACCACCTCCGCCGCGCATTGATAACCTGCCTTCGCTGCCGATAATCTCCATTCCGTAGTAATCACCGCTCACCTCGTTCTTCCGGGAATCAAACAATCCAGAAACGCCACTTTCAAAGGCGAAGTAGCTGTTGACACAATCACCAGCGATAAGACCAACAGGTTCGGTGGCATCGCGCGCATCGTCAATTGTAACCTCTTTCCCGTTTTCTGTGACGTGTGCCTGCATCCATTTAACATTTCCGACGAAAAACCGCATCATATTGAAGAGATGTGTGCCGAGCACGATCATGTCCTCGCCACCGCCGCGTCGGTCCTGCTTGCCGTGCCCGTGAATCGCTTGAACTGTCCCGATCGCCCCGTCGTCCAGCATCTGCTTGACCACTTGAATTGACGGCAGATAGACCGCCTGATGTGCGACAGCGATTTTTATCCCTTTCTGACTTGCCGCTTCCACGACTTGGTCTCCATCGGCGAGGGTTGCTGTCATCGGCTTTTCGCTGTAGACATGGCAGCCGGATTGGATACACGCCAATAGCATTTCAAGGTGGTCAGTCGTCCAGCGAGGTCCCATGCTGACGATGTCCAGTTCCTCTTTGTCAAGCATTTCGCGATAATCGGCGTAGCCACGTTGTACGCCTGTTTTTTCCATCTCCGCCTGCCGTCCCGCTTCGTCCGGATCGGCAACGGCAACAAACTCAATATTATCCAACTCATTAAACGGCAAGTGAAGTCCATGTCCATAGTTTCCAGCGCCTGTGTGTCCAATCGCAGCAGCACGATACGTTTTCTGACTCATGAAATTCTCCTTTTCCAATCTGATTTACGGCATGAAAAGTGTAATTATGTATTGCGTTAATTGTAACCCTTAACCGCTCACACTAAAGTCCAGCGATATACCCACCATCGACCAACAACGAGGCACCGGTGATCCACTCCGCGTCGTCCGATGCGAGAAAGACCGACGCGCGGCCTATATCCCGTGGCAAACCGAAACGCGGCATCGCTGTTCTTTCGCTCGCTTCCTGAATCTGTTCCGGTGTTAGGTAGTCTTGGATTGCAGTTTCAATATAGCCGGGACAGATTGCGTTGGAGGTGACACCGTATCCCCCAACTTCCAGCGCGGTGTCGCGTACCATGTTGACAAGGGCAGCTTTTGCGGAAGCGTAAGCTGGACCGCCACCACCACCGAAGGCGTGAACTGAGGCGATTTGGATGATACGTCCATACTGTGATTTTGTCAAGTGAGGGATAGCGAGTTTTGTCGCCACAAAAATGGCGCGCAGGTTCACGCCAACCACTTTGTCCCAATCGGCTATTGTAATATCTTGGCTGGTACCGGGGATATGGATACCAGCGTTGTTGACAAGGATATCCAGTCCGCCAAAGTGCGCAACCGCTTCCTGAATCAGTCGATCGACTTGCGAGTCATCTGACATATCGGTTTGGACGAATAGCCCTTGGCTCCCCAATTTTTCGACCTCTTCGACCGTTGGGGTTGTCGTGTCTTGTTCATGGTACTTGCCACGTTTGGGAATTTCTTGAACATCAGCGACAACGACGTTAGCACCTTCACGGGCGAATTCAGCTGCAATACCCCGTCCGACGCCTGAGCTAGCGCCGGTGACAATGGCGACTCGGTCTTTTAATACCATCGTAAACTTCCTCCAAGTATGCGTATTGTGTGAAACAATGATATGTAGGGCTTACCCATTTCAGTAGGGAACAACGATCGCTGTTCCCTATGGATTCCTTGGTAGAATCTTTATGTCAAACGCCGCTTTTGCGGTGCATTCAATGAAAAGATATGCTTCGGTGCCAAAGCGGTTAGCGTTGCACCGCGTGCAATTGAAAATAGCGTCAATGCCAGCCAGAGTCCATGGTTTCCCAACCCTTTCAATAGGACATACGCAAACAGAAAAACCACCGTCGAAGCTAGCATCGAGTTTCGCATGGGGGTTGAGGCGGTAGCGCCGATAAAAACTCCATCCCAAATATATGCGACAGAATTGATAGGCGGTGCTATCGCAATCCAGATTAGGTAGGGGCGGGCACCGATTAGCAGGTCTGTTTTGTTCGTGAAAAAGTATAGCAACTTGGTCCCGAGTAAGCCGAAAACCAGACTGAATCCCGCCGAAAGGAGCAGCACCCACCAGAACGAATATCGCACGGATCGTTTTAAGTTGGTTATCTCCCGTGCCCCTTTGTACCTGCCAACGAGGCTTTCTACCGCAAAAGCAAAACCGTCAATACCATACGCCAAGATATGGATAAACTGCAAAAGGATGGTGTTTATGGCCAGTGCCGTATCGCTCAACGCTGCGGCTTTTGATGTGAAAAACGCATGACAGAAAAGCACGGACAGCGTGCGGATAAAGATATCCCCGCTTATCCTGAAAAAGCGTTTCAGGGCCGGAAGATTCAGCACCCCTTTTAGATGCCATCCGTCCCACAGATGTCTGTATTTTCTCAAGAATAGCCCAACGGTGCATAACAATCCAAAATACTGTGCAATCACGGTTCCAAGAGCGACCCCATCGGAGGTCATCATGAGAACCTTAACAAATATGAGGTTCAATACAAGGTTCAGCAGATTCACCACGATGGCGAGGAACATCGGATATTTGGCGTTCTGCATACCCAGAAACCAACCGTGAAATACATGCAGGGTCAGGGTGGCTGGCGCAGCATAGATACGGATATGGAAATAGGAGCGGGCAAGCTGTTCAACTTCAGCACCGGCGTCCATCAGATAAAAGCTCAGTGCTGCGATTAGCGGCTGGACGACAATGAGCAGCAGACCGATCAACAGTCCCACAATCGCCGCGCGCTTCAGAATGAGTGTACTTTCCTTAGCATCTTTCGCACCATAGGCTTGTGCTGTTAGTCCGGTGACACCCATTCGGAGGAAGCCAAACCCCCAGTACACGAAACTGAAGATAATGCCACCGATGGCGATGGCGCCAAGATACTGTTCATTCTCTAGTCGCCCCATTAGCGCGGTATCCACAGCACTCAGCATTGGCACCGACAGATTGCTGATAGTGTTGGGGATAGCGAGGCTGAGAATCTGCTTGTTCAGGTTACGACTTTGTGCATCCCTCTTAAACATTCAAAACCTTTATTAGAAGACATTCAACCTGATGAGCAAATCCCTTTGCCTCTGCCGAGTGGTTTCTCTACAACCATGCTTTCCCTGAACTATATTTTTTCGCACGGCGTGGATAGCCGTTTTTGCTGGCAATTGTAATAACGATTGGGACGACAATTTCTCAAGATATGAGGTACAATGGTTCCAATCCTGCGGCTATCCTGTCAACATTTTCCGCTGCCGCACCCGCCCGTTTACGTGAAGTGCCATCGGTTCCACCTGAGATATGAGGCGTCGCAATTACGTTCGGCAGACTAAAGATGGCCGAATCCAGATCCGGCGGTTCCTGCCCAAAGACATCTAGCCCGGCACCGGCGATTTCGCCCTCCGCCAACGCTTCGATCAAGGCGGCTTCATCCACCAACGCACCCCGCGCGACATTAATCAGAAACGCTGTTGATTTCATCAAACGCAGGCGACGTGCGTCAATCGTATGGTGTGTCTCCTCGTTGAGATGCAGGTGGAGCGATAAGAAATCGGACGTAGCAATAACGGAATCCAAATCCTTCGGTTTTCCAACAAACTCCAGACCAAATTCGTCCACTTCATCTGCTCCAACATCGCGAATATCAATCGCCGACATTTTTAAGCCAAAGGGACCAGCCCGACGCGCCAATTCTATGCCGCTCGCACCGAAACCGACGATGCCCAAGTTCAATCCGTCAAGCTCCATCCCGACTGGACGGTACAGTTCACCCTGATTCAGGTTTGCTTGGGTGACCGGATATTGACGGGCAAGCATCAGAATGAACATCATCGCACATTCAGCCAGCGCCACAGCACTGAAAATCCCTGGGCAGTTTGCAACGGGCAGTTGCTTTGACCGCCAATAATCTGTATCGAAGTGGTCAAAGCCTGTTCCAAGAATCTGCCAGAGACGCACCTTTCCCGCCGCTGCATCAGCCATCTCTCGCGTCCCTGCTGAGCCGCCGTGATCGATGACCACGTCAACCCCCTCAAACTGTGGAGCGATGGGCTGGTCATAATCCAAAATACGCAAATCGTGGCGGTCGCCGATTGCAGCTATCACGTCGTCCCCCGCCGGTTTGAACATTGAGGGACCGAGCGGGTGGGGCAAAAACAGGACAGTCAGTCGTTCAGGCATTGCTATCTCCTCTCATTTATCGTCCAATCCCGCCGCATGACGACCCGCAGCCGGGTCGCCAGCAGCGTAGAACGTCCCACTATCTTGATCGATAGAAAGCATAACAGGTGTCGCAATTGGAGATGCCTTTGCGTCTAACTGATGTCCACGCCGGATCAATTCCTCCTGAACACTCGAATCCACCGTATCGCTGACAGTCAACGCTCCTGCTTGAATGAAAGCCTCTTCACGATTGGGATTTGGATCAAACGAACCTTGGTGATGCGACGTAGCAAACCGCGGTGCGGTAACAGCATCTTCAGGCTGCATATCAAAATCAATGAAATCAAGAAGTAAATTCAGGGTCGCTTGGTCCTGCAGATCACCACCCGCGACACTAACCGCCAAAATCGGGCTGCCATCCTTCAGGACGAGCGTGGGGGTCAGCGTGATGCGCGGTCGCTTTCCCGGTTGGATACAGTTTGGATGACCCGGAACTGTATTGAGACTTCGCAGGCGGTTCCCGTAGCTGACGCCCGTTGACCCTCCCATACCTTCTTCGCGGTGGACGTTAGCGGAAGGTGTGGCAGCAACCACGTTGCCCCATCGATCAGCGACGACACAGGTCGTCGTTCCACCAACCCCTGGCCGAAACACGCCACCCGCCTTCAGCGGCTTCATGTTATCCGGATCGCCCGGACGGGCTTCCAGTGAGGCTTTTTGCATATCGATTAAGGGACGACGAATCTCGGTATAGGCATCGGAAAGCAACCCCTCCATCGGAACATCTACAAAGACTGGGTCGCCGTAGTGTTCGTCACGATCTGCCATTGCCAGCTTAATCGCTTCTGTGACCGCGTGGACATAATCCGCTGAGAAGTGTCCCATACCCTTCAAATCAAAGCCTTCCAGCAAGCGCATCGCCTGACAGAGAAAAGGTCCCTGCGTCCATGTGCCGCATTTGTAGACCGTATACCCTCGGTAATCCACCTTCACCGGGTCTTCGATTAGCGTGGTGTGTGCGGCAAGATCTGACTTACGCAGGAACCCACCCTTCTTGATGTAAAACGCTTCCAATTCGTCCGCGAT
The DNA here is from genome assembly GCA_047517405.1 of Candidatus Poribacteria bacterium. GTDB lineage: Bacteria > Poribacteria > WGA-4E > WGA-4E > PCPOR2b > PCPOR2b. The sequence goes on along the minus strand of JAKZSX010000491.1, from coordinate 3,007 downwards.
ATCGTTACGAAACTTGTTCCGTCCATAAAAGCGGTCGGTTGCAGCTTGCAGCTTCGTCTCACGGTCGCCCGGTGTGATCTGCTCCTCCTCCACCATACGGCGTAGGGTAACCGCGAGTTTGGGATGCCAGTCCTCATCTCCGGCATCTAGGAGAGCAAGTGTGGGTGCCACAATCTCCTCAAACGTTTTGGTTCCATACCGCTGAAGTGCCGTGATGCATAGATCGACAACCGAGGGCACCGGTGCCATTTTAATATCACCGGCTGGGATGCCATTTTTCATATACCAATCAATGGCTGTTTGCGAAAGCGGGGCGCGTCCTTGACCAGACAGCGATTTTACCTCCCGTTTTTCCGCGTCAAAAATAAGAACCGGCACCTCACCGCCGATAGAGCAGGCGATATGGTCTGTGACGTTAAGCGCGAGAATTGTTCCCGCCGCGGCATCTGCCGCATTGCCGCCTGACTCCAGAATTTCAATTCCAGCCGCAACAGCTCCGGCACCGCCCGCAGCAACGGCACCTGTTTTGCTGACAGCCTTCCAACCTATCTTATTTGTGTCTCGCATTGATTTTCTCCTTTAAGCGATAACGAATACGGAATACGTGGGATGCTAAATCTTCGGGAACCCACATTAGCACCGGAGCGTTCACTCTCCGAATGAGTAGATGAGAAATTAAGTAAGCGTTTCCTTTTTCAGGATCACGATCCGATTGCTATTTGTGCCCTTGCTATTATTGGACACCCCCCAACAGTTTGCAGTTTTTGTAAAGTGTTGAGTATTAATAAGTATACTTTCCGCTATCAACTCCGCTTCTGATGCCGCCTCGACAACCGCGTTTTCTAACAATACAGATCCACCGCGTACTTCACCCACCTCAAAAGCGATCCGACCTTGGGGTTTAAGAATCCTCCGTAACTCAACAAACACCTTCTCCATCCTCAAAATCCAATCTTCCAGACGTTTTAATTGCCAGATTTTGCTCGTTTCCATCTCTATATCGCAAAACCACATTCGCAGCCAATTATCCTGAATGTAATTGACCGTATCGAGAAACGGTGGCGATGTTACAACAAGATCAACCGAATCGTTACGAATCTGTGTTGTCCGATCCGCCGATTCAGCAAACAGGCGTGCATCATCCCTGCAGAAGTGATCGGGAACACTATGTCTAAGCAACTGCTTGGATTTCTTAAATATCAGCTGTTTTGTATCTCTATACTCCGGCTTTTGATCGCGCTTCTGATTAATCTTTTGCTGTGCTTGTATTGAGGTCGCTTGGTTGGGTGGAAGTGTGTAAACAGAAAAGAATCCCTTGGAATGTCCAGTTAAACGGTTACACGCAACCATTTGTAACCACGCATCGGTTCTATCAAATCGGTTAGCTTCCTGCTTTTGCTGGAAGTATTGCTGCCACCCATACAACTCTTGAAGGGTTCCTCTTTCAAAAAATACCAATAGGTCCGAGTTTATTGCATCATTTGTCGGTAAGGTTATCTCTTGTAACCGCTGTTCAATCTGTGATAAGGTTGGCGGTGTGAGTCGAGGCTTTGTCAGGACTTGAGACAAAGGATTTATATCGTTTCCATAGGCACGGCAGCCATGAAGCTGCGCCTCAATCAGTGTCGTTCCGCGTCCCATAAACGGGTCATAAACAACATCATCCACTTTGCAGAAGCGTTTGATAAAAAACGCCGGCAACTGAGGTTTGTAACATGCACGGTATGAAACTTCATGTAGCGAGTGTCCCGCGCGTTGTTTCGATGTCCAAAACTCATCTATCTGGATAGGAATTTGTGTTGTTGACATTGTCAATTTTCCCTCCTTAAATTATCCTTTGGCAATGGTGGCCCGTTGCAAGGATTTTGTGATTAACGGAGGCTTCAAGTCTAACATTGACTACAGTCGTTGGTTCAAGAAAATCAAGACGAATCGCGTCAATGGTTGCTAAATTTTCGTTCTGTGAATAGATAACTGTCAAAAGCAAGTGATAAATAGGAGCACTAAATTGAGTTCGTAGTTTCCTTGAGGATGAAGTCAACACTCGCCTGTTAGTATCGCTTGGATTCCAATTGCTAGTTGCTTTTACCTCAAGCGGGATACGTGTGCCCGTGGCTGTTTGAGTTAGTGTTTGGTCCGGGTATCCTTTACCGTGGCATAGGGAAATTGAAAATTCTGAGATTGTCGTATTGAGTTCCTCCATAGTATACTTCTCTACTTGATTTCCAATGGATTGATTAGAACTATCCGGACTCAGTGAACAGGTTGAACCTTTCATTCCAGATTTTGAAACGGCATTAACAAACGCTGATTCAATTGATTCGCGTAATATATGTGGCCACTCCTCGACAAGCTCACGCCGAGGTTGTCCTTCCCAATTTAGTAAATCTTGATAATAGTTCCGGAGGTTTGACATGCGATCTTCCCCTGACGGGTTGCCATTTCTGTGTCAATATGCCAAATGGAACAGGTTTTCTTTGATAGCCGACATTTCGACCTTCTATTTTTCTTGGGCTTTGCGCCACTCCTCGTACTCGACTCGCGCCTCATCGTTGAGAGGGTAGTATTTGCGTAAGTGACCGCCCTCCGCTAACTTCATGCGACTGAAGTCCTCCCATTCTGCGTGGGCGGTGGCTTTTTCACACAGCTCAGGTGCCAGCTTAACCGGGACTACAACGGCACCATCATCGTCAGCCACAATGATATCCCCCGGCATGACCAAGGTGTCGCCGCAGGCGATAGGAACGTTGACCGCGAAGGGATAGATGTTCGTTTGTGTATGGAAGTTGGGGGTCGTGCCCTTCAGCCACAATCCCAACCCTAAAGTCTGCGCATAGGGGAAGTCTCTGATGCAACCGTCTATGATTGCACCGATGCCACCGCGGCCCTTAAAAAAAGTCAACATCATTTCACCGAAAACCCCGCTGCTCAGGTCACCCCTTGCGTCCACGACGATGATATCGCCGGGTTGGGTATGATAGAGTGCGTGACGGTGCAGCTGTTTTTC
>JAKZSX010000490.1:0-6845 GCA_047517405.1 Candidatus Poribacteria bacterium | reverse complement strand
CTCCGCGTCACGCAGTTGACATACGCGAACTCGCTCGGCGAAACGGTTCCGGGGATTCTCATGACGCCGCCCAACGCGTCGAGTCAGAAACTGCCTGGCGTCGTTTGCATACCCGGAACGGGTGGCTCAGCTGAAATGGTCGCGGACCAGCAGTTTTATCTGGCGGAAGCCCCAAGCGGCATGTTGGTTGGTTGGGCACGTGAACTGGCACGACGTGGCTTCGCGACGTTGGCGATTTCGCCCAAAGGGAGCGTCACCCGACGCTCTAACATCGAAAGTTGGAATCTTGAAGGAAAGCTTCTCACGCCTTATGGCCGCCCACAGATGGGGATTCTCGTCGGAGAAACGCTGAGAGCAGCGCGTATCCTCGCAGCAAGTGAAGCAGTCAACCCCGATAGGGTCGGGATCGCCGGCATGTCACTCGGTGGAAATGCGACATGGTATGCGATGGCAGCCGCGCCGTGGATTCGAGCGGGTGTGCCAATCTGCGGCGGCGTGGGACGCATGGCAACCCTTATCCACGGAGGGGACATCGAACGCCACAGTGCCTACTTCTTTATCCCCCACATGCTCCGGTACTTTGATCATCCGGAGGTTGTCGCTGCGTGTATGCCACCACGTCCGTTCATGATGGTGGCACCCACTCAGGACGAGGACATGCCCCGCGAGGGGGTAGATGAACTGATTCGGGTTGTGGCTCCGGTCTACGCATCATTGGGGCATACGGAGCGATTCAAGGTCTATCAGCCGGAGGGCAATCATCGCTTTCTCGTCGAATACTTTGAGTGGATGGTCGAATGGTTCCGCCAATTCCTGACAGACAAGACCCCTTGATCCGGATAGGACTTACGCACTTCAGCGTAGGGGCGGGGTCACCCCGCCCGTATAAGCAATTTAATCCCTGTTTGGACAGCCAATGAATCGCCCTACTAACAAATCCCGATTCCGTTAGCACTACGGCTTAATTGGGACCTGCCGAATCGTGGACGCTCGGTTATGTGTAGAGGACAACAATCGTTGTTCCCTACTGACCCAAACAGAGCCAGAACCTTAGCATTTACTGTAGCTGCCCGACTCATCGGTCATCGTGAGTCGTACTGTTCGGTGATTACCAAGTAGCCATCACGTTCCATCTTCTTCACAATCACAGCATGAGGCTTTACCTTGTGCCTTTTCAAATGCCTCTTTTCCTTCCTTTGCTGAAAAATAGGAAATTCCCAAGGCAGCTATGCTATCTAAGTAACCTATGTGCGTCAGTTCGTAGATGAAGCTTGATACTAATAGGACAAACGACATGTAAAGACATACTTTCGTGCATTTCGCATCAGCGATGATGGGTTGAGAATCTAATTGTTTTCCAACCTTCATCTTCAAAACGATTAGAATCCACATGGTAATAATTGAAGTCGCTGAAATGACAATCCCCCAGAAAGTTGTTTCAGGTTGATGGCCTTGAACGATATTGAGAACCGCAGTAATAAGAAGCCCCACCGTTAGCAGAGAAAAACAGCTTCCCGTAATACGTAGCGCAGTGATTTCAAATCTATCCCTTGATACATCTGGAAAACGGCGGATTCGAGTAATCATACGGGCGATACCGATTGCTGAAATTACCTCAATAAAGCTATCTACGCCGAACCCCAAAAGTGCGAGCGTTTCGTCTTGAAATCCTAGCAAGGTTGAAACTGTCCCCTCTAGGAAATTATAGCCAATCGTAAATGCGGTCAACCGTAACGCCCACCCAAATGCTTGCATTTCTATGTTTTCACTAGCTACCTTCTGTGTTAGCAACATTTAGACATTTCTCCTATCAAACTTGCTTGCTGGGTTGGTGTGCAGACAATGGAGCCATAGGAACGGAATACGCAGCAAGCACCTTCTTGGGGTTTTAACGCTGAGTCAGCAGGTGCTAACCGAATTGAGTTCAATATTCTCCTTCCTTGGTCCCCTAGATCCTGTGAATCCCGGTCAATCCGTGATGCGTTTCACATTTTACAATTCATTGCGCTAATTTCCTGTCATCAACAATCCGATTTTGGACAGGTCATCCCGAAACTGCGTCGCCTCAGTCAATCTACCTCTATACATGACAAAGATTCGGTCACTCAGTGCCAATACCTCATCAAGTTCCATTGAGATTAGCAAGACAGCGCGTTGCTTCCGACGTTGCTCAAGAAACTGCTGATGTGTGTAGTCAGCAGCACCGATGTCCAACCCGCGGGTTGGACTGACAGCCAACAACAGTTGTGGTTCCTGTGAGAGTTCCCGCGCAATAACAACCTTCTGCTGATTCCCCCCGGACAATGACCGTGCCGGTGCATGTGCGTGGGTCGTCCGTACGTCATAGCGTTGGATGAGCCCCTTGGTGTCAGCGTCGATCCGTTTAAGATCTAAAAACGCCCCCCAACCTTTCAAAAGTTTCGACTGATACCCTTTGAGCCGATGAACATTGAGAACCAAATTCTCTGCGATTGTGAAACTTAGGATGAGCCCGGCAGTCTGTCGGTCTTCGGGGATATAGCCATATCCCAATTGACGACTCTTGCTCGTCGGAAGATGAGCGATTGATTGTCCCTTAAAGCGGATGGCACCGCCTTGGGATTTGCGGAGTCCAACAATTGTCTCGGCAAGTTCGATCTGTCCATTGCCATCAATGCCCGCGATGCCCACGATTTCGCCGGCACGAACATCAAACGAAGGACCATTAACGACTCGACGGCCATCGTGGTCCGCAGCAATTAAATGCTGGATTTCAAGGATTGGTGGACCCGGAGCTTGCTCGCTTCGCTGTATCTGTGGCAACTCGTGTCCGACCATCTGTTTCGCTAAGCGGGTAGGAGAGGTATCAGCGACTTTCGTAGTCGCAACACGCTTACCGTGACGCAACGCGGTAATCCGATCGCTGATTTCCATCACCTCTTTCAGCTTATGGCTGATGAAGATAATGGAATGCCCATCGGATTTGAGACGACGGAGGATGGCGAACAGTTCCGTAATCTCTTGTGGAGACAGAACCGCGGTCGGCTCATCGAGGATAAGGATTCGTGCATCCGCTGAAAGCGCTTTGAGGATCTCAACCCGTTGCTGAAGCCCGACCGAAAGCTGCCAGACCTTCATGTGCGGTGAGATGGACAGACTGTAACGGGTGGAAAGCTGCTGGACATTTTCCTCGGCTTCGTTCCGCCGAAACCGAAATTTGCCACATCCAGAACTGAGGGCAATATTTTCAGCCACGCTCAGCGAAGGCACAAGCATAAAGTGCTGATGCACCATACCCAATCCCAAGGCAATCGCTGTCTTTGGCGAATCGACAACGCTCGGTTTTCCATCAATCAGAATCTCTCCGGCATCGGGTTGATACAAGCCGTAGATCAGATTCATCAGTGTGGACTTACCCGCCCCATTTTCACCGAGTAGGGTGTGAATCTCCCCCTGCTCCAACGAAAAGTCCACACCATCTACAGCGAGGTTGTCCCTAAATGCTTTGGTGATGCCGCGTAGTTCAAGCGCGAGTGATGCCAAGGGTTGAATTTTCCTTTATCTTTCTAAAACTTTACGCGAGGTGCCTTAAACTTACCGGCGAGAATATCCTGACGAATTTTCTCAACCTTGACGAGAAGATCTTCAGGGATGCGATCCTTCAGTTTCGGGTTATAAACCAACTTCACAGTCTCATTAAGCGACATCCCCATCCACATCACCCGGGGCTCAAATTTGCCTGTCTGCACCAACTCAGCGACGTATACAAAGGCTTGGGTATCAATGGCGGCACTGGCAAGTATTGCATCGGGTGCAATGTCGTTCTGATCCAGATTTGAACCGAAAGCGTAAACGTCCTTACCCGCTTTGCGAGTCTCTTCAACAGCATGAAAAACCCCACGTCCAGCGGCATCCGCGTTGTGGAAGATGAAATCAACACCTTCCGTAACCTGGGACAACGCCAACTCCTTCGCTTTTCCGAGGTTCTCCCAATCTCCGACATAGGAACGGGATACTTTGATATCTGGATTGACAGATTTCGCCCCTTCTTCAAGAGCGTGAAAGGTGCTGTTAATCGGTGGGATGTTCATGCCACCAATAAGCCCAATCTTGCCCGTCTGGGTCATCGTGCCGGCAATGACCCCTAGCAGATAGGTTACCTCTTCAAGCTCGAAAACAATTGATGCAACATTATCCAAGACCGTGTTCCCGGAGGTTGTGATAAACACTGTATCCGGAAAATCTGGCGCAACTGCTTTTGCGGCTTCTTGATACTCAAATCCGTGCCCGAAGACTAGACCGTACCCCTTACTCGCATAGAATCGAAAATGTTCCTCCCACTGCGACGGAACTTTGCTTTCAACATGGCTGACCTCAACTCCTAGCTGTTTTTCAATTCGCTTGAGCCCTTCATAAGCCAGCGCATTCCAACCCGCGTCACTAATCGAACCGGGTGTTAGCAAGGCCACCTTGAATTCCGCTGCATCAACCATGCCGCTAGTGGCTCCAAACAACAGAAAAATCAAACTACAAATAATCCACTTTTTTTTATCCATAAAAACACCTCAACAAAGAATTTCCAAAAATTTCCTGCGTACAGGACAACGCTCGCTGCTCACTATTGAACCTAAATCAATTGAAATTATATGAAAGCCCGGATGGACTGTCAAGCTTATTCCAATGTTCCAGGGAGTTTAGATTGACATAATGATGTTATGTTTGCTACTATGCGCAGAGCAGGATTGGCGACAGTTCAGTTTTACTACCATTATATTTATGAGAGTTCATGCCATAAGACTTTTTTCGTTTTCGGCATCCCCGCAGCGCAAATCATCAATTTTGCCGAGAAAGAGCGGAGCGATCTAATTGTGGTGGGAGCGCATGAAGGGAGTGGCATTAACCGACTGAGGCTTGGTAGTATTGCTCATAAGGTCATTCGTAGCACAGCCTGTCCGGTGCTCACTAGACTCCAACAGAACCCAAAGGAAAAACATGAATAATTCGTGGTTAGACCATCGGAAAAACCGGCATTACCGCCGAACTGTATTTGTTTGCATCCTTCTCTGCTGGGGAATAGCATCCCTATCTTCTGCCGCAGAAAACACTGCTCCGCCTGGCAAAAGTAATCTGCACATATTTACAATGATTATAGGGCTATTCGGCGGGTTGGCACTCTTTCTATACGGTATGGAGAAGATGGCTGACGCGTTGAAAGCAACCACTGGAGAGCGGTTGAAAACCATCCTTGCCAAACTTACAACCAACCGGTTTACGGGGGCACTGACAGGTGCCCTTGTCACTGCAATTATTCAGTCATCGTCGGTTACAACGGTACTAGTCGTCGGATTCATTACGGCCGAAGTGATTTCCTTCTCCCAAGCGGTCGGCGTCATCCTTGGCACGAACGTCGGCACGACGATCACCGCACAAATCATTGCGTTCAAGATTACCAAGTATGCCCTTCTGTTGATCGCGGTGGGGTTCGGCATGCTGTTTATTGGAAACCAAGAAAGGAGGAAGCAATATGGGGCGATGGTCATGGGCTTGGGATTGATATTCTTCGGCATGGGCGTGATGAGTGATGCGATGGCACCGCTGCGAAGTTATCAGCCGTTTTTGGCCCTGATGGCGCGCATGGACAATCCAATCCTCGGTATCCTGATTGCTGCGTCCTTCACAGGACTAGTCCAATCTTCATCAGCAACAACCGGCATTATCATTGTCATGGCAAGTCAAGGATTTATCACGTTGACCGCCGGCATTGCCTTAATTTTCGGTGCCAACATCGGTACTTGCGTTACCGCTTTTCTGGCTTCTATTGGCAAACCTAGAGAGGCAATTCGAGCGGCTGTCGTCCACATCCTGTTCAATATCATTGGTGTGGTCATCTGGATTGGGTTCATAAATCAGTTGGCCCAAATCGTGATTTGGCTGTCGCCGGTGGCTCAAGGGGTCTCCGAGATCGAGAAACTAGCGGCTGAAACACCGCGGCAGATTGCGAACGCACATACCATTTTTAACATTGCCAACACCATGATTTTCCTTCCTTTTGCCGGATCCCTCATACGCCTAGTGGAGTGGCTTGTACCTAATAAGCCGGCAGTTGAAGCAGAACCGGAGGCAGCTCCCACGCTAACAACCCAATACCTAAACCCAGAACTGCTTGCGGTGCCAAGTTTGGCGATTGAACAGGCACGACGCACGATTCTGCTAATGGCTGAAGTGGATCGGGGGATGTTGGCGGACATCATGCCCGCTTTTATGGCAAATGACATGCGGATTATAGAAGACATCTCGCGGCGGGAGGATCAGGTGGATTACCTGCAGCGCGAAATAACGAAATATCTCACGCAGATCGCCCATAGCGACCTCAATTTAGAGCAGTCCGAACGCACTGTACGGCTGCTGCACGTTGCCACCGACTTGGAACACATCGGTGATGTCATTGCAGAGAGCTTGATTGCACTTCTCGTCAAGAAGGCGGAAGGAAATATCGAGTTTTCTGAAGAGGGGCAGGAAGAATTAATCGCATATCATCAACGTGTTTTGGAGAGTTATGAGCAAGCAATCAAGGCATTTGAAAACGACGATTCAGAGATCGCTCAAGCAGTGACAGTGATTAAGCTGGAACTGAATCAATTGGAAAATACCTATCGACAGACACATTACGAACGACTCAGTCGTGAACTAGACCCATCCATCAATAGCAGCAACATTCACCTAGATCTCGTTGATTATTTGCGTCGTATCAATTCTTACGCAGAATCAATTGCAAGGAAAGTAGTATAGATGTGCCTATTACGTTACTGAATCTATTTTGTGAAGATTCTAGACTCTCGGTCACGGCTTGGAGGGGAGTTAGAGAG
>JAKZSX010000489.1:0-6088 GCA_047517405.1 Candidatus Poribacteria bacterium | reverse complement strand
CCTTTTCCCGATTTCCGCCATAAAACTGCGCCGCCGGTGAATCTCCATCTGAAACTTCGCTCAAAAATTCAAGCCCTGCCCAGTCGTTGAAGAATCTGGGGACCATTTCGTCCTGTGAATTTGGATGAAATTCCGTCCCATTAGCGGTTAGCATCTTTTTGACAACAACGCTTTGCGGGACGCTGTATGGCCCCTCGACTACACGGCAACGAAGGACTATCGCTTGATCCGTATCAAATTCCGTTTCCATTTTAAGTCGCACATCGCCATCGAATGCTTTACAGAGTACATTCTCCGCGATTGTTACGGTTTCTGAATGGTCTTTTTCGTCTGATTCGGGCATTATAAGCTCCCGGATTGATAAATCAACGGAAAAGGGTTAAGAATCTTCTTTCTCTGCTACCCAAGCCATATATTTGGGCAGTTGAGATAGCAGTGGGGATTGCTTATCCGGTGCTCGTGTCTCCACCATCTGCCTGATACATAAACCTGCCCCTGCGACTGCGTTAATAACACTCGAATCAACTCGCACCCTCAATGGACAGTAGTAGACATGCTCCGCCGTGCCGTAGTATGCCTACTACTAGCAACTTGCGTTATTTGAGGTGCGTTCTCACTTGCGCCAACATCTCCTCGTCAGAGATTGCGTCCTCCCGGTCTCCAGTGTATTGCGTCTCCACCCACCGGTAAGTTTCCTCGATTGCCGGGTGGTCTTCGTTCACAGATGTTTGACCTACCCGCTCTAGATAGGCATTCACCCACAACAGTACACCATATTTGCCAGAGGTTCTGGTAATGATAATATCAACCAGTTCCGCTTTGTCTTCCTTTTCTTGTGGACGTTTGCTTTCCTTGTCCACTTCCAAACCGGATACACTGGAGATAACTGCCTTGTCAATATAGGAATGTCTGAAAGCGTAATGATGAGGGCGCGGGTTGTCAAATTCGGTATATTTGCCGATATTAATGTGGCAGCAGAAAACCACTGGTGCTTCCCCACGAGATGGTGCTAGCCGAGCTGCCCTCCCGTAGGCTTCGCTCGATTTTCGGGTAAACCAGATTTTCTTCCCTGCTCTCTTCTGCGCCTTGAACCCTTCCGTCATAATCGCCTTAGCCCTATCGACTATCGTGCCGTGCCAGACGGTGATGACGTTCTTAAATTTGGTATTCCATCCCACATTGATAAAACTGCGAATCCATTTGGGCTCAACGCCGTGGCAAATCGCAAACTCCTCCAATGTTAAGTCGGGGTTTTGTGCAGCCTGTTTCTCAAACTGTTCCGCCAACCAAGCGAAGTCTTCATCTTCAAATCGCCGCTGATAATGACCTTTTTGCTTCCAATCTTTTCTCTTTTTTGCCAACGTAAAGCCTCCCTTATGACAAACACCAGACATTTCCGGTGACCGGTGGGAATAGACAGTCGAGCAGCACACTTGCTTCGTCCCGTCCGCCACAGTCGGCAAAATTGGATTTCAATTCGTTGAACCGGCGACGACCACATAGGAGTTGCAAAAAGGTCAAATCTGGAAACTGTGCATCACCATCCTCAACCGAATCCGGTGACCAGTTGGAGATGTCCGTTATTTTTCCGCCGTTAAATTTCAGTTGTGTGCCGCTTCGGTAGCAGTTCAGTTTCAATTCACCGTTATAGCCTTCTGCCACGGTTCCCTCGAGATTCTTTTCTAAAGCAGGCTGAATATGCTGTAAAAAGGCGACCAGATCCGGTATACGGATATACAACCCATACGGGTCATGCACGTGGATTTTATTTCCCAACAAGGCGTGATAGGCTGGATGTGCGCGTCCAAGTTCGAGCATGAGACTTTCCAACTCTTGGTTCTGATGATTGCCCCATTTAGGCGTTGTTTGCGCGATCTTCCACAGTCCGTGCAACACACTCGACATCAGGTTAAGATAGCCTACGCCGGATTTGAGTTCCATCTGAACGATGTACAGCGCGTTATCCTCTATCCACGGGTAGTATTGCACGTAGCCCAATCGTTCACGCTCCGCTGTCTCAATTAATAGCCATTTCCGGTGGGCAAAATCCTTTTCCAAGCGCCCATTGAACTCATAATTCCATTCCGCCTCCGACCGTAGGGACGCGAAAGGTTGGCGACGACCGGCGTGGTCATACACCTCTCGAATGAAAACGTGATCGTCATCCACGGCTGGACGCAGATGATACGTTTCGGAGTCGCCCTCTTTCAGCTTCGGCAGATGGGCTCCAGCCATGCCTCTCCCGCCGTCCAGATCCATTGCCATCTCATACCCGAATTGGCGATAATACCACGGGATGCCGGTGATGCCTTGCATCAGCTCGTCCCTTGCTGCGCTCAAGGCGTGTATCACCTCAAACTGTTTTCGCACTAAGCCCCGCCGGCGATATTCTGGTTCCGTGACGACCACTTCGGGACGCCCAAACTTGAACGGAATTCCGCGGTATGCCCACGTTTGAGAAATCAGGGTCATAGACGAGACAATTTTGTTCGTGCAGGTATCTTCCACTACCGTAAAATCGCTCGGTTTCACCGTTGGGTGACGCCCTGACATCAAATCTCGTATGCCTTGGTCAACACGCTCATCCTCGAAGACGCGGGCGTTAAATTCGGCGAGGGCATCCACGTCTTCGGGGCGTGCAAACCGTAAGATTAGATTGTCGCCCAAGTCAATAGGCATTTGAGAGAGAATTGAATTTGTAGACATTTAAGTTTCCGTATGATTTCCTTTTTCTTTCAGTCCAAAAACGAAACCGCCGATGTGATAGATTCCGTGTTTCAGTGATCATATTCGCCTTCTCAGGCTGTTACACCTCGTTTGCTTATTAGATGACTCTTGATTTCATCCGTTATATCGGGGCTTAGACAAAATGGATCATCGCTGTCTCTCTGTAGGGCAGCAATCACTCGATGCTGAATTTGCGGTATAAGCGGGGCGTCAGGAAATTCATCCAGCGGAATCCAGTAAACGGCGACTTGGTTTTCGTCCGGGTCATCGGGCAGGCGTGGTTCACTTCCCTCGCAGAGTGCACAATGGAAAACGAAATCAACGTTATGTACCTGTTCATTTAGCGCAAAACCGTAGTCAGGCGGAAAACACTCGTAGACAAACAACAGTTCCTTCACTTCAACTTCAGCAGCAGTCTCCTCACGGGCTTCACGTCGTGCGGTATCGTACAGTGTTTCGCCCGGCTCAACGCCGCCGCCGGGTAGATTATAATGGAAACCGTTCTCGCCATCAAACGCAACAAGCAGAATTGCGTCATCGCGGACAATCGCTGCCCGGACTCCAAGCCGGATTCCTTGTCTATTGATTCGGCGTTGAATTTGATACCTTCTGACGGGCAGCTCTCCACTATGGATTGAGTTTTCTTTAACTCCACTTTCTTTAAGGGAAAATCCTAGTTTTTCTAAAACCTTGATAGAAGCAATATTATTTTCAGTAGTACTCGCCCGAATTGTTGACAATTCCAAATATTCAAACCCAAAAGCAACGATTCTCTTGACGGCTTCGGTTGCAAATCCCAGGTTCCAGAATTCAGGGAGAATCGAGTAACCGAGTATTCCCAATTCTCCGTCTTTTCTCAAGGTGATAATCCCGATAGTTCGATGGTCATCCTTTTTCTTGATGAGTAAAGTCATAACATGTTCTGAACTTTCCTTCGAAACACAACGAGAAGTCGTCTGTATCGCGTCCTCACATCCGAAAGGAAATGGCACTTTCCCCAGATGTTGTGAAACCTTCCAGTCGGAATATAGCTGATGAATAAAATCTACATCACTCATTTCAATAATCTTAAAACAGAGGCGATCTGTCTCCACATTCGGCAATTGCTTGGCGATATTATAATTTCTTAAAGTTTTCATTCAGTGCGCCCTTCGGTCCTTTGCTTGGTCTTTCTGCTCTCATTGTTGGGCTGTTTATCGCGCTTAGGCAGCCCCTTGCGTTTTACGAGCAATCGCCATAATATGTGCACTTACCCCAACTACTGATGGCTCGCTTTCGAGGGAACGCGCAATATTCAGTAGCCTCTCACGGTAGTTTGGATTATCCCACTGTTCTTCGAGGTTTTGTAGCAGCCAAGCGGGACCCTGAATCCCAAATAGACCTTCAAGATTGAATCCCACAGCTTCTATTTCTGACTTGAGTTCCTCCGGTCGGTGGAGGAACGCCGTTGTAAAGTACGCTGGATGCTCCTTTGGATTCCGGTGCTGCCCATCTCGCAGATCGTGTTCTGCGATTTTGATAAACTCCGGATCCATGTTACCCTGTATCATACCGTGTAAAGTCGAAGCATATCGAGAAATAGCAACAGCAAAGATGATTCCACCTTTCCCAAGGATTCGATACGACTCTTGTAATGCCGCGATTCGCTCGTTTCGTTCTGTCAGATGGTACAAGGGTCCTAGCATGAGAACGACATCTACAGAGTCATCCGCTCGGGCTAAATGACGGGCATCTCCAACGCAGAGTTCTGCAATCGGATGGTCGGGTTGAGCTTGTGATGCTGCGGATGCTTGTTCCACATGAAGCGGAACAGGATCCACCAGATGAACCTCGTATCCTCGCCTCGCAAGCCAGCACGCATAACCTCCGGGACCACCACCCACATCATATACTACGGCTGGTGCCGCTGGCAGGTGGCGCGTAATCAACTCTCGAATACGAGTTTCCTCAAGTTGCCCTAGACTTGAGGAAAGCCGTCGAATTTCATCCCCCTGTTCATAATGAACCACGATTTCGTTTGGGAGTTTTTCATTGTGAGCGGGGGCGTGACTGTCACAGAACTCTTGCCAACCGTTTTGCTTGCACATACAGGGAAACCTCCTGATACTTGTAGAGTTACATCTTAAAAATGTTAGTCACTTGAAATAACCGTATCTGTTATCCGTTCTCATAGGCGGTCGACTAAGCGGACTGTGGCATAGACACAGCGTCATGGTCGGGTAAAGCGCTCCCGACGCGACGGACCGCCCGAAAAAGGTAACCACTCAGGCTCATTGTTATGCCCAGTATCGCATTGCAGGCGAACATGAGTGCCATGCCCGCGCCTGGGCCCGTCCCGACGAGCCATCTGCACGTCCTCTCCAAACTCCCACCTATCATCATCGCCGGTTCAAACCAGCGGTCTGCCAGTGGTCCTGCCAGTAGATAGCCAAGAGGCATGGGGACGAGTTCAAGCATACCTTTCACGGAGAATACACGCCCTTGTACCTCCGGGGCAACCTTCGCCTGCCAGATTGCGCGATGGGCACTGGAGATGAACGGTATAAAGAGCGCAGCGAGAAACGCAGCGAGTGCCCAAGTCTGCACGTTCCGTCCGAGTGCTAACAAGAAATCTCCAAGCAGGAATGAGAGGGCCGTACCTGCGCAGATGCTATGTATCTTTCGCTTTGGTCCACCCCAGGTGCTAACCAACAGTCCCCCAACAACACCCCCGATACCCAGCGCAGCCTGTACGCTCGCCAGCGTCAACTCGTCTCGCCCACTCCGTGCGAGAATCATCGCCGGCAGAATTGAAAAGTAGGTCAATGCAGCGAAGAAGTTGATGCCCATAAAAATAATTATCAGCCCGAGTAGACTATGCCGACGGCGGATGTAACGGAAGCCGAAGCCGATTTCCTTACACATCTGGCTCTTTGCTGAATCTGCTTGCGTCGCTGTCGGGTGCGGAATACGCACAATCAGCAGCGTTATCATGGCGACGAGGAAAGTGGCGACGTCTACCAGCATCACGCCACCGATGTTTATCAGTCTTAGCATAACCCCGGCAAACACTGGAGCAAGCACCTGTGACGCCGAACTTGCGAGAGAACGCATGCCACTGGTTCGTGTGTATTGCGACTTCGGGACCAGCATCGTCGTGGCAGCGGTATAGGCGGGCCCTTGAAACGCCGTAAATCCACCCGTCAGTGTCTGCACCACATAAAGATGCCAAATTTGCAAAGCACCCGTCATGTATAAAACCAGCATCGTGACTGTCATCAACCCCGCACCGAGGTCGGCAAACAACAGTACCATCCGTCTATCCCAACGGTCAATCCAAACGCCCGCTATTGGACTCAGCAATAGATCTAAGCCAAATGAA
>JAKZSX010000488.1:0-4574 GCA_047517405.1 Candidatus Poribacteria bacterium | reverse complement strand
ATGCCATTCCAAAGTGTTCGCCTGCCACGGATTTTGTTCAGCAACCTTCCCACGGAATATACTCCAGAACACGTTGATTAGGAGCAGAATCTGAGCGGTACCCAAAATAAATGCGGAAATCGTAATAAACACATTTATCGGCTGCATATGTTGTAAGTATTCGTACTGCATCGGGTTAGCGATGCGTCGCATGTGTCCCCCAACGCCGAGGATGTGCATCGGGAAAAAGACACCATTAAAGGCAAGGAAGGTGATCCAAAAGTGAATCTTGCCGAGGGTCGAATTCATGTGTCGCCCAAACATCTTGGGGAACCAGTAAAAGATGCCGCCAAAGATAGCGAAGACGCTTCCACCGAAGACAACATAATGGATATGCGCCACGATGTAGTATGTATCATGGATGTAGATGTCCACCGGCGAGTTTGCCATATAGATACCGCTGAGGCCACCAATGACAAACATTGAAACAAAAGCGAGGGAATTTAACATCGGCACAGTGAACCGAATTGACGCACGGAAAAGGGTGCCAAGCCAATTGAAGGTCTTAATTGCGGAAGGGACAGCGATTAACATAGTGGTGGTCATAAAGCTCAGCCCCAATGCAGGGTTCATCCCGCTCTGGAACATGTGGTGTCCCCACACAATCCAACTGAGAAAGGCGATCGCTATCATAGCAAAAACCATTGACTTATAGCCGAAGATGGGCTTTCTGGCAAAAACAGGGAGCATCTCTGACACCATACCCATGCCGGGCAAAATGAGGATATACACCTCTGGATGCGCAAAGAACCAGAAGAGGTGTTGCCACAGCAACGGTTCACCACCACCTGTCGCAGAGAAGAAGGACGTTCCGGCCATTCGGTCAAAGAGGATCAGACCGAGCGCAGAAGCAACGACCGGGAATGCAAGCAGTAGAAGAATTGCGACGATAAAGAGTGCCCAAATCGCAAGTGGCAGACGGAAATAGGTCATCCCCGGTGCTCGCATGTTGATAATGGTGGTGATATAGTTGATAGAGCCCATCAGTGAGGAGATACCCATGATGATCAGGCTGATACACCAAAGATTTTGTCCCCAATTTACGCCGCTATATTCAACGATGGAAGAGAGAGGGGCATATCCAGTCCAACCCGCAGCAGCGTGACCACCCGGGACGAAGAACCCAGCCATCATGATAATGGTTCCCAGCATATTGGACCAGAAGGAGAGCATGTTTAGGACAGGGAAAGCCATGTCTCTGGTCCCGATCATCAGCGGGATAAGGAAATTACCAAATGCACCAACAAGCAGGGGCACAACGACGAAGAAAACCATGATGGTGGCGTGCATGGTAAACAGCGAATTATAAAATGCCGGATCTATCACGCCGCTAGGCATGTTGGCCTCTAACCATGTTTCTTTATCGTCATCGAACCGTTCCTCCCACTTTCGGTCTGCAGCGGTTGTGACTTCGCCAGTTTCCTGATATGTTTTGGAAACCCCTATGATTGGGAGAGGCGTGTCGGGCCAAGCAAGCTGCCAACGGAAAAGCATCGCAAGCCCGCCCCCGACCATGAACATAATTAGACCAAAGATCAGGAACTGCTTGCCAATCATTTTATGATCGAGCGAAAAGATATATTTACGCATAAAGCTCTCTTCATGATGATGATCATGAGATTCATGTGCGTGATCATTCATTCTACATTGACTCCTTTCTTTTCATTGGTAATTGTATTTTACACATTGAACTGGAAATTCACGCCATCTCTAGATTTCGTCTGCCTAATCTAATTGTTTCGCTCCTTGCTTAGGGGACGATAGTCTCCGACTTTGATAAAGGCTTGGGGGCTAAAGGACGCACGTGAAGGATTTCGTCCTCCATAAGTGGTTTCACTGTCGAGGCAGAAACCATGATCACATCAATGGTCTCTCCCGCGGCGTTGAAGACCTCAAGCGCGTAGCCTTCTTCATCCCTACTGTTTTTCGCTGCGGGCAGATGTTCTACCACTACAACCACATCTCCTTTGAGCAGGTTGTGTTCGGGCATATCTCGCGTGAGGGCTACCCGCTGATAGAGCTGAATTTTCATTTCTATTTCACCGTCCGATCCGGGAACAAAGTTACGAAGCGTATATCTTCTGTCGTTTCGAGTTTAATCCAGATTGTTACGACGTGTAGCGTACGCCCGTTTGGTCCGTTTAGGACACCTCGAATTTCATACTTGATACCGTAAGGCGAGGTCTTGATATCCGACACCTCACTCGTTTGGATAAGTTAATGAAGGTCGTGCTCCAAAACCTCCCAATTGGCTAGGGTATACCCAGCCGAAGTAAGAAATTTAGACTTATCGTTTTCCTCACGAGGCAATAGCAAATAGCGTAACAGCTCATGGGGAATAGTAACATCTTTAGGCAGCCTCATTTGACGCCATCAATTTCATTATTCGCCCCACCGTTCACTTATCCACGCTGCGTAATCTTCTTCGGTGTGGACGGTAAGGTATCCGAGCATCCCGGAATGTCCAAAACCGCAGAGTTCAGCGCAGGGAATTTCATATGTGCCCGGTTTCGTTGCCTCGAACCACATGTTTATAAACCTACCGGGAAGGGCATCCTGCTTGAGCCGGAGTTGGGGAACAAAGAAGCTATGAATAACATCATCGGCAGTGAGCCTGATATGCACTACCTCGTTAACGGGGACATGTAGTTGATTTTCAAGTTGCAGGTCATCATCAGTGCCCCATTCGCCGTCGGGTCCCGGGTAAGTCATATCCCAGTTAAATTGTTTCCCGTTCACCTGAACGACAGCACCGGGGTTACCGGGAAACTGGGAAGGTAACTTAATATTGTTCCATTGTGGCAGACTCAACATTGCGAGTCCAAACACAATGACGGTGGTAGCAGCCGTCCACGTAATTTCAAGGGTTGTGCTACCTTCAATGTACTCCGCTTTGCGACCTTCTTGGAAACGGTACTTAATAATGAAGAAGATGAGCACCGCCATAACAGCCACAAATACAATTGAGGTAATCCAGTAGATTAGGATAAAGAGGTTATCAACCTCTTGTCCAAAAGTTGAGACATTCTCTGGAAGCCATGCAGGAAAATTCAGCCACTTCATTAAGGGCTCCTTTCTAGACTGCTGAATTTGTCAGTTAATTTCTTTTAGGCCACCTTCGGACGACGACAAGCCGTTCGAGCAGCAGCTAAATATGTTACAACACAGAACAAGCCGGTAACAAGCAGTGATAACGTGAGTTGAGGAATCTCCTCAGCGACTGCGGTTAGGTTAAAGTATAAACAACGACGCAGGGCCGCCACCCCGTAGGTGAGCGGATTCAATTTCATTGCCCATTCAAGCAATCTCGGCACGCCAGATACGGGGAAGAAAGCACCGGAGAGCAGCCAAATCGGAATAAGAATAAGATTCATAATCGCATGAAAGCCTTGCGTCGAATCCATTCGCCATGCAATCATCAATCCTAAGTTTGTCAAGCCAAAGGACAGGGTTAGCATCACACCGAGTGCTGAGAAGACGGAAAAGAGACTCAGCGGCACCCCAACTATCGGTGCGAGAAGCAGAAGAAGGGCACCCTGAAAGAGTGCTAAGGTTGTACCGCCAAGTGCTTGTCCCAGCACGATAACCCATCTTGAAACCGGGGCAACAAGCACACCTTGAAGAAAACCTTCTCGGCGGTCTTGGACAATCGAGATTGTTGCGAAAATTGCTGTAAACAGTAGTGCAAGCGTGATGATACCGGGGTAAAAATATTCAATGTAGCTCGTTCCTTCAGTAACGCCGGGCGGATTAAATGAAGCGTTTAACCCACTCCCCAAAAGCAGCCAAAAGATTAGTGGCTGCGCAATCGCGCTCACCAGACGACTCCGTTGACGCAGAAACCGGATGATTTCACGCCACCAAATCGTCGCCACAGGGAGTAAGAATCTTGCTATTGACAAAGTTCAGTTGATTGCGTTATAGATGTCTAGAAGGTTTTCTACTAATTCTTCTATCGTTTCGCTATGCGTCCAGTCATCGGGATACGCTTCAAAGTATCCGAGAAACAGTGTCTCATCTCAGAATAATACCAATTATCATCCTTTTTTACGATAGCCCCTTTCGACCCAACGCGAGCAACTCAAACGCGACGATGAACAACTAGAGAACATGCAGTAGCCTTGGGCTTGCTCAGAAGCATCATGAGATTGCAGGCTGTGGTTTTAACTCAGCCTGAGTCGGCTCTGCTTTCAACGGTACAATACGAAACTCAATCTGCTTGCCAACGGCTTTGGCGATACACTGAAGCATTAAAACCGCGTCACCAATTGAGTTATCATCGTAGTCGGTCATTTCAAGGTCATCAATAACTTTTACCGTTGTCCCAACTTTTTCAGCCAGTTGCTCTTGAGTCAGCGATATGGCTTCACGAAGGTCATAAACCTGTTGAGCGATATTCCCCTTGATTCGTTCGGCTTCAAGCATTTGCATCATTTCGGGGTCGTTTTTAAAGTAGAGGTGGTGGAGAATCTCCACTGCGGATGTTGTGGTTCGTTTTCCTGTCATAGTTCAATTTCCTGTGTATGTTGTTCTGG
>JAKZSX010000487.1:0-3992 GCA_047517405.1 Candidatus Poribacteria bacterium | reverse complement strand
CCCTGATGAATCCACATGGGACTCCCTTCGCCATAAAAGGGTAGTGATCGGAAGAAAGATGATCGGGTTCACGCAACGGAGAGGCATCGAAGTCTACCATAAGGTTTTCATTCATCTGTACCCCCATCGCGCGGAAATAAGCCCTTGAATCTGGTCCATAAACCATCAACCCTTTCCCTCCGCCACCCCCGGCTGAGTCCAAATTGAACATGAACCGTGTTTTTTTAATATCCTTTGGGTGGGTGTTAACATACGCATGCGAACCGATAAGCCCAAGCTCTTCAACCCCAAATAGGACGAGACGAACATCTCGCTTCAGTCGGTCCGCGTAGATACCGAGGACTCGGGCGACTTCTAACCCTGCAATCAGTCCTGAAACCGGATCTTCTGCACCTTGAGATATATCGTGACCATCATAGTGGACGCCGATAACAACCATATCCTCATTCTTCGAGCTGCCCTTCACATCTCCAATGATGTTCCACGACGTTTTCTTGGCGACGGTGTCAGTGGTTTCGATTTCAGCTTCGACAAAACCGTTTCTGCGTATGGCTCGTTGGAGGAGTGTCCCTGTTTCCTTAGAAATCATGATTCCAGGTATCATCCCCCATTGGTTGAACCCTAACGCGCCGGTAATCGGCCCGTAGCCGTCCACATTTGCCATAAAGATAAACGCTTGGGCACCTGCGAGGATGGATCTGTTGTACTTCTCCGTGCGATGAATCCAACGCCCCGCTGAAGCTGGATTGGCAATGTTGACGAGCGCAATGTTCCCTTTCAGTTCAGCTTGTAAGGTTTCAAAGGTTTCAGGCGAACCCATCCCGAGATCGATGATTCTCCCGCTGCACCTTCCTGACGGCGACATAGGCATCGACAGACATGGCAGTTCTCGCTGCCAAGGGGAGGTAAGGGCCAATTTAGCGGTGCCACGCGTCCAACCGTTGTATTCAAATGCTTCGCTGTGGACATCCTTGAGCCGGTATCGCTCCAACGTCGCTTGCAGAAATTGTGCAGCTTCCGCTTCCGCTGGAGTCCCTGCAAATCGGCTGCCTAAGTCATCACAAAGGATTTCGAGATTCATCTGGATATCAGTTGAGGTGAATATTTCCCCGGCAAGAAGTTTGTCAAACCCTTTTGCGTTGCCATCAGCCACTTCAACTTGTTTATACGACACTTGAATCGATCTCCTTTGGCGTGTTCTAACGGGTTAGCTCCGCTGATGGGATTTTGCTTCGATTGGGCATCTGTGCACTAATATCCACGTTCCAAACAGAAGGGACGCATTATACTGTTGTAATCACCACCAAAACGGTAGCCGCCCATCAAGAAGTGCGGCACAGCACCACGGCGGCACATCTCATCCACAAACTGCGCCGTAAGCGTGTACATGATAACGTTGTTGAGGATGCCGGTGGCAGGACAGACTTTATCGGACTCACCGGGAATGGAGATAACACCAGCCACCTCGTCGCAATGGTCGTCGAAGTAGACATCGCAGCGATCACGCAGCCCATCGTTATTGGAAGGACCGATGCCGACAAGATAGTTGCCATTGGTTCGAGCTTCGTCTGCCCAAGCAAGTTCTTGTGGATCGTTCGCACTGACTGCAGCAATCAGAAATACATCCTTATCGCCCCCCTCATTCGCAGGGCGCGGTTCAAAGGCATTGCACATCATCAACCCTTGCGCAACTCCGTTTGCCTCACTCTGGATTCCCTCGTTACGACTCCGCACGTAGTAATATCCACCATCAATAATTCTTTTCGCTATTACTACCGCAATTTCGTTGATGTGTTCCAGATCCTGAGCATGAACATCGGCAAGCCGTTCTAAGAGAATATCCGCATACTGACTGCCGATGGTCCCGGTCGGTGGTTGGTCGGTCGCCAATGTATGAGCAACTTCAGCGGTAATCATCCAGTGGATCGCGCATGTCCCGTTTGCCGATCCGGGGCAGATTTCCATCTCGGGAATTTCCGGTGCATGCACCAACCCTTGATGCCACGGGATATGCGAATCAACAACGCGCGATGCTACATCTTCTGGTACCCAATCATGGATATTTGGCACAACTTTGCCGGGGGGCGTATCTCGGTTATTGACGTAGCAGGTAGTGAACACAACGACATATACACCGGTATCACGAGCACTGCGCACCGCTTCACTGACGTGGTTGGTGAGCAGCACGTCACCCGCCCGCATAGCCGCGAACTGCTCTGGCGTACACGTATCTGCCCCGGTAAACTCAAACTGTGCCGGATTGCCCTCTCGGTCGTTCACTAACTCATATGTTGGCATGTGCCCCGTTGTTATGTTAGCATAGACCTTGTTACCGGCACGGATGGCATCAGCTGCCTTTGTCGCAATTTCAGCCATAATCGCCGCATTTTCACGGATATCCCGCAGTAGCTTGACTGCGTTTTGATAATACTCTTCTCCAAATGGGATGGTGTGTCCCCAAGTATGCTCCGGGTGAATGTTCATCGGTTGGTGTCCTTTCATAACGAGTAATCTGTCAGACATAGTTGCTCGAAAAAGAGATCGACGGTATGTTAGGATTACTGCGTAAACTGTCGATACTCATGCACCAGCTTTGATGCCGCCTCATGGATGAAAGCCAGTTCATCTGCCGTCTCGAAGAACTGTGCACCATGCCTCACCCATTCCTGCGCCGCGTTTGCGCTGGAGGCAGTCGTGCCGAAGTGGACACCGTGCTCCTTGCAGATTTGGAGGATTTCTCCCATCGGACCCGCCACTTCCGGATGATCATAGTCGCCGGGGTGTCCCATCTCAATGGAGAAATCGCCGGGACCGACGTAGACCATATCCACCCCCGGTGTACTAATGATTTCTTCGGCGTTTTCGTAAGCGCGTCGAGTTTCGATATGAACGACCAGCGTTGTTTCCTCATCCTGCTCGGCCATCCACGTTTTCCAGTCTGCCGGCTGAAGGTAGCTGCTATTGCCATATCCGGGTGCAACCGCCCGCGTACCGGCTGGCGGAAACTTGAGGTAACTGCGAAGCGTTTCCACCTCCGCCCGCGTTTCGGTGCGAGGAAGTTGAACCCCAACGACTCCACACTCCAGTAGCTTTGCCACCTCCGCGCGTTCCAACTGCGGCGTCTTGGCGATGACGGGGAGATTGTTGTCACGGGCACATAAAACCGAATCGGCAAATGTGGTCATCTCGAAGAAGCCGTGCTCATACTCGATGTACATAAAATCGAAACCTGCCTGTACGTACAGTTTTACCAGCGACGGACGGAGGTGCTCGGCAACCATACCACCAACAAGGACATCGCCGTTTCGCAAGCGATGCTTTAAGAGCCGTCCCGGTCCTTCTGCCGATCCAGGCGTGTTCATTATATTGTTGAGTTTTGCCACTATCGTGTTCTCCTTAAACAGATCTCAAAAAAATGGGATTATGGCATCCATGTTTTAGCAAGTTCCGCATATTGGCGCGCTTGGGCGGGGATGTTCACGCCGACCTCCTTCGACCAAGCATCGAGCAGTCGCAGATAAATGGCCCCAGGTTTTCCGTCGCCGATTGGCTGGAAGTTGAAACGGGTGACCGGCATCATACAAATGGTGGTGCTAGTCCACCAAGCTTCATTGGCCTCTCGTACGTCGTACGGTTCAATGTCGGCTTCGTGAACAGGGATACCGAGTGTGGAAGCGAGGTCCATACAGGAGTGACGGGATACCCCACGTAGGATGTCGTTGGGTTTTGAGGTAAAAATCTCGCCGTCCCGAGCTATGAAGAAGTTATTGCCTGTTCCCTCGGTGATGAAGCCGTGCTCATCGGTCAGCAATGCCATCGCTCCCTCCTCTAGCCGGCTCGCGTGTAGTTCGGCGATTTTGTAGAAGATACGACTCCGGTTTTTCGCCTTGGGATCGATATAGCGAGAGGGCACCGATTGCTGTGGTGTGATGACAAAGTGGGATCCGGTTTCATATTTGTCAGCTTGGTTGCCGACGTGACGGATAAGTGGG
>JAKZSX010000486.1:0-4351 GCA_047517405.1 Candidatus Poribacteria bacterium | reverse complement strand
GATGTATGGCACACGTGCGAACCGATAGAAATCGGCACGGAGGGTTGGGTCGGCAGAGTAATCCGGGAACTGGATCCCAATGGGGAAAACGTCTTAACGGGTGTTTCCTTCGGTAAGGGACTGCCGAGAGCACTCGCCCTTTCCGGCGTACCGGCGACCTCTATTGACAACCTTGATACCTACGGGTTGATGACCGATATTGAGGCAGACCCGCAGCGGCTCCAAGCCCTTGAGATATTCAAGGAGATGTACAGCCCTGCTATCGGCACCGGTATCGTAATGGATTACCTGTCGCAAACGGGTCTCGATGTCATTAAAGGCTCCGACGAGCTGAAGAAAGCCCCAGCGATGTATACGTCTGAAGTTGAGTACGAAAGTAACCCGATTGCCAAGAGCTTGCGGGACGTCGCACGGGTTCACTTTGCCGACCTCGGAACAAGGGTGTTTTACACGCAGCACGGCGGCTACGATCACCATGCAAATGAGGTGCCGTCGCATCCGAAGCTGCTCAAAGAGTTATCGGGAGCGATTCGCGATTTCTTCAAGGATTTGCGTGACCACAACGCCTCTGACGAAGTGGTTATGCTCGTCTTCTCAGAGTTCGGACGACGCATCAGGGACAACGCCAGCGGCACTGACCATGGCACAGGCGGTGGCGCGTTCATCGTTGGCGATCATGTCCAAGGAGGACTATACGCAGAATATCCCTCCCTCGATCCCGCTCGATGGGCAAACGGCGAAGACCTTGAACATACGATAGACTTCCGTGGTATATACGGAACGGTCCTTGAACAGTGGATGGGACTTGACCCTGTTCCAGTCGTAGATGGAACATTTGAACAGATCCACCCTTTTGGTAGCAGATAAGATAAGAGATAGTGGAGCGGTGGGGAATGCGAACAGGTTTTTTAATCCCGATGTGTTGGGTTTTTCCTGTCTCCTCCGCTCCCTCTCATCAATCGTTACAGATTTCAGGAGGTGAATCATGGGTAGACCATATGGGCTGCTACGCGCAGGATTCCCATTTTTCAAGACTGTAGGTATGCGGCGACACACCAACTTTCCTGTTGATGTTGCGCTTGGAAAGGAAAACCGCCTGTACATAATGTGTCGAAATGGCGACGCATCGATGATTAGAAAGTATTCCGTGGATGAGGATAACTTGGGCGAAATTGGCGGTGTGGCGACGTGGGGAGTTGCAATTATTGCCGACAATGAGGAGAATCTTTACATCTCCGACGAAGCGAAGCATTGTATTGCATCGTTCAACACAGATGGTGAGTCTCTCGGCACCTGGGGGGAGTATGGCAACGGAGATGGACAACTCAATGCTCCCGCGGGGATCGCCTTCGATGCCGAAGAAAATATCTACGTCGCCGATAGCATGAATCACAGAGCCCAGAAGTTTACCAAGGACGGCGAGTTTATCTCGAAGTGGGGCAGCTACGGCGATGGAGAAGGCGAATTCAATATGCCTTGGGGCATAACCGTGGATGAGTTGGGAGATGTTTACGTCGTAGATTGGCGCAACGACAGGGTGCAGAAGTTCAATTCCGAGGGCGAGTTTATCTTCGCATTCGGCAAGTCAGGCTGCGAGGATGGCGAGTTCAGCAGACCTACTGATATCGCAGTAGACGAGCACGGCGATATTTACGTGGCTGACTGTGGAAATAATCGCGTACAACTGTTCAATTCGGAACCAAGGTACGTGGAAAAATTCCTAGGAGATGCAACGCTGTCAGAGACCGCGATCGATTATATGATGACAAACGCTAGTCCTAATCGTCTGCGGGATATGGCGAATCTTGAGCCACAGAAATTGTTGAGGCGTCCAACATCGGTGACGATCAATGGAGATGGGCTACTGTTTATAGCGGACAACTGCTCCTATCGAGTGCAGGTTTATAAGAAGCACGCCATTCCGCTGACAGAGCAAGAGTTCGGTCCCCCGAGGCGGTCACCAACGCTTCACCAAGAGTAGTTTGAGTTTATAGGTTATCTGTTCAGCCCTCGGTCTTGGATTCGACTGAGGGCTATTTTTTTGCAATAGCGGATTCACCAACCTCTAGAAGATTATAGTTTCTGAGAATCGCCGGGTGTTTCCCTCCAATCCCTATTTTGGCACCGATGGCACTAGCTACTCCCAGCCGAGTGCCCCCTTTCTGCCAACCTGACCATATCTTGATACTCAAACAGAGGTATTTCACACCGCACACTTTTAGGATTTGTATCAAGGGCATGCCGCCTGTACCCGGAGGGTTCCCTACAGTCCAAAACTATAATGTTATCATCGTCGGTCAGTTACAGACCGGTCAGCTCTAATTGAAACATCACGCCATGACGGTTCAGCAACAGGTCGTCAATTTCGGGTTTGTTCGGCACACTGATGTTCGGTTTTAATAGGCTAAATTGATAGGCAATCGCTCCATGGAGTTGCACTACCTCAAAGATATTTTCAATCAAGCGGACTCGCAAGCCGCCATAGCCTTTCGCTCCAAACGTGTTCTGAATGTTCGCGGGCGTACTGAATTGTTCGTCGAACGAGTAAAAATCGCCGCCAATCCCTATAAACGGTGACCAGTGCCCCGGTATCGCCAAAGTCAGTGCTATGCCCACCGTATTGACATTGATTAGACCGATCGGTAGTGCATCGCTAATATGACCACGGGTATCAACCTCATAATTACCAAAGGGCACTGAGAGGTGTAAGACATCAGGGATCAACTGGATCCCCAGTGAAATTTCCTCCGTACGAGCGGATTCCAGTTCTTTGTTAAAAAGCGTGATTCCACGTCCAATGCTTCCTGTTACGCCCTCAGCGACATGCTTATATTGATCGAGTTCAATGCCGAACCCCAGTGTAGGTATTAAGGATAGTGCTATAAGGAGCCCAAGTTGGTATACCGTTTTCAATTTCATATCCTCCTCCAATAAACGTGAATGGAAGGCTAGAAGATTAACGTCTTTACTCGCACTCTTCCTCTCCAATCTCCTTTTTCTTCCTCTTCCTGTTTTTTGTTGTCAGTCGATTCGTCAGTAGGTAGATAAGACGCGGTATCAACCTCGCATTTGAAGGTCTTTCCTGTTTTGGGTCATCTGTTGATTCATCGGTAGGGGCAACCACCTTTTCTTCAGGGACGACCTCTTTCGTAGATGACGTTGGTGGCACTTCTTTTTTCACAGCTTCCTCGTCTCTTGGACGTTGATGTCGATCGCCCCAGCTTTCCACCCAATAAAACAGTGAAAACAAAACGGGGGCTAAAATCAAGTTGGCAGCTGTCGCAGTGATCATCCCACCGAAGGTCGGCACAGCAATTGGCTTCATCAATTCTGCCCCGGTGTTGGTGCTGGTTTCGTACAGCATGATTGGGGCAAGTGCTAGCACAGTCGTAGTAGTTGTCATGATGATGGGACGCACACGTAACAAACCCGCGTTGACCGCAGCTACATCAACCGGTTCGCCTGCTCGCACCCTTTCGAGCAAATATTCCATCAACACAATCCCGTCTTCTACAGCAACACCAAAAAGGGCAATATATCCGACCCACACGGCGGTACTGTACTTAATTGCATAGCCACCGCCGAGCGCGGGAGGTACATACTGCATGAACCACTGCAGCCATATGCCCCCGACAAAAGCAAACGGAATCGCGAGGAAGATCGCCAGCATCGCAGACAGGGAACGGAACTTGATATAAAGCAGCATGAAAATCACAGCGATACATACCGGGACAACGACCAGCAGCCGAGAACGGGCTTCCAACTCCGCCTCATATTGCCCACTGAACGAATAGAAATATCCTTGTGGCAATGTCGGCTTGATTTTTTCGTCGAGTATCCTCTGTGCTACTGCCACAAAATCGATCAGTCCAATCACATCTACATCTACATCGCAGAATATTCGGGAGAATAGAAGTGTGTTTTCAGAAGCGATTTTTGCCGGACCCGGACGGCGCTCGACTCGGACCAATTGTCCAAGCGGAATCTGTATACCTTTTGGTGTTGGAACCAACACCCGCTGTAACGCTTCAACGTTGTCACGCAATTCCCTTTTATAGCGAATACGGACGGGGAAGCGTTCACGCCCTTCGACAGTCGTCGTGAGGTTCATGCCGCCGATTGCAGTCATGATGATCTGTTGCACCGCCCCGATTTTAATCCCGTAGCGGGCCGCTTCTTTCCGATCGATATGAAATTCAAGATACGGTTTGTTGCCAATCCGCTCTGCATACGGTCCCACAGCACCAGGAAGTTTAAGCAATTCCTGCTCAATGCGAACCGCAATTTCTTCAATCTTTATCAGATCTTTCCCGAAGACCTTGATACCGATTGGTGTCTGAATCCCTGTTGC
>JAKZSX010000485.1:0-22370 GCA_047517405.1 Candidatus Poribacteria bacterium | reverse complement strand
AATCTGAAATATTCAGAGAAAGAGGGAAAATTATGGACATCAGTTTTAGTACAGGTGCAGGTGGAGGTGCATGGAGCCTCGAAGAGTGCGCCAAATGGGCGAAAGTAAACGGTTTCGACGCAATCCGTCCTAACGCTAGTGGAACATTTGATCCCGAGCATATCCTACAAGCGGGTGGTGATGAAATCAACGAAACCTTGCGGTCACACGATATCTATCTCGCCGCGCTAAGTGCCCACAACAATCTGCTGGACGACGATCCCGAAGTGCGTGAAGCTGCCCGTGAAAATCTCAAACGGGCGATCGAAGCGACAAGCATCCTCGGCGCGCCAGCCCTCGTGACCTACGCGGGTAGCCCCGTCAGTTGGCATTTTTACGGACAATTTTCCTCGGACCCCGGAAACCCGGGCGATAGATCGGTTGAACTGGTGGACAGATTCAAAGAGATGTGGACGCCTGTCATCCGCTTTGCTGAAGATAAGGGCGTAAAGATTGCGCTCGATTGTGCGGTACGAATGGGCAACATCGCCTGTAATCCGGAGATGTGGGAACGCATCCTCGATGCAATACCCTCCGATAACTTGGGCTTATCCTGCGATCCCTCCCACTGGCTCTGGATGGGGATTTTACCGGCAGAGGATGCTATCCGCATGTTTTCTGGCAAGTGGTACTATGCCGATGTGAAGGATTGTGAAGTCAGTCCACAGATGCGCTTTCGTCAAGGAATTATTGGGAACTGGTGGTGGCAATACCGTGTGCCTGGACGCGGACAGTTGAATTGGGGAACAATCATCGGTGCACTGCTTGAGGCGGGATATGATTATGTCCTCTGTGTTGAAAATGAGGATCGGGGGATGCCAGGGCTTGCCGGATTCGCATTGGGCGGGCGACATCTGCGACAATTTTTGCCTAAGCGCGGGGAGGCCTATGACCCCGCAACTCTCTGGAAGGTTAGAAGTTGAAGTGCTAACCGGCAGGTTGGTCTTGCAATCGCTTCTTGAAATATGCTATCATTTAGAAGTTTCGCACATCTCCGTTAATTTGCTCTTGTGGGAGGAGAACAATGGCTTCTATTCGCGAAAATCTTGCACAGATCCAAGATCGGATTGCTGCGGCTGCCACACGTACTGGACGTGACCCAAGTTCAATAGGGCTCGTTGCTGTGTCTAAAACCATGCCCGCAAGTCTAATTGTAGAGGCAATTGACGCAGGGATTACAGAAATTGGTGAAAATCGTGTCCAAGAGGCACAAAGTAAACACCCCCAGATTGACCATTCCGTAAGGTGGCATCTAGTTGGTCATTTGCAAAGAAACAAAGTGAAACAAGCCTTACAGATTTTTGACCTCATCCACTCTGTGGATAGCCTACGCCTCCTTGCTGAAATCGATCGACGATCTGCTCAGCTGAATCACACTACAGAGGTGCTCGTTCAGGTCAACACCTCCGCTGAACCCAGCAAATACGGTCTGGAACCGGATCAAACGCTAAACTTCATCGAAAGTGCACACCCTTACACCCATGTCCGGATCAAAGGATTGATGACAATCGGTGCCTTTCTGCCTGACCCCGAAGCAGTGCGTCCGATGTTTGTATTGCTCCGGCAACTCCGGGAGAAGATTATTGCCCAGCAGTTTCCGAACGTTGAGATGGATAACCTGTCAATGGGGATGACCAATGATTTTGAAGTTGCCATTGAGGAAGGTGCGAATCTCATCAGGGTGGGTACCGCAATCTTTGGAGAGCGAGCATAAAACGTTTGACGCAAATAGGAGCATAGCACTTTGGATACAAAACTTCGAGTCGGTTTCATCGCTGTCGGCAATATGGGAGGTGCAATTGTCAGAGGCGTTGTGCATGATTTGCTGCCACCTGAGCAGATTTGGATAACAGATGTCTATCGTCCCCTCGTTGACCAACTGTGTGAAGAGTTAGGGGTCAATAGTGCGGAAAACATTCCACAATTGGTGGAAAATGTGGACTGCCTGCTATATGCAGCCAAGCCGAATAACGTCCCAGATGTCTTCCCAGAAATTGCCGCTACCCTCCAATCTTCGTCCCAGTGGATTATCTGCATTGCGGCAGGTGTTTCAACAACGCAATTAGAATCGTACTTCACCTCGCCGCCCCCGCCAGTTGTTCGTGTGATGCCGAATATCGCCGCCTCTGTGGGAGAAGCGATCTCCGCAATCGCGGCGGGAAGTGCAGCCACAACAGAGCACATCGCTGTAACACAAGAAATTTTCAACGCTGCGGGTAAGTCGCTAGTCATGGAGGAGAGGCACCTGAACGCTGTTACCGGTTTAAGTGGTAGTGGTCCCGCTTTTGTGTTCCTATTCATTGAAGCCTTCGCTGATGCAGGGGTACAGGTTGGACTGACTCGGCCCGACGCATACCAACTTGCCCTACAAACTGTGCTCGGGGCGTGCAAGATGCTTGAGGACACAAATGAACATCCAGCGGTGCTAAAAAACCGGGTGACAACCCCAGGCGGAACAACGGCGGCGGGACTATATGCGTTGGAGAGTGGACGCCTGCGGGCAATTATCGCTGATGCAGTAAGTGCTGCGACAAAACGCGCTGAAGAACTCGCAAATTGAGTGAGATTGGAAGGACTCCCGACTATGGAAATGTTAATACCTCTTGTGGCCGAAGCGATTGGGATTTACTCAATCATCGTCTTTGCCAACATTATATTATCTTGGATTGTGAATTTTTCTGGTAATATGACGGTAAGAAAACTTTATTGGATGACCAATCGACTGGTTGATCCAGTGCTAGATCCGATTCGCCGTGTTCTTCGTCCTATGACAGGGGGCTTGGGGATTGATATTTCACCACTAATTCTACTAATCTTTTTGAGAATACTACAAAGTATGTTGAGGGGAACCTTTTAGATGTCCATCTATTTAGAACTCCTGAATCCCTGCGATTCTCGGTGCACCTTAATGGTGGTTGAAAATGTTGACTGAAGAAAAAATCCTGAAATTATGGGATGAGATTGATATCTATGCCCAACTGATTCGACGGGCAGAATCGACCCCCTACAGCCTTCGAGAAATGCCCACGGCTACCCATCACCTGAAATTGGATGTGCTTAAAGGTAAGATCTACCAGGACATTTTTCTTAAGGTCAACATGATGCAAGGGATAGGTGTGGAGTATGCACCGCATTGGAATTATTATGCCGCTGCTGTTGAAACGAAGGCGCTGGATCGGGAGTGTAAAGACGGCACCTTTGATGCGCTCCGATTTCGCCGGCAGTGTCGGCGTGAGTTCCAACGTGAGGTTGAACAACAGCAAAATCAACTACAAGCACTTGGGATTTTTGGGAATTGGAAAAAAGGCAAAAGCCTGGATTCACGCGATGAGGCGAAGATTATCAATGCTTTCAGCACATTGCAGGAATCGGGTTATTTGGATAAAGATCAAAAATTGGGTACTTCGTGTCCGAAATGTAGTACCCTACTCGATGTGGATGAGATAAACATTCGACCATCTCCGGCATATTCGGGGTACGTCAAATTTCCTGTTAGCATTGGGTTAGAAGAGTTTGGCGAGGACGTTTATCTTCTAGCTTGGCTTCAAGATCTATGGCATCTTGCTGGAAGTGTTGCCATTGGGGTGAAGGCAGATAGTAAATATTGGATTGCTGAATTGGGCGGTGAAATCCTTCTTCTTGCTGAAGAAGATTTCTCAACTCACTTTCCACCGGACCAGCGGGCAGGCTTAAATCGATTACAAACCTGTTCGGTTGATACACTGACGGATTGCATCTGCGCCCATCCATTCCTAGACACAGACCTGCCGGTAGTTGTTATCCCGAATCCTTCTCAACATGATGGTGCATTAAATGAGGAGACTACATCTCAACCCTTGACTGCGGTACGGCATCTCACCCCAGGGCACCACCCTTATGATTATCAAATTGCTCAAGATCTGCAACTTCCGATTACATCCGTTATTGATGATGTGGGGTGTCTAACAGAAGATTCCGAGCAGTTTTGTGGACTTGAAGTTTCCGACGCAGGAAAATTCATCGCTTTTGAACTGGAAAAACGGGGCTATCTAATATCAGCGGGATTTGAGGAGGTGCAGCATCCCCACTGTTGGATGTGTGAAACACCTGCCTTATTTCGGCCTGTTCAACAATGGATCTTCGCCTTGGACAATAACCAATTGCGAGAGCGTTTGACCTCTTCAGATGAACATTTGACACACTATAGCCCTAAAGATAGGGATTGGATACAACAAACGATCCAAGATCTTTCGCCGCCATTTGTTTCATGTTACAGAGGTTGGGGAACTCCCATTCCTATTTTTCAGTGCCAAAAGTGTGGAGGAGAACTGTCTGACGCCCGAATTGTCAAAGCTGTTCGTACTTTGGTGAGTCGTCGCGGTGCCGATAGCTGGTTTAAGTTGGCTGCTGAAGATCTGCTGCCTCCGAATACTTTATGCCTAAACTGCGATGCAAAAGAGTTTCGGAAAGAATTTACAACCCTTGATGGACGCTTCGCTGTTATTCTTAACGCAATCAACAATCTTGCAGTCAAGGGAAATAATATTGAGCCTATTAAGGTTTACTTCTTTTACTCAGATCAATTCCATAAATGGTTTACTCAGTTCATTTTGACTTCAATTGCTATCTCTGGTTCAGCACCATCGAACGTGGAGCTGACAGGTGATGTTTCAAATGTTCAGTCGGTTGATGTCAGCCAAAGCTGGATGGATAAATATCCAAAAGATGTGCTACGCTTGCTCTGCCTCCAGCCCGATCTGGACCCGTCATTGATCGGGGTGCACCTCCAACAGTGTCAGGATGAATACAACACCATTCAAAAATTGTTCACCATGATATTGAGTTATCTCGAAGATTTCTCCCTTGACCTACACGATTCCTCTCTACAACCATTGCTGACGCCGGATAAACAAGTGCTAGCTACTACCGCCAAAGCAATCCCATTCGTAGATTTCGCCTATCAGCGACGTGATTTTTATCGGGCGTGGTGTCTTCTGAGAGATTTCTGCCAATCAGATCTTCAACAATTCTGCGATCATCGGTTCAATGCGTCGGAAACAGCGCAGGAAAAGAGATCGTGTCAAACAGCACTATTGGAGATTTTATACGCTTTGATACAGCGGTTTGCGCCAATCATTCCTTTTTTCTCCGAACAAACCCACGCTTTGATCCGAATGTGGGAGGCTCCTGCTTCGGCTGCGGATTGTGCTCAACGCCAAGATGAGTCTGAATTGTCGAGCATTTTTTTCAAAAATTGGATTTCCCATGTTGACCTCTCTAACCTTGCAGATGGAGGCGCGCGTTCGGAGCAATCGCTAGAGGAAGGGACAAGTCAAAGCGTAACGGGTCACGAGTGAGATTTGAAATATACAAATGTGCGTAAGGGCGTCTGAATCTCTTCAAATTTTGTGAATTGCCTCAATTTTCCTGTGTCTGTCGTTCCGACCCGAGTGCTGCCTATCACGCATCATAATACACAAGGATATGCCTCATGCAGAGAAACGCACTCAAATTGATTTTACCGCTATTTGGTGTTGGCTTGCCTGTGTTACTAGTGGATCAATTCACCAAATGGCTGGTCCAACAACATATCCCACGCCACGGCCAACATGTGATAATTCAGGGCATATTGAACCTACGCCATGACACGAATGACGGTGCCGCGTTTGGATTAATGCCGGGGCAAAGTCTGTTACTAGTTATTATCTCAATTATTGCTATCGGTTTTATCGCCTACTACTATAGGCAGTTCCGCGACAGTTTGTGGATGAGGATTGCACTCAGTTTTCTGCTTGGGGGGGCACTCGGTAACTTTATCGACCGTATCCGTGTTGGAGAAGTCACAGATTTTATTCAATTCCGACTCCCCGGTTTTTGGTGGCCCACTTTCAACGTTGCCGATGTTGCCGTTTGTATCGGTGCTGGGATGTTGATGATTCATCTATTTCATCATCGAGGAGATTATGATGAAGCGAACCAGATCGAAAATTAGATTACTCGTTGTTCTGATTTTAACCGCGCTGGTTGCGACTAATGTTTCTGCCCAATCTCAGGAAGGTTCGGAGGAGGAGACCTCCTCTACTCGTCAGCAAGAGGAGGAAGTTTACCGCGAAAGCGCATTACGTCGCTTTGAGATTGTCACTGTCATTGCCCTGCCATTTACAGCGATTCACAGCTATGTGGGCGTACGTGGCATCCAAATGATTCGCCAAAATGAATTTGCGCCCGAACTCTCCGGGACAGATTTCAGGATTATTGGCGCATCTGCAGCATCACTTGCCCTCTTTATCGGTTTCTGGGATTGGCTGCATACACATGACAAAAATCCATCGGAAGAATTGATTCCTACTTCGCCGCAACATATTACCCCTCCGCGACGGTCACCCATCCAAGGTGTCGGACGGCACGGTTGGGACCCCGATGAACCAGATAGCCTTGTTGTGCCGCTTGTTCACATTTGGTTTTAATGAGCTTGTGATTCAGATCGGTTTTAATCAATTTATAGATCTATCCACGTTTCACGCATCACGTCTTACATTATGGCTGTTTTAGAAATCCAAACCAATAATGCTCCCGTCTTACGACAAAAAGCTGTACCTGTCCAAGAGATTAACGCAAATCTACATCCCTTTATCGAAGATATGTTTGAGACTATGTACGAGGCGGAAGGGATTGGTCTGGCAGCACCTCAAGTTAGCGTGTCCAAAAGAATTATCGTCGTTGACATCGAAAAACACCTCCCGGAGTATCCGCGGGTTGCCTTAATTAATCCCGTTATTACAATGACCGTCGGTGAAGAGCTGGGTGAAGAGGGGTGCCTCAGTTTGCCAGGGGTGCGAGGGATTGTGCGGCGGGCTGCGATTGTGAAAGTGGAAGGACTGCTGCCGAATGGGGATAAAATTGAGTTTGATGCGAGCAATCTTATGGCACGCGTATTGCAACATGAAATTGACCACCTCAATGGAATTCTTTTTACCGATCTGCTGCGCCCCGAGGATCAAGAACTGCTTGAATCTGAACCGGAATCATCAGGAAATACGGTGACTGAAAATGAAGATTCTCTTCATGGGAACAAGTGAATTTGCCGTTCCGAGCTTAGAAAAATTGATTGCGGAGAGGTTCGAGCTCATTGGTGTTGTAACACAACCAGACCGTCCAAGTGGTAGAGGGAAGCGACTAACCCCGCCTCCTGTTAAGGTTGTTGCTGCTACGCACAATCTCCCAATTTATCAACCGGAGCGGGTTCGACACCGTGATTTTGTTCGTGTGCTCAAAGAACTTCAGCCCGACGTAATCGTCGTTGTTGCTTTTGGTCAGATCCTTCCTAAATCGGTGCTAGCGCTTCCGCCTTACGGTTGCCTCAACGTGCATCCCTCGTGCCTCCCGAAATATCGAGGTGCTGCTCCAATTCAATGGGCGCTCATTAACGGTGAAACAGAAACAGGCGTCACGATTATGCTGCTCGATGAAGGAGAAGATACGGGAGATATTATTCTGCAAAATCGTCTGCCAATTGATGCGTTAGATGATGCTGCTAACCTTTCAGTCCGATTGGCGAATCTAGCACCCTCTCTGTTGATTCAAGCGTTAGCGCGTATCTCAGATGGTCCGCCACCGCATCAACCCCAAGATCACTCGCGATCAACTCATGCTCCGCGACTCACTAAGGAGATTGGTCAAATTGATTGGAACCTGCCGGCAGATCGAATTCGCAATCTGGTGCGTGGTGTTTCAATTTGGCCCGGTGCGTATACTTGGGCAAAAACAAGCCAAAATCCTACAGACGATGACCTCCGTTTAAAAATAACTGCTTGTACTGTTGTTGATTATCTGAATTCTGCGGGATTTCCCAGCGGTACAGTCGAGATTACACTTGACAAAGAGCTTGTCGTCTTTACCGGAAAGGACAACCCGGATAAAATTGGGGGACAAAGCAAACCCGACGAATTGGGAGGCAAGCACTTACGGTTAGATCGCGTCCAACCCGCAAACAAAAAGGAAATGGACGCTCGTGCCTTTATAAACGGGTATCACGTGAGAACAGGCGATCGATTCTTTTGTAGGGAAATCTCAACAGATTAATAGGTTGAATATGCGTCGAAATTCCATATTATTTGCTGTTATTAAAGTTGCACTGCTTTATCTCGGAATCATTGGTATCGTTGGGTTGGTTTTCCTCTTTTGGGTCATTCCGTATCAAGTCCGCACCCCGGAAGTTGCTGTGCCCAACCTGATAGGACAAAATTACCAACAAGCAGCGTTGCTTATTAACAGTACAGGATTGGCAGTCGATCCTGTGCAGGAAACAAAACCGAGCGCAGACTTTCTAGCAGGGCAAGTCATTGAGCAAGAACCATCGGCGAATTTTAAAATCAAGTTGAACAAGCCTATTCGGTTGACTTTGAGTTCGGGTAGTGAAAAAGTTGCGATACCTGATGTTACAGGGAGGTCGCTGAGTGATGCTGAGCTGTTACTCGCAGACATTGGATTGCGGCGCGGACGGGTTGCAGCTGTCTACACCGATCGGTATCCAGAAGCGCATACTGTCATCGCGCAAACTCCTCGGGCAACTACTCTCCACCCGTATGATGGCGAGGTTCATTTGCTATTAAGCTTGGGTATCCGCTCAAAAGTGCTGCGAATGCCTGACCTCCGCCTTGTGCCAATTGATAAGGCACGTTCCTTGCTCGAATCACACGGACTCCAAATCGGTGAGTCAGTTTATAAATTACACCCGGAGATCAATCAAGGTGTGATTATCAGTCATCAGCCGAGTATGGGAGAACTAATTCGGGTCGGACAGACGGTCAATTTTGAAATTAGCGGCTCTCAGCTAAAGAAAGAAGACAAGGGGGGCTATCTGGAGATAAAACATCCAGTCTCCTCAACCGGTGCGTCTCATAAGCGAGTACGGATTGTTGTAGAAGATGAGCGTAAAAAGCTAATCAAGGTTGTTGATGGATGGTATAGATCCGATACGCTTGTTGAGAAACCACCGGTGCGCGTTGTGGGTAAAGCAACGATGCGTATCTATGAAGACAATGTGTTGGTTAAAACGCTAGAGTTTGATTGGTAAACAGGGCGTAACAGTTTTCAAAATGAGATGGATAGTATTGACAGGATTAGATGGGTATTGTGAGGTGAGTAAGTGCTGGAACGAAAAATTATGATCGCACCGTCCATGCTGGCGTCAGATTTTAGCCGAATCGGTGAGGAGGTTCGCCGAGTGGCTGAGGCAGGTGCTGACCTTATCCACCTTGATGTGATGGATGGGCACTTTGTCCCGAATTTAACTATGGGACCTCAACTTATCAAGTCAATTCGATCCTATACAGACCTGCCCTTTGATGTGCATCTAATGCTCACTGAACCACAGGCATACATTGACGCCTTCGTTGATGCGGGCGCAGATCTTATCACAGTTCATATTGAACTGGAGGAACAATTCCCCACAATTATTAATCAGATTAAGAATCACGGTGTCAAAGTTGGCATAGCCTTGCGACCTAAGACACCCGTAGCAGCGGTTGAACCCTATCTTGCGGATATTGACCTAGTTTTGCCAATGAGTGTCGAACCTGGATTCGGTGGGCAGTCGTTCCAAATGGATACGCTCAACAAAATTGACCAACTATGGCAGCTGATTCAAACCCGAAAAATGAACGTCGCAATCGAAGTTGATGGCGGCATCAACCAAGAGACCGCCGCGCTGGTTGGACCTTGTGGGGCGACAATTTTAGTGGCTGGCACTGCCATTTTCGGGCAAGATGACCTCCATCGCGCAATCTGCACCTTACGCCAAGCGGCTTCTTCAGGTTAAGAGACCTCTCAGATAAATCCGCAATACACTTTTGTGACCCTCAAGCTGAACCGGAACGTTCCCCCAGCAAACGTTTTATCCCAATACTTACATGAAATTGACATCCCCCTTTTTACTCCTTTGTTGGTGTTTCTCCTGTCTTTTTCTGTTCTTCTCTTTCCCTGTCCATTCACAAACCTTTGATGCTGATAATCTATTGGGCTTTGCGCAATCCCTCTTTCAAGAAGGGGACTACCTGAATGCTGCGCATGAATATCAACGCTATCTATTCCTTTACCCGGATACAGCCCAAGGGGATTTTGTTCAACTCCATATCGCTGCAGCATATCAGAATGCGGGAAGATTGAACGCAGCAATAGAGGCTTATCAATCATTAATCCAAAACTATCCACAAAGTCCATTCATTGAGCGCGCTCGATCCAATATTGCCCAATGCCAGCTTCTGAGCGGTAATCAAGCCACCTCTATTACATCGTTGCAGCAATTTTTATCGGACTATCCAGAGAGCGAATTAGCACCACGTGCACAGTTTATTATTGCAACAATCTATATGGACAGAAAAGATTGGACCTCCGCAGTAAGGGAGTGGCAGTTGGTACGGACACAACATTCACAAACACCTTTCGCGGAGATGAGCGATCAGTCAATACGTATGGCTCAACAGGCCGAATTGCTCCCTCGCCGATCTCCTGTCACCGCCGGTTTGCTCTCGACATTTTTCCCGGGGCTTGGACAGATTTACAGTGGACGTTATTCGGCTGGAGCGTATGCCCTTTTGGTCGTTGGTGCGACTGCTGCAGGAACAGCTTACTATACCGATCAAGAACGCTACGAAGTTGCAATTCCACTGGGTATCATCGGATTCTTTTTTTATATTAACAACATTTATGATAGCTGGCAGTCCGCGAAGGCTTTTAACCAGCGACACGAAAATCAGCTCCGAGATAGAGTCCGAAAGCAGATTTCCGAATCTAATCTATTCGCTGCTTCGGATAAGCCACCGCCTAGTATGACATTCGTATTATTAGACACTCGCTTTTAGCTACTGTGAAGGAGTCTGACTGAAGGGGTAAACCATTTCTGCCGTTCATCCTTTCCCTTCCCAATGTTTTTCTTGTTCACTTAAGGGGTTTGCTGATGCTCTCTTACTTTTTAATTTCCTTACTTGCCATCTTCCAACCCCAATCCGAAATCCGCCAGTCCCTCTACGCCGATCGCCTTTTTGACCAGGGGACTTATCGCGCTGCAATCCTCGAGTACAAGCGGCTACTTTTTTATCATCCTGATACATCCAAGGTAGACCTTGTGCGCTACCGGATTGGATTGAGTTATTATCGTCAAGGAAATCAAGCACTGGCTCGGCAAAAGTTCGAGGAGATTACGCAAAATTTTCCTGAATCTCCGCTTTATCTCCACGCGCAATTGATGCTTGGCAGAACTTATTTTGATGCCAAAAACTATTCAACCGCCCGAGCAACTTTTTTTCACGTTGCTAACGCGGAGACAGGCGGAGAGACAGCAGCACAGGCACGATATCTGCGGGGTTGGTGCTATATTCATGAACAGGCTTGGTTCAAAGCGATATCAGAATTCCGCTCAGTACAACAACTTCAACCGGATACCCCGCTCAGTCAGGTTTCCGCTCAGCTTGCTGACATGACGTATGCAAACACACCTTTGCCCTTCAAGTCTCCCCGGTTGGCTCAATGGATGTCCACCGTTCTGCCCGGTGCTGGGCAGATCTATGTTGGCAAGCTAAAAAATGGATTAATCTCCAGCGCAATCAGTACGGCAGTTTTCTACCTGTTAGTGGATTCTATACGTGAGGAACGTTATGTGGATGCGGTAGGGATTTGCTTGGTAGGTTCGCGCTTCTATTTAGGCAATCGGGACGACGCGAGGAAGTGGACAGTGGAACATAACCGTAGGCTTGAGGTCGATTTCATCCGTCAGCTGAGACAGCAAGCGCAGGATATTGCACCGTTGACCCTTCAACCAAAATTGCCGGGATGATATCCGGAGCCCGACAATTTTATCAGGGATAATGGAGTTGCCACGGTAAATTCGGCTTCGGTTATTATAGCCAGAACCGGTGCTATGCAGCGGTGTCAGCTTCGGCGAGCGCACGTTCCACCTCCTGCTCCCAGGTCCCTTCGATCTTGATGCCGTATTCCTTGATGCCGCCGGTTGCTTCTATGCCTGTCAGGTAAGGGCGGGTCGTCCGATTCTCTTCGACTAGCTGCGGTTCGGCGTAATCAGTATGCAGAAAGTGAATCGCCAAGCCGGCACGGGATTTGTCCGTATTGTTGTGACTAGTCGCGTGAGCGGTGCCGTAGCAGAAAAATGCAACACCTCCTGCGGGCAACTCAAGGGACACAGCACGCTCCTCTGGTGGGTAACATCGGATATGATGGTCGCTGTGAGGGTCGCGGGAGTGTTCATACTGCTCCCTATGAGAGCCGGGGATAACGCGAAGAGTCCCGTTAGCGACCGTCGCGTCGTGGATAGCTGTCCACATCGCTGTACCGCGCAAAGGGTCGCTAATCCTGAAGTAGGCATTGTCTTGATGCCAATTGGTAGGTGAGCCGGTATGACCAGGTTTCAGAAAAATCTGATCCAGATGCTCGATGATTCGGTCGCCGATGAGTTGCGTTACCACTTTGACAATTTTGGAGTCAAACGGCATTGCCCTGAAGAAGTCACTCTTGTGATAAATCGGACAGATTTGGAAATTGAACTGTGTGGTTGAGTGTGTTTTTCCGTCGCCATCGGTTGCTATGTTACGCAACAAGCCGTCTCGAAACAGGCGGTCGAGTTCAGCCTGCATTGCCTTTACCTCGCGTCGGGAGAAAAATTCGGGAATGACAAGATATCCTTGTTCCTGAAAGTGGTGAATGTCCTGTTGCGTTAAATCCATTGTGTCATCTCCTACTCATGGCTATATGATGAATTCGGTAATTACTTTGATTTGAGGACTGCCCATGTTTTTTGGGTGCTACTTTCGCTTGATGTCTTTCGCAAAATGCGTTACAATATTGTACCTAGTTCTGTTTTTTTGTCAAAGGAAAAACGGAAAATACCCAAAACACCGCCGCACATCTTGTAGTAGTTAACCGTAGGGAAAAAGCTTTGGATGGGATACCCCTTAAGGGCTTTGAAAAAGAGATAAACGCGCTACGCGAGGTTGGTAATCAATTTCATGCTCGTGGTTGGTCGCTTGGTACCAGTAGTAACTACAGTCTGGTGATTCGTCGTGAGCCGCTGGAATTGCTAATTACCGCAAGTGGAAAAGATAAAGGTAGCCTGTTGCCACGCGATTTTGTGCGTGTGGATGGCGATGGCTTCCCCATCGTTCCTGAGCAGCCGAAAGCATCTGCCGAGACACTACTACATATTGTCGTTGCTGAACAACCTGATGTTGGGGCGGTGATGCACACACACTCTATCTGGGGAACACTGCTTTCAGATTTTTATTTCAAGGACAACGGTTTCGGAATCGAAGGCTATGAAATGCTCAAGGGACTTGCCGGTGTAACGACTCATGAGCACTCTGAGTGGGTGCCGGTCTTTGACAATACGCAAGATATCCCCGTGTTAGCCGAACAGGTTCGCCAATGTTTGAAGGATTCCCAGTTTCCTATTCAGCACGCATTTTTAATTCGACGGCACGGTCTGTATACCTGGGGGTGTGATCTAGACGAAGCGAAACGACATATCGAAATTTTTGAGTTTCTATTTGAATGCGTCGCCCGGCATCCGACATTTGCCGGAGCGATGCCGGTTTCAACAAGTAACCTTTAATTTGAAGTGAGGAGGAACATTATGGCTAGCATTCGAATTCAGGAAGAAAACCGAGATATTACCGATCACCAAGAGATTCGTGAATTTCTGGAACCATTGGGTATCTCGTATGAAAAGTGGGATGTCGAAGGCCGCGTTGGTCCCGAAGCGACAAACGAAGATATTCTGGACGCTTACGCCCCGGAAATTGAACGGCTCAAAGAACAAGGTGGGTTTGTGACAGCGGATGTAATTAATGTCACGCCAGAAACCCCCGGCTTAGACACCATGTTGGAAAAGTTCAACAAAGAACACACGCACAGCGAGGATGAAGTGCGGTTCACCGTCAAAGGCAGCGGACTGTTTCATATTCATCCAGATAACGCGCCTGTCTTTGCAATCCAAGTGGAAAGCGGTGATCTAATCAGCGTGCCAACCGGTACCCAGCATTGGTTCGACCTGTGCGATGACCGCACCATCCGCTGCATTCGCTTGTTTGAGGACACATCAGGCTGGACACCGTACTACGTTGACAATCCTGTCCATGAAAATTACACACCTGTCTGCATGGGACCAGTCTACCTGTCTCCTACCAGCGACATTGAGCCTGTGGTGCAAGTCTGATGAAATTTTCCGGACGTGGAATCCTGCTCGATATCGAAGGTACGACTTCGTCAGTTAGCTTTGTCTACGATGTGATGTTCCCTTTCGTGCGCCGCGAATTGGATGAATACCTGCGCGCGAATTGGGATTCGGCGGCGTTAAACGAGGTGCGCGATCTGATCGCCAAAGACGCCGGTTATGAATCTTTCATTGCGTGGTGTGGGAACGAGACTGAGGTAGGAAAACCGCAGCAACTGCTCCGGGAAGAGGTCTGTCGACTGATGGAGGGCGATGTCAAAGCGACAGGGTTGAAAGCGCTTCAAGGCTTAATTTGGCGGTCTGGCTTTGAAAGTGGTGAAATGCGCTCGCACATCTATGGTGATGTTCTACCTGCAATCCAAGCGTGGAACGACGCCGCATGCGATGTCCGAATTTTTTCATCTGGAAGTATCGCGGCGCAGAAACTGTTTTTCGGGCATACCCTGGTTGGAAACATGCTGCACCTGTTTCGGGGCCATTACGACACTACCATCGGGCCAAAAAGGGAAGCAGCGAGTTACCGGGCAATCGCTAAAGACTTCGATTTGCCGCCGACACAGATTCTTTTTTTAAGCGATGTGCCCCCTGAGCTAGAGGCAGCCCACGCGGCCGGGCTGCAAACCTGCCTGTGTAAACGTCTTGGCAATGCGAAAGTCGCGGCGGGGCATGGACATCCTGAGATTACATCATTCGATCAGATTGAACTATCGCGCAGGCTCTAAGGGGCGTTACCGCTGTGCCTCTATGGTGGATTCTGTGTACTCATGTCGGCGGGGCAGCCAATCATGCCGCCTTGGATGAGAGCCGCCGTCGATCTACGTGGCAGCCCTCGCCGCCACGA
Organism: Candidatus Poribacteria bacterium; assembly: GCA_047517405.1. Taxonomy (GTDB): domain Bacteria; phylum Poribacteria; class WGA-4E; order WGA-4E; family PCPOR2b; genus PCPOR2b. The sequence goes on along the minus strand of JAKZSX010000485.1, from coordinate 7,269 downwards.
ACCCCTCAACTGCTATCTCTAAATCTTCCGGTGTGTGAGATGCTATCACAGAAAGCCGTAGCCGGCTTGTTCCTTCCGGCACGGTGGGCGGACGAATAGCAGGTGCGTATACACCGTGCGAAAGCAGCACTTCAGCGAAACGTGATGCAACATCCGCAGCACCAAGGATCAACGGAAGAATTTGGGTTTCACTCGGTAGGAGTTGGAATCCCTTTTCCAATAAAGCGTTTTTTAGCAGGAGAACGTTAGATGACAGTCGTCGGCGTAGCTCAGGAGTGGAATAAATCACATCAAGTGCCGCTGAGGCACCAGCCAACGTTGCGGGTGGCAATCCCGTTGTGAAGATGAAACTCCGTGCTCGGTTCACTAGGAAATTGATCAAATCGGCACTTCCAGCGACATATCCCCCCAATCCGCCAACTGCTTTGCTCAATGTTCCCATCTGAATAACTCCGTGATTCTCCAACCCGAAATGTTCAACGGTCCCCCCACCTTTTTCCCCTAAAACCCCAAAGCTGTGTGCATCATCAACCATTACCATTGCATCGTATCGATCCGCCAACTCACAGATTTCAGGGAGCGGTGCAATGTCACCATCCATACTGAATATCCCATCGGTTACAATTAGCCTACGTCTGAATTTCGTTGATTGTGTCAGCAGCGATTCTAAATGCTCGATGTCGCAATGTCGATAGATCTGTTTTGTCGCATGACTTAGGCGGCACCCATCGATGAGACTTGCGTGGTTGAGTGCATCGCTGAGGATGAGATCTCTATCGCCTGCCAGCACAGGGATTGTGCCGATATTTGCCAGATACCCGGAACCGAAAACTAGGGCGGCTTCTGTTTTCTTAACTTTGGCGATTTTTGCCTCAAGTTCAGTGTAAAGATCGCAGTTGCCTGACATCAGACGGGAAGCACTCGCGCCCGTTCCGTATTTTCGCGCAGCTGTAGCGGCAGCTTCAGTCACTATCGGGTGCACACTCAAACCGAGATAGTTGTTAGATCCAAGGAGAATCACATCGCGCCCATCAAGCAGGGCGCGCCCGGTCGGTGCTGTCGTGACAGAACGGAGTGATCGCCAGAGCCCGGCTTGATGAAGTTGATCTAATTCGGATTTCAGCCAGTGCTCTGTGTGCATGGAGTATCAGGGGAGATTGATGTATGGTGTGTTCAGAAAGCATGCACTACACGGTGTCATGCGTGAAGCGAGGGGGAAGGCGTTGTGGCGATTTCAATAGCCCTAAAATAGAACCAATAAATTCGCCACAACGAGCCTGTTAAGTCATCTGTGGTCACATTCTAGATGCTGCGATCGCTGTCGGAAATCTGTGATACTCTCCGATTGGCGTGGATAACAGTGATGCCATAGTCAAAAACTTCATCAACGATATATTCGATGGTATCATAGGCCACTTTTTCGCCCTGTTCCGGCAGCCGACCAATAGTTTTTAGCATAAACCCGCCAATCGTATCATAATCGTCTTTGGGAATATTTGTGCCTAACGTTGTGTTGACGATATCGATCGGTGTCCGTGCATCAAGTGTCCACGAATTGTTCCCAAGTGCTTCAACGTGTAGCGGCTGCCGCTTATGGGAATAACGAATCTCACCCACAATCTGCTCAAAAAGGTCTTCCAACCCGACAAACCCAACGCAGCTGCCGTGTTCATCAATAACTACTGTTACAGGTTCCGTGGCAAGCCGCAATTCTTCAAGTAAATCACCTGCCAGCTTTGTTTCTGGGACGTAGTATGCAGGCCTTATAAAAGAATCGAGTTTGTTTGTTCCGACTGGGGCGTACAAAAAGTCCATGATGCTCACAATTCCTGTCAGCCGATCGATTCGCTCGTCATAGACCGGAACATATTGATAGCTAGCATGCCGTACCATCGCCTTTGCCTGCTCAATCGGCGTGGCAATATGAATTGCTACTACTTCCGACAAGGGAATCATAATTTCCCGGATAGTTGTCTTTGAAAGGGAAAAAATCCCCAACATCATCCGCGCTTCATTCTCTGGCAAAGCACTGATATTGTCAAGGAGAATCTGTTTAATCTGATCTGATTTGGGATCGCCCTTATGCCTCCATCTCCCGAATAAGCCTCCCTCCGATTTCGTTGCTACTGGAGCGGGAAGTGTTTGTTTTGTGGGAGATGCCACAACAAGCGAATCGGTTGTCGTTCTGGTGGTTTCTGCGTCTTTGTTTGGTGACCGTGATCGATTTGTTTTCAATTTGTGCCTCACTCCCATTCTGGATAATCAAGATTGTATCGAAGGAAATTATACGATATGATTGAAGTTTGGTATGCAAAACCAAAATAATTATAGCACATTGTAAGAGTTCCTTTCAATTAAAAACCTTTTATCTATTCTAGAGAGTTACAACGCGATTATATCTATTACTAATTTATTTCAACCAAGGGCTGTTTGGATTACACGAGCAATTTGCCGAAATTCCAAGTCTGCTATTAACCTCTTTGCTGGATTGCTCTCAATTCTAACGGATGTACTTCCGACTCAATAGGTGCTGTAGGTTACTTTTATGATAGCAAAATTGTTTTCCGCTTGCCAACGATGAGTGAAGGTGCTACAATACACGCTTTACATATTATGAGAATGCGTGTTTTGATTATTCCTGTTCTCATCCGCACGGAGCACACACCGTGATTGATGACGGCAAAAGCCAAACCTTCACGCCTAAATATCTGACTGATGTTCAACTGAGCTATGGATTGGGTGAATACGGTCGAATCAAAATTGGTGCGAATAATTTATTCAATGTCACTCCTGATGAAAATCGCATCGGCCAATCCCGAATCGGAAAAATTGTGGATGCTTGGGGAAATATTGTAGTTGATTCACCGGGCGTGTTCACCTATTCGGGGCGTTCTGCGCCGTTCGGCTTTAACGGTGGACTCTATTATATCGGTTGGGAGCAGACGTTTTAATCTCCCGATTTGATCTGTGCAGAACCTGTTAAGACTCCCGCCGTCGTAACCGGATTCGATGAAACGGGAATGAGTTCATGACAAATATCATCTCTATTGCAGTCCTATCCACTGCTGTACGCTGTCTGTTTCTATCAGGATAACGGTGGAGGTTGTAGGTTTTGCAACGAATTAAGGTATTGACACACAACTCTTTACACAAAAGGATTACAATATGGTCAATTTCGCGGTTGTGGGTTTAGGCGTGGGTAGTAGTCGCGCTCGATTAATTAAAAATACCGAAGGTGCTGACCTGAAATGCGTCGTCGATTTGAACGAAGCTCTTGCCAAACAAATCGCTGAAGAGCTTAACACCGAGTGGGCACCAAATCTGGACACCATTCTGGGACGCGGTGATATCGATTGCGTGATGATGATGACGCCAAGCGGCACCCACGCAGCACTCGGCATCCGTGTAGCACAAGCGGGGAAGCATGTGATTACCACCAAGCCGATGGACGTTTCTACCGAAGCCTGTGATCGCCTCATCGCCGCCTGCGACGAGGCAGGCGTCAAGTTAGCTGTCGATTATCAGAGCCGCTATGTGGACACCAACTATCGCGTTGCGGAAGCCCTTCGACGCGGCTGGCTCGGTAAGCCAATTCTGGGCGAAGTTCGCTTCAAATGGTTCAGAGCCGACGAGTATTTTGAACGCAACGGAGGATGGCGTGGAACGTGGGAGATGGATGGCGGCGGCTCTCTGGCAAATCAAGGAGCACATCTGCTTGATCTCATTTCTTGGTTCATGGGTGATTTTGAATCGGTCTACGGTGAGATGGCGATTATGAACCACGATATCGAAACCGAGGACATTGGGCTTGCCATCGTTAACTTCAAAAGCGGTGCCAAAGGGGTGATTGTCGGAACAACAACCTTCCCGACAAGTGTCTATTTCAGCGCTGAAGTGCACGGGACTGAAGGTGGGATTCTGGTTGACGATGTTCTGGGCGGGGCGATGCGCGTCTTTGGTGAAGGGTTGGAGGAGCGTCTCCAACAAATTGAGAACCCAATTCACAGTATCATCGAAGATTTCGTTCAGGCTATTGAGGAAGGTGGAGACCTGAGAGTTAATGGCAGAGAGGGACGCCGAACGGTCGCACTGTTGGAAAAAATTTACCAATCAGCTAGAGAGGGAAGAGCCCTGAACGTATGAGGATATTTGGGCTCAACTCATTCGTGAAGATGGAGATTAGGATTGGAAGGAATTAAAACGCAGGAGTCTAAAGGGGCAACAGGACGCGCTATCCTAATCGGTCTGGCACTTGTTGCCTTCAATGTATACTGGGTGACAATTACGGAGATGAAATACCGAGCGGAAGCGACTGCGCTGCCGATATTCATCTATCCGATTTTTATCCTGTTTTGGTTGGTCGTGCTCAACAACGGCATATCGCGACTGTGGCCACGGATTCAATTATCAACTGGAGAACTCCTCACCATCTACTCGATGATTGTGATTTCAACCTCCATCGCATCGTATGGGATGTTGCAGGATCTCTTCGCTATCAGTCTCCACCCCTACCAATTTACCACCCAAGAAAATGAATGGAAGGAACTCTTTTTCCATTACATCCCGCCTTGGTTTACCGTCAGTACACCTGATGCTGTATTGAACGGATACTACGAAGGAGATTCCTCCTTTTACGAGCCGAAGCACTTTAAAGCATGGCTTAGACCCATGCTGGTCTGGACGGTGTTCACGCTGGTTTTGCTGTTTATGCTCCACTGCATCAACAGCCTCGTTCGCCGGCAATGGGTGCACACCGAACGACTAGCATTTCCAATTATCCAACTGCCAGTAGCGATGACACAGTCGCCGCATTTCTTGCGAAATGGTCTATTATGGGTTGGATTCTCTATCCCTTTCTTCTTAGACCTCATGAACGGATTACATGTCCTTTTCCCAGCCGTTCCATACCTTCATCTTAAATTACACTTTATTGGCAGACAGCTCACTGAAAAGCCGTGGGACGCGATGTCCAATACGATGATATCCTTTTATCCGTTCATGATTGGTCTCGGGTTTTTCCTGCCGTTAGACCTCTCGTTTACCTGCTGGTTCTTCTTTCTGATGCGCCAGTTCAGTCGTGTGTTTAGTAGCTACCTTGGACTGGATACGCTCCCCGGCTTCCCCTACTTTTATGAACAGTCCGCTGGCGCGTGGATCTGCATGTCCCTCATTGCTATTTGGGTGACGCGTAGGCATCTGATTTTTGCGTTTCGGACAGCATTTGCTGAAAAATCCTCTGCCGACGCCGACGAGCCGATGCGCTATCGGACAGCACTGTTTGGACTGGTTGGCGGATTTCTGTTCATGTTTATTTTCTCTTATCAGGCGGGCATGTCGGCATTCGCCATTCTAGTTTTCTTTGGACTTTATTTTGCTATTGCTATCGCTGTTACCCGTTTACGAGCGGAATTCGGCGCGCCCCACGGCATCTTCAACCATCCGGCAGACATGATGGTAACCGCTTTCGGGACGCTGACTTGGGGTGGAGGTAGTTTAACTGTAATGAGTTTCTATCAGTGGTTCAATCGGAGTTACCGCTCGCACGCGATGCCAAATCAGTTTGAGCCGCTCAAGATGGCTGAAGTCGCCCGCATCAACGGTCGTCGATTGATAATTGCAATGATGGTTGGGGCAGCTGTGGCGCTCATCGTTGGGATGTGGACTAACCTAGACATGATGTACCGAGACGGTGCGTCGGCACGGGTCTCATTCTTTAAGATTTGGGTCGCCAATACCGCTTGGACCCGGTTGGAAAACTGGCTGTTTCACCCAATGCCGACCGACGTGCCACGTACCATGTTCATGGGGATTGGTATGGCGTTCACCGTAGTGCTCCATATCTTACGAACCCGCTTCTTTTGGTGGCCCCTTCATCCTGCCGGTTACCCGCTCGCTGTTAGCTTTGCCATCGATTACTTCTGGTTTACCTTTCTCATCAGTTGGACGATAAAATCTATTATTCTGCGGGTTGGCCAGGTTAGAGGGTATCAACGCTCCATCCCGTTTTTCTTCGGTTTGATTTTGGGTGATTTTATCACCGGGGGGCTCTGGATGATCTACGGTGTCCTGACACAGCAGCAGACATATATGATCTATTTGAATGGCGGGACGTGGTATTGAGGCATAAATTGCAAGAATTTCAAGGAAGGGAGACAAGATTGTGGAATATGTGAACTTTGGAACCGCGGGCGTCCAAGTGAGCCGACTGGCTTTCGGTTTGGGTTTCAGAGGACAGCCCGATGAAGCAGAAGCCCAACGAGTGATTGAACACGCTTTTGAACTTGGAATTAACCTCATTGATTGCGCCAATTGGTACGGACCGATGGATGATCGAGCCAATCAAGGGCGTTCAGAAGTGATTTTAGGAAGGGCACTGAAGGGGAAACGGGATAACGTTGTGATTACCACGAAGGTCGCTGCACCCACCGGATCAGGTCCAAACGATGAAGGGTTATCCAGGTATCACATCATGCGTGAATTGGAGCGATCACTCAAGCGGTTGGACACAGACCATGTTGATATCTATCTGGTCCATTGCTTCGATGAATTGACGCCGCTTGAGGAGACAATACGGACGTTAGACGATATAGTTCGTGCAGGTAAGGCTCGTTATGTCGGGTGTTGCAACTATGCGGCGTGGCAGGTGTGCAAATCGCTCTGGGTTGCGGACAAGCACAATGTAACGCCCTACATGTGTGTCCAAAATCTATACAACCTACTGAACCGCCAGATGGAAGGCGAGATGTTTGATTTGGTAAGAGATATGGGCTTGGGTGCAATGGCGTTTAGTCCGCTAGCGGTCGGTCTTTTTAGTGGGGTCTATTCGCCAGACCGTCCACCGCCGTCGGGAACTCTTTTTGCGACGCGCAAGGACGATTTTGCCCGTATGATGGAAGAGCGTTCCGCGCGGGTTATAACAACTGTCAGGCAGCTCGCTGATGAATTGGGAAAAACACCTGCACAACTGGCTTTGGCTTGGGTACTATCGCATCCAGAGATCACGGTCGCCATCAGCGGTGCTGATACCATCGAACACCTGAACGATAATATTGGTGCTGTCGGCTGGACGCTTGATGATTCCGTCCGAGAAAAATTGGATGCTGTTTCCGAATCATTCCTCGCACGGCCCCAAGGAAGTTTCTAGAGTATCTCAAGTTGAAGGAAAGTGGTTTCAAAACAACTCAAGATATGCTATTGGGCTAAAACCCCTGCTTCATCTTGCCCCAGGTGACGGCAAGCTTGCCAGCGGGATCGACCGCCAGCGAGTTT
>JAKZSX010000484.1:0-4647 GCA_047517405.1 Candidatus Poribacteria bacterium | reverse complement strand
CCTTGTCCATCAGCGATAATGAGATCCGGTTCGGTATTCAGTTGAGTAAAGGCTTTGAGAAGGGGAGGTGTTTCGCGGAAAGATAATAGACCAGGTATATAAGGAAAGGAGACGGGACTTTCAACAAGGACACCATCTATCAGTTGCAGCTCTGGAAAACTCAACACAACAACTGACGCACAGGCGATGTCTTTCTTAAACCCAAGATCGACCCCAGCGACTGTTTTGATGTCGCCAAATCGATCCTGGGATATCACCTCATTGCGCAGTTCGTTTTGAATCTGGCGTGCTTCGGCGGGAGTCATCTCCCATGGATGGAGCTGCTGATAATTCATGGATGAACCACCGGCTTATGGATAGCTTTTCTCCTACACATCAATGAGATCGGGTTAACCTCCCAAAGGTTTGGAGCCGTCAATTCAGAGTTGACAGGAGAATAAAAATAAATAGCAAGATTGCGTAATATGCTACCCATAAGGGAGTTCAGGTGTCAAGTTTTTTCTCAATTTTTTGGTTTAACATACGACGTTTAGAAATTAACTGAATGCCAGCAAAAACAGTCGAAAGCAGCAGGTATCCGCCCACGATTCCCATGAGGACGCCACCCATTCCTAAAATGATTCCAACACTATTAAACATTATCTATTTCTCCAATATCGAATTTTAGATTGTAATTGCTAATTCACTATCTGAGTATAAAACGTTCACTGACATCATATACGAAAAAATTCAATCTGAGTTTCGATCTTGATCGATAAGTGCTGTATACACGCCAATTTTATCGTTGTGAAACACTGAATATTTTGCTATGATGTGTCCAAATTATGAAGCAAAACCGGCGGAGAAAGGATTCTTATGAGCCAGAAACCCAATATCATCTTCATGATGCCCGACCAGCTGCGCGCTGATTTCCTCAGTTGCTACGGTGCTGACTTCATTGATACTCCTCACATCGATGCACTGGGAACACAAGGGGTTCGCTATAGCCGCGCTTATTCACAGCATCCGGTATGCGTACCGGCACGCGTCTCGCTCATTACCGGCATGACCGTTCTCAAGACCGGCGTGCTTGAGAACGGTCAGTTCCTACGTCCTGACTATCGCGCGTGTGGATTGGCAACGTGGCCCGAACTGCTCAATGCCCACGATTACTACACCATCGCTGTCGGCAAGATGCACTTTTACCCTTGGGAAAAACGTCTGGGCTTTCAACGCCGCATCATTGCTGAAGATAAACTTTGGGGCTATATTGAGGATGACTACGACCACTTTCTCAAAACACACGGCTATACCAAGACCGCTTTCTACGATGCGCCTGACTACCACAAGAACTTCGGTGCCCTGATCAGCCCTATCCCTTGGGAATACTCGGTTGATCACTTCGTTGGGGTGGAGGCAGCACAGTGGATTGAGGAATACAACGGCGATCGACCTTTCGCCATGATGGTCGGTTTCCCAGGACCGCACAACCCCTACGATCCCGCGCCGGAATATGCTACCTTCCAGCCCGAGGACATGCCTGAACCGATCCCCGCTGTCCAAGAAGACACTGCACTGATGCGATCAAGGCGACCATCCCGCTCACAATCACCCCAAAAATCGTGGTACGCTATTCGGAACGAAGACCGTCCGACATATGAGCATCACATGCTACAGCGCGCCTACTACGCCGGATTGGTTAAACAGATTGACCACGAAGTCGGCTGCATTGTCAAGGCGTTGGACCAGAAAGGCATCCGAGAGGACACTGTGATTATCTTCACGTCCGATCACGGAGATTACTTGGGAGACCATGGACTCAGCGGCAAAGCGTCGTATTATGAAGCTGCCTGCCACGTTCCATTGTTGGTGAGCCATCCGGAGTTCCAAGAAGCCCGTATCTGCCCAGACCTTGTCACGCTTACCGATGTCACCGCTACCATACTAAGTCTAGCAGGGTGCAAAATCCCTGCCTACATGGATGCCGCCCCCTTACCTGACCTAGGCATTGCGGACGAAGGACGAAAGGACGCCATTATCGGGATGCTGCACAACGGCTGGATGTTGTTCGATGGCACATGGAAGCTGTGTAAATATCCTCAAGGGGTGCACCTGTTTAACCTCACAGATGATCCGCACGAGCAGCATAACTTGGCGTATGACCCTCAAGCTGCCGAGGTATTCCACCGCATGGATGCTCAACTGACCGCAGAAATGATGCGCCTGACGGACGAGGCATTCTTCCCACAACGCACATATACTTTCAGCTATTCTAGCAGCCCAGACTTTGGTCGCGTCGGTTGGGAACGGACTTATCCTATGCCCTGGGACCAGATTTATCCTGAACCGGAGGAGTGATCTCTGATTTCCATTCTGAGTCAATTTGGGCACGGTTCGATACGCTGCATCATCGCAAGAGGTAAAACGTAATGAGTCGAGCTCCTTTTCAGGTATTAGTTCTTCCATATAGAATCACGCTAGATAATGAGGTTCTTTACGCACTTTTCAAGCGTGAATCCTCATCAGGTGGTTATTGGCAGGGAATAGCTGGTGGTGGAGAAAACAGCGAATCTCCATTGGAAACCGCAAAACGGGAAACTCTCGAAGAAGCTAGTATTGATCTAAGTAGTGAGTACATTAAACTTGATTCATATGCGATGATTCCTGTTGTAAATGTATGTGGTTTCAAATGGGGCAAAGATGTTTTAGTTATTCCGGAATACTGCTTTGGAGTCAAAGTTGAAAAGGAACAATTGCAACTATCCCCTGAACATACCGAGTATAAATGGTTGAATTATAGTCATGCCATGAAAATTTTGTATTGGGATAGTAATAAATGTGCATTGTGGGAATTAAACTATAGAGTCAGCAGGAAAATGCAGGAAGCTCCCAAGGAGGAAAGTGCACGTGCTCAGTACAATTGGCATTGATACCGGTGGCACTTTTACCGACTTAGTCACAATTTCAGCGGATGGTGCTGTGCGAGTTGCCAAGCATCCTTCCACGCCGGAAGCACCTATGCGCGCGTTCTTAGGTGTGCTGGAGAAATCAGAAATACCGTTTGAAGCCATCGAACGCATTGTGCACGGTACAACAGTTGCCACCAACGCTATTCTCCAGCGGACCGGAGCAAATGTCGTGTTTGTTACCACGGCTGGATTCGAGGATGTCCCATTCATTCAACGCATCAATCGAAAGAAGGAGTATGACCTGCATTGGCTCAAGCCGGAGCCGCTGGTGAAGCGGCGCAACTGCCTCGGTGTGAAGGAACGGATAAACGCCGAAGGAGAGGTCGTCGTGCCATTGACCGCTAGCAGCCTTGCAGCCCTAAAGACCGAGATTGAGGCGAGGCTGCAAAATCAAGCGGTTGACGCAATTGCCCTCTGTCTGCTCTTTTCGTATATCAATCCGGCTCACGAACTGGAGGTAGGCAGATTTCTTGAAGAAGCATTTCCGCACATCCCCATTTCCCTATCTCATCGGGTAGCCCCAATCTGGCGGGAGTACGAGCGGTCCAGCACCCTCTTGGCTGATGCCTTTGTCAAGCCACTGATCCAAAACTACTGCCATGACATCGGGACCGCCTTGGAAACCAATGGCATCGATGGACCTTGTTCATTTCTCAAATCCGATGGCGGAACTACGCTTCTTAGCAATGCACCCAAGCGACCTGTCGATATTTTACTATCAGGTTTGGCTGGCGGCATTGTTGGGGGGAAATACTTCGCGGAAGCAGCGGGATTCCAAAACGCGATCACCCTTGATATGGGGGGCACTAGCTGCGATGTCGGTCTGGTGCTCGATGGGGAACAACAGTTTACCACAACCTTCGAGATCGAGTGGGGACTTCCTGTGGCGATTCCCATCATTGAAGTCCGCACGTTAGGAGCAGGAGGAGGCTCCATCGCTTGGATTGATAAAGGGGGTATGCTGAACGTTGGACCCGAGAGTGCCGGGGCGGTACCGGGGCCCGCTTGCTACGGCACAGGTGGGACGCAAGCAACGGTGACCGATGCAAATTTGGTGCTGGGACGACTCAACCCCAGCTTTTTCCTCGGCGGAGAGTTACCGCTCTATCCCGCGCTGGCTAAACAAGCGATCGAACAACTGGCGCACCGAATGGGCGTCTCTGAACAGGAGGCAGCTACAGCTATTGTTGAAATCGCGGACGAAAATATGACCAACGCCATCCGCCTACTGACCATCGAACGGGGGATCGACCCCTGCGACTTAGCGCTTGTGGCGTTTGGCTGTGCAGGTCCTCTCCATACTGTAGCAATCGCCAAAAAGCTGGGCATCCAAACTGTCGTTGTGCCGCTCCATCCGGGGCTATGTTCCGCCTTTGGTGCTGCCATTTCCGAACTTCGCGTCGAAAAAGTTCACACCTTTGCCGCGCGAGATCCAGATGTCACCGACAGGAATCTCCAAGCGCGGTTTGCCCCCATGCGTCAGGAAGCGAGGGAAGAACTTGAGCGGGAAGGGGTGCGGGGTGAACCACGGGAAACGTTGTTCATCAGTATGCGGTATTACCAGCAGAACTACGAACAGGATATTGAGTATCGTTCAGAGGAAGGCTTACGGGGCGCAATCAGTCGGTTTCATGAGCGGCATCATCAGTTTTACGGGTATCACTTCGAGGATGAGACGACTGAACTGGTACACCTGAAG
>JAKZSX010000483.1:0-3295 GCA_047517405.1 Candidatus Poribacteria bacterium | reverse complement strand
TTTTTGGCCCAAGAGGAGCTAGACCGATTACTGTCGGCTGTTGATGAGGTGAAAGCTAAGGTATGCCGTGCCGAAGGCGGTGACCCCAATGACCCCTTCACTATCCGCAATGCGTTAGCCCAGCACGAAGCGTTCCTCGATCTGATTGACCACCCCAAGATGCTGCCGTTGGTCGTTGACGCCATCGGGTGGAACATTCAGATCCGAACCACGCACCTCGACTACCGTCCACCGTATCCAAAAGACCTGAAGCCCGGCGAAATTGGTGTTGGTGACGGAGACGATCAGAAAGCCGGTTACAATAATCTCGGTTGGCATCCGGATCTGTCGGGCAAAGAGCTCTTTGAGGGACCGTCGCTGGACGGGCGGTTGCCCTTTATGGAGATTAAGGTGTTCTATGTCTTCTCTGATTTGAGTGAATCCAATTCCGGCAACCTCTGGTTGATGCCGGGTAGCCACAAGCGCCCCCTACAAGAATGGCGGGAAGCGCGAGGTGAACTTGATCTCTCCGAGGCGGTCGAACTCAGGTTGAAACCGGGGGCTGCGGTCCTGTGGCGCACAGCGACTTGGCACTGTGTTGGTCCAAACCTATCGGACAAAACCCGCAAGATTATGCACGTCGGCTACCACTACCGGTGGCTCCGTCCGGCGGATTTCATTCAGCAGGCACCGGAGTTGCTCGCTAATAGTTCGCCAATACGGAAGCAATTACTCGGTGCATTGGCGACGGGAGAGAATCCGTTGGGTGCTTCTCCTGATTTTCAGCCTCACTCTCAGTACTGGATTACAAAGAATTCGGACGATGTTCCGTTGAAAGCTTGGGCGGAAGCACGCGAGCGATAACAATGCTTACCTGCAATGACGGATCAATACGCAGCACGAATGGGTAAAAGCAGAAAGGGAGGAGATATGAGTCTCGAACCGATAGATCGCCACGCCCAAATCGCCAACGACATCGTCGAAGAAAATCGCCTACCGGGGGATCCGCCGACCGAGTGGGACATTAATGGTTGGGGCGATCCGACCATCCAAGGCTTCGGTCATGACATCAGCATCAACAGGGGCGAAACGATTTTCTTCAAGATCAAAACCGATTCGACCGACTATCGGATAGACATCTATCGGATGGGATACTACGGTGGGATGGGTGCGCGTCGCGTTGACACTATCGCGCCGTCGGTCAAACTCCCCCAACATCAGCCGGAAGGTCTGAGGGACGAGGCCACTCACCTCTATGATTGTGGCAACTGGGCAGTGTCTGCGTCTTGGCAAGCCCCCTTAGATGCGATGTCAGGAATCTATTTTGCGCGTTTGGTACGACAGGATTCGGATCCTGCAAGTTGGCGGGCGGACAACAGTCAAGAAAGCCCAGCGGAGAGACCGCTTGCCTCGCCGCACGCTTATGGAGCGTTGGGACACGGACGTCTTGCCAATGCGCTCCGTGAACCGCGAGCAAGCCACATCTATTTCGTTGTACGGCACGACAACAGCAACTCTGACATTATCTTCCAAACTTCAGACACCACTTGGCAAGCCTACAACCAATACGGTGGCTACTGCACCTATGGTCGGGTTAATCCGGGCAACCCACGTGGAATCGGTATTCCTCCCCGTGCCTACAAGGTGAGCTACAACCGTCCGCTCAAGACGCGCGATTACCGGGCGGTCAATATGGTTTTCAATGCCGAGTATCCCTGCGTCCGCTGGCTTGAGGCTAACGGCTACGACGTCGCCTACTTTACTGGTGTCGATAGCGCTCGACGCGGCGAGGAGATCCGCAAGCACCGCTTATTTCTGTCGGTCGGTCACGACGAATACTGGTCTCTTGAGCAGAGGCAGCATGTCGAAGCGGCACGCGATGCGGGCGTTCACCTCGCCTTTTTCAGCGGCAACGAAGTGTTTTGGAAAACCCGCTGGGAGCCTTCCATTGACGGAGAGCAGGTTCCGCATCGGACGTTGGTCACCTACAAGGAAACGCATGATAACGCCAAGATCGACCCCGTTGCTGACGTTTGGACCGGGACGTGGCGTGACTCACGACCTTTCAATCCGGAGGGACCGCAGCCGGAAAACGCTCTAACCGGCACTATCTTCACGGTGAACGCATGGCGCAATGACCCACTCATCGTGCCTGCTAAATACGCTGCGCTGCGGTTCTGGCGTAACACGGAGGTTGCCAAGCTCAAGCCGGGTGAACGCGCAGTTTTGCTAAAGGGTCTGCTCGGTCATGAGTGGGATGAAGATTTGGACAACGGGTTCCGCCCACCCGGTTTGTTCCACCTATCGGAGACAACCGTCGACAACGTTCCCTACATTCAGGACCAAGGCACAGTTTATGATTCGGGCACCGCAACCCACCGGCTGACGCTCTATCGTCACAAGACTCCCAAGCGAGCACAACAATCTTCAAATAAAGGTGGTGACCTTGAAAGCTCCAGCGGTGCGTTGGTCTTTGGTGCAGGCACGGTGCAGTGGGCCTGGGGTTTAGATGCGCACCACGATACCGATACCGGAATACCGCCAGAGCGTGCGAATCCCAATTCCACTCGTGTAGGTGTGGATCCGAATGGACCTGATAGGAACATCCAACAGGCGACCGTCAATCTGTTTGCGGACATGGACGTTCAACCTCAGACGCTACAAGAAGATCTGACGCCGGCGAGCGCGTCCACCGATGGGCAATCCCCAACTTCGACGGTACTTGTTCCATCCGATGGCGCGACGCTGTCTCTGGGCACTTTGATAATCAGTGGCACCGCTCAAGATGCCGACGGTCAAGTCGCCGCGGTCGAAGTATCCGTTGATAACAGTGTCAACTGGCATCCGGCAAGTGGACGCGAGAGCTGGAGCTACGAATGGCTGCCGACACAGCCGGGAACGGTCACCATCCTGAGCCGAGCCGTCGACGACAGCGGTAACTTGGAACGACCGGGACCAGGCGTGACAATCACGATCTGCCCAACCTAGTAGGTGCCGATTCTCGTTTGGGGGGACTCGTGGCGATGGTTCAACGACGGGCCGATTGCCATTTATGTCGATCGAAAAAGAAAGATTGCTATGAAGACTTTACCTCAAAAGAACGCTCAACAATGGGTTGAAAGCTGGAAACGTGCATCAGTTGCCTTAAAAGCTGTGAAACGCCACGAACTCCGTACCTATGACTATGCGAAAAATCAAGCGGTTGTGGATGAGATGTTACAATGGGCTTTTGAAAACCGAGAGTCGCGATTGACTAGTGGACTGGTTGAACAACAGCGGCTCTTCATGAAGATGAAGTCATCATAAGCGATTCAAC
>JAKZSX010000482.1:0-4151 GCA_047517405.1 Candidatus Poribacteria bacterium | reverse complement strand
CAATTGGATACCGTGAGTTGGTTCGCGGCAATCGCAATTTTCGCCTGCTCTGGGTTGGACAGATTATCAGCCTACTAGGGGACTGGTTCAACTTTGTTGCCTCCGCCTCGCTCGTCGCGATACTGACCCAGTCCGGATTCGCTATCGGTAGCCTCTTCGTTGTCCGTATGCTCGCACCATTCTTAATCAGTCCCATCGCAGGCGTGGTCGCCGACCGTTATAACCGTAAACATATCCTCATCGTAACAGACCTAGCCCGTGCTGTAGCCGCATTCGGCTTCCTTTTTGTTCGGAGTGCGGATGATGTCTGGCTGCTTTACGTCCTGACCGCTATCCAACTCGGTATCAGCGGTTTCTTCTTTCCCACACGAAATGCGATTTTGCCCGATATCGTTTCATCAAAGGAACTCGGTGCTGCCAACGCCTTGGGATCCGCTACTTGGTCGGTTATGCTCGCTTTGGGTGCCGCCATCGGCGGAATTGTGTCCGGCGCATGGGGCATCTATCCCGCCTTTGTCATTGACGGCTTGACCTTTCTCCTATCAGCCGCATTCATCGCTCGGATTAAACTTGATGTGGAACCGGTGCTCGCCGCCTCGGATAAAACCATGGAGGCTGCTTTCAAAGAGTACCTTGACGGTTTACGTTACCTCGGCAGGCACCCCGACACACTGGTCATTGCGCTGCACAAGGGTGCTAGTGCACTGATGATGGGTTCTGGATCTCAAGTGGCAATGGTCACCATCGCCAAAGATATTTTTGTAATTGGAAAAGGTGGGGGTATCAGCCTCGGTCTGATGCTTGGGATGGGTGGTGTAGGGACAGGGGTTGGTCCCATTATTGCCCGTCATTTCACCGGTGACCGTGATCGCCCGTTACGGTATGCCATCATTTTGGGCTACCTGATGGGGGCAGTGGGGTTAGCCACCGTCGCGCCGACGGTTCACTTCGGCTGGGTGCTTTTGGGTGTCACCCTCCGTGGGATTGGTGGAGGAATTGTTTGGGTGTTCTCAACACAACTGTTATTGCATCTCACCCCCAATCCTGTGCGCGGACGGGTCTTCGCCACCGACTACGCCCTTTTCACGCTGATGAGTGCTGTCGGTTCTGCAGTTGCTGGCGGGGCACTCGACGCTTCATTGAGCATCCCCGAAATTTTCTGGTGGATGGCGGGTTTGACATTGATTCCAGGAGTGCTGTGGGGGGTGTGGCTAGGTAAAGGCAAACCCACCGAATCTGTCCCAGAGAAATAATATCCAAACCAACCGAAAGTGCTAAACGGGTGGTTTGGAGTGTTTTATTGGTCGTATCCCACGCTGCGGAGATGTGCGACAGCTTGCTTCATATCCCCCGGTACCTGCATAATCCAAGGACCCTGAAAACCCACGCCTTCAAGAACCTGCCGGACGCCAGCGAAATCCACCGACCCTGTGCCAAGTGTGGGAAAATCCCATTCGTCAAAATTACCGCTGTGATCCTTCAAATGGGTGCTCACGACATACTGCGCGATCCTTTTCAACTCCGTAACCGCATCCGTCCCCTCTGTATAGAAACTAATATTCCCCGTATCGAAGTTGATTCTGATGTTCGGATGGTCGGTCGCCTCCATCGTCTTTAACGCAGCATCAGCATTATGAACGAGGGATGGGTGTGTTTCGAGCGCGACGGTGATGCCTCGTTGCGCCGCCTCATCACCCATTGTTTTCAACCAGTCGCAGACCTGCGGTCTCATATCTTCATCAGCTTTAATGCTGCTGAGTGCGAGATCAACACCCATTTTGACCGCGGTATCAAAGGCATTTATCCACGCTTGGCTCGCCGCCTCAGTGGCAACAGTATCCTCTTCGAGGTACAACGCGGTCAATCCAATAGCTTGCAGCCCTTTCGCCTTGAGATCTGCCTGAAGTTCCTCAACCTTGTCGAGTTCAGGGGCTCCCACCTGAACATATCGGATGCCATGTTCTAAAAGCTCTGCACCGCCCCCTATATTCGCCAATACGTTTTTCATGCGGACTCCTTTCTGTGCGGATGAATCGTGCTTCCGTTCTTTCCGACTTATACACCTTGTGAGTGACGATTTACTATGTTACACTTTTGGGGGACAGATCGCAAGTCGTTTGTTAATTTGGTCTGAATTTTTTAGCCTTTTTTTTTTAATCGTGCTATAATGTCTGCCCGATCAACGGAGTTTTTCTTCCACAAAATAAGTAAGGAACCATTTGTCCCATGCTTAACAATTCACAGATTGCGACATTCAAAGCAGAAGGCTA
The DNA here is from genome assembly GCA_047517405.1 of Candidatus Poribacteria bacterium. Classification (GTDB taxonomy): domain Bacteria; phylum Poribacteria; class WGA-4E; order WGA-4E; family PCPOR2b; genus PCPOR2b. Next base: position 1,881 of record JAKZSX010000482.1, on the reverse strand, counting down.
CCTGATCGTCGAGAACCTTTTCACCGAAGATAACCTTCGCCCGGTGAAGGACGAGTTCAGTGCTGTCGTAGAAGCGCAGGCACAGCAACTTTATCAAGCCGGGCAGGTTAGTGGTTTGTACGAAAATGAGCCATTCGAGCGGCGGTTGGCAAAGATTGCTGCCGAAGCACCTGAAGCCACTTCAGCACTACAAACCCGCGCCCACAAAGATGAGGGGTTGTTTAAGTTCATGAAACACCCCAAAATTCTTGACCGGGTGGAATCACTGGTGGGTCCCGATATCCTGTGTCATCCCTCATACAATATCCATCCACGCCTACCGGGAGGGTATACCTGTCCGCATCAGGACGCGGGATTTTACCTGCCCGACGGTGACGAGACGTTGATTCTGGCGTGCTTGATACCGCTCGTCAATACCACGCTTGAGAATGGGTGTCTATGGGTTGCCCCGCGTCGGCATAAAGAGGGTGTTTTACGTCATCGCTGGGAAGAGGATGGCCTGAATATCCCCCTCGAAGAGGTTTCAGAGGCGGAGCGGCAGCCACTCCCCACAAAGGTAGGCAGCATGGTGATGTTCAGCAGTATGACCCCGCACGGTTCGCGGGTCAATCACACAGACACCATCCGTTGGAGTATGGACTTGCGCTACCAAGCGTTGGGGAAACCCACAGGACGTTGGTATGTCCCCGGTTTTGTCGCCCAGAGTCGCTCAAATCCCGAATTGGAGACACCGAACTGCAAGGCATGGATCGCTGAAGTTGAACGCGTCGAGCAGAACGCAAACAGATACCCCGAATGGCCACGTTATCGTTGGCCCCAGATGCCATAAATAACCCAAACTCAACTGTGTAATTCATAAACTTGTTCAAAGGAATTTCTCTATGGTCCGAATCCCAATTACCATGTGCCACGGCATTAGGCGTGATGGCAACTATCCATTGACCTCGGACCGTCTCGACAGACTGGTGAAAATTGCCGCTGAACTGAATTTTGAATCCATCAATTACAATCAGCTTTTTCAATGGTTTCGAGAAGGAGGGAAATTACCGCCTCGACCGATCATGTTCGACTTTGATCACCCTGTGAAATCGATGCGCTATGAGATACACGATGTCCTGAACAAATACGGCTATGCCGGAAATCTGTTTATCAATACCGGACCGGTGGATGAACTTTACGCCAAACCTATGCCACCGGATCCCCTCCGTGAGATTATGACCTGGGAGGAGATAGGACAGCTCATAGAAAGCGGCTGGCATATCGGGGCGCACACGGTGACACATCCGAACCTGTCTGAACTCTCCCTAGAGGATGCGTCCGGTGAAAAATTACGTGCGGAGTTGGAGCAATGTGACGAAACATTGAAAAAATATCTCGGAATTACGCCACAAGATTTCGCTTTTACAGGCACAAGTTGGAGCAGCATCGCAGAACGCGAGGTCTCAAAAAGATACCGGTTTGGGAGACTCTGGATTGTGGGGACAGAATATCAGGTTGATGGCGAGACAATGAGATATGCCGATCTTGTTGGCATTGATGGTCCCGACGAAGAAGATGGGGGACCGCCAATGGCGGCGCGTTATATTACAAAGGCTTCGCCCCCTTACCGTCTGCCATCGATGGAAATTCAGAGACCACTGATTTATGATACTGCTGCGTTTCGCCACTATCTTGAAGGAGCCCTAAGGACTTAACGGAATTTCGGCACAATTTCCTTATATATCGGGGATTCACCGTGAACTGCGTAACTTAAACGTGAAAGTGAAGTGAACAAATGGCATCAATTGATTTTTCATTGACCGACAAGGTTGTTCTCGTGACCGGTGCGGGAAAAGGTATCGGTAAGGAGATTGCACTATCTTGTGCACACGCCGGAGCGGA
>JAKZSX010000481.1:0-6460 GCA_047517405.1 Candidatus Poribacteria bacterium | reverse complement strand
ATAGAACAGACATCTGCAGGAACGTGGTCAATAACGATCACTTGGTTCTTATGGCGTACTGGATGTACAATTTTGCGCTCCTCATATTCTCCGGGACAACCTGCAATCGTACATTTCATGGCTTCGGTCTCCTTTGCATTAGGGTTATCCATTTTCACGCCGCTTCTCAGCCAAAATAATTATCCGGCTTAAATCCCATGTGTACTCGCTGCCGTCAAAATCGCCAAAGACTTGAATCGGCGTAAGGTCTGCGTGGTTGAGCATCTTTGCAAATTCCGGATAGAAATACAGCCGCCAAGCTAGGTGAACTTCGCGCTTGCTTCCGTCAGGAGCAATGTAGGTGCGAAGTTCTTCGATGTTCCCCGTTAGGAGATTGTAATTTCGTCTAGTGAGAACAAATGTTCCATCTGAAAGCTCGTCCCAGCTTTGAGCGAGAAAATTACGAATAATCCGCGGGGTGTTGAGGAGATCTATGAGGAACTTACCCCCCGGCTTTAACGCTCTCGCGACGCCGTCGAGGACTTTCTGATTTTCTGCATCGTCGTCAAAGTAGCCGAAGGCTGAGAACATATTGATGATCGCATCAAACTCACCTTCAAACGGAATCTCTCTCATATCAGCATGAACGAACTGAATTTGAAGATCGTGCGCTGCGGCGGCACCTTTTGCAAGATCGAGGAAGGCGACTGAGAGATCTTGTCCGACCATCGAATAGCCTGCTGCTGCAAGTTCAATCGTGTGCCTACCGTGCCCGCAGCAAAGATCCAAAATCCGCGCGCTCCCGGTTGCACTGGGAGCAATTTGCGGGAGACTCAGCGTACTGTTGATGAAGTCCACCTCTCTCTGTGCTCGTTCAGGCGTAAGGCCCCTCGCATACTCCTTGAGATAGTGTTCATCGAAGAAGGTTTCATACCATGCCATAGGGAGATTTTCCTTCCGAATGGTCTTTCAAGTACATAGGGCAACCACAAGGGTTGTCCCTACGTGAGGCTTTTATGTGCAGCCTTAAGCAATGAAGCGGTTGTTTCCAAGTCAATACAGCTATCGGTGATGGAAACGCCGTATTCAAGCGTGGATCGATCAAACCCCGTTAAGTCGGAAGGTATTTTCTGGCTCCCAGCGTTAATATTCGATTCTAACATGATTCCTACAATCCTATCATTTCCATCACGAATCTGTTTCAGTATTTCCTCAAAAACAGTGGGCTGCTTGCTGTAATCTTTCTCTGAATTTCCGTGACTGCAATCTATCACAATGTTTGGAGGCAGGTCCGCTTCCATCAGCATGGCTTGAACATCGTGAACGCTTTGTGCGTCATAATTTGAACCTGTATTGCTCCCTCTGATCACAATATGAGTATATGGATTACCCATTGTTTTCACAACAGAGGGAGCGCCATATCCATCAATTCCTAGAAAAGAGTGTTCACCATTTGCAGATAGAATCGCATTGACCGCAACGGAGATGTCGCCCTGAGTACTGTTTTTGAAGCCAACCGGCATCGAGAGGCCCGAAGCAAGTTGTCTGTGTTGTGGTGACTCAGTTGTTCGCGCCCCGATCGCGGCCCACGAAACCAGATCAGAATTATATTGAGGCGTGAAGGTTTCAAGATATTCAGTGGCGCAGGGCAATCCGATTTCAAGATTATCCATTAATATCTTTCTTGAGATATATAAGCCATCCTTGATATCCCCTGCTCCATTTAGATGTGGGTCGTAAATTAAGCCTTTCCAGCCTAAATTGGTGCGAGGTTTTTCAAAATAAGACCTGACTATAACAACTAAGCGGTCTGAAACAGCATTTGCAGCCTCTTTCAATCTTGCTGCATAGTCATGAGCGACCTCTGTATCATGGATAGAACAAGGTCCAACAATAACGAATTTCCGTGAATCGATGCCATCCAAGATGTTTCTGATGCTTGTTCTGCCATATTGGACTGCCTGCGTCATCGCATCTGTTCTTGGGAGATCCGTTAGCAACTGTCTTGGACTCATCAAGGTTTGATAGTCTTTGACATTTCTGTCAATCGTACCGTTGGTCTGCATTACTTTGCTGCCTCCTATAGACAAAAAAAACGCCCACCATCGAACCCGTTTTCGATGATGGGCATGAATGAACAACCGAATGAGGGAAACCTCTACATCTTCGATGCGAGGTCTACCCGCCCACCACCACAGCACAAGTACAACAAAAAGAGATAAAGATAGAGGAAATATAGCATTGTTTGGCGTGCGATGTGGGTATGCGGGTAGAAATTCTTCATAATCCTCTTGTGGTTCCTATATAGTATTCGATATCTAACTTATACGTTTATCAGCTGCTAGAAATATCTGCAAGCTTTGCAAAAAGACGTTTAATTCTAACAAATCCATCGACAAGATGTCAAGGCAATTTTCAGTTGACAACTCTTTTTCTGAGTGTTATAGTAATAATTTGGAGCGCAGGTGACACAGATTAAGCAGGATTCAAGGATTAAAGAATCAGGATGACCCGACAATCCTGATAAAGGAGCAGTAGTTTGAACGCTGAAGAAAAGTGCCTATTCATTAACAGTCAGATTCCCAAAGGGGGGCTCTTCACCGGCGAAAAGAAGACCATTCACCCCGAAAGCAACGTAACGTGGCGGATTTCGCCGGAGCCATTTTGGATTCTTCAAGAGCACTTGGACTGGCTTGAGGAACTTGGGCCGCATCTATTGCGGTTCTACAAAGCCTGTAATCTGCTCTACTCACAGAGTGTGCGTGGCATTCAGCCGGATTGGATTGCAGCGTACCTTGATCAGGGGAAGTCTGAGTCTGTGATAGAGCTTGGACGGATGAATCGGTTCAAGAGTCAACTGCCACAAGTTATTCGTCCTGACCTCTTGCAGACCTCCGATGGCTTTACCATCACTGAATTGGATTCTGTTCCCGGCGGTATGGGATTTACGGGCAGCCTATCAGCGCAGTACGCCAAACTAGGCTACGATATTATTGGTGGTAGCAATGGGATGCAACTTGCTTTTGCAGAGATGGTAAGGTCGTTCGCGAAGGTTGAACGTCCAACGGTGGCGATTGTTGTGTCCGATGAATCCGCGGATTATTGGGACGAGATGAAGTGGTTAGAATCAGCGCTGCGAGAGGTAGGCTTGGATGCCCACACCATTAAACCCCGCGACGTGATCTTTACGGAAGACGCGCTGTTTCTTGAATCGGAAGAGGGAAGGGTTCAGATTGATGTTCTCTACCGCTTCTTTGAGCTGTTTGATCTGAAAAACATCCCCAAAGTAGAATTGATGCTCTACGGTGCCAAAAGGCGAACGGTGGTCATGACCCCTCCACCGAAGACATACCTTGAGGAAAAGCTGTTATTTGCGCTGTTTCACCATCCCTCCCTCCAACCTTTTTGGCAGAGAGAACTTGGAAAGAAAACCTACCGATTCCTACCGAACATTATCCCACAGACGTGGATGCTCGATCCGCGCGAGCTGCCACCACACGCTGTTATTCCGGACCTTGAGATCGATGGACAGCCCGTTACAAACTGGCGGCAAATCATTCCTGTTTCACAACGTCAGCGTGAGCTTGTCCTCAAGCCATCGGGATTCTCCGAATTGGCATGGGGCAGTCGTGGGGTTTCAATCGGACATGACCTTTCCACCGAAGATTGGGAAAACGCCGTGGAGAACGCACTAACCAGTTTTCATCAAACCCCCTATGTCCTGCAAAAATTCCATAGAGCGGAACGTCTCACCATGAGCTATTACGATTTCGAGCAGGGCGAAGTTCAAAGAATGCCGGGGCGGGCGATAATCCGTCCCTACTACTTCACAGCGGGCGACAAGGTGCGGCTCGCGGGAATTCAAGCGACCGTCTGTCCCGAAGACAAAAAAATCCTGCACGGGATGGTCGATTCAATTATTGTGCCGTGCGCGGTCAAACCGGAGACATGGTAGATGTGTCCGATTTTTTGTCAGCACCGCTGCTTTGCATTACTCTCTGCGATAGGGTAGCGCAAGTGCGGCGGGTGGTCTAGCTTGTCCGACAAATCCAGCTAGCACAAGAAGTGTCAAGACATAAGGCAGCATCAGGAAGAATTGGTAGGGGATGAATCCCAGGTCTGCAATCGCCTGCAAACGGTCGGGCAGAGCGTTGGCAAGCCCAAATAGTAGTGCTGCGCCACACGCCTTGACCGGATGCCACTTCCCAAAGATGACAATCGAGAGCGCGATAAAGCCGCGACCGGCGGTCATTTCTGTGCTGAAGAACGGCACGTCCGCCAACGAGAGATACCCGCCAGCAAGTCCCGCCATGAACCCGCCGAAGAGAACGCACCTCGCCTGCAGCCGGAGCACACTGACCCCAACCGTATCCGCCGCCTTAGGGTGTTCACCACAGGCTTGGATGGCGAGACCGTGATGGGTGTGAAAGAGATAAAAATAGACGGCAGGAACGGCAAGAAATGTCATGTAGACGAGGAAGTTGTGCTGAAATAGGATGGGACCGATAAACGGAATACTGGACAATAGCGGGATATGGAGCGGTTGGAAGATTGCCACCTTCAGTGCGTCCCCGGTTGCACCAAAGATGCGGCGATACAACACCTCGACGAGTCCGAATGCCAAGAGGTTAATGCCGGTGCCTGTCACCACCTGATCGGTCTTTAGCCTTAGAACTAAGGTTGCAAAGATACTAGCTAAGACCACGCCACTCAATCCACCGCACAGGATACCGAGCCACGGTGCAAGTCCATGACTCATATCTTGGAGGTAAAACGAACCGAGCCAGCCGGTAAACGCCCCAAAAATCATCATACCTTCCAACCCGATATTGATGACCCCGGCACGTTCAGCGATAATCTCTCCGAGGGCGACAAGCAGAAGTGGCGTTGCGTAGCGAACTGTTGCTTCGAGAATGTGTTCAATCATGTTGCGTAAAATGTCCGTTAAGGTCGGAGCAAACTACAATTTCGAGGAGAGTACTTCGTCGATTTCCTCCTGATATTCGTAAACCTCACAGCTCTCCACCTCGCTTATTTGTACGGCTCGCCCGGCTCTGGCTGACTCAAATATCGCGTAGAGCGCTGCCACATCCTTCAACCCACAGATGCCATCGATCTCAATCTCTCGTCCGTTGAGAATCGCCTCTGCCAGTTCGTAGTATTCGAGTGCGATGAGTTTCCAATCCACCGCGGGGTCTCCCGCAGAAACACCCGATGGAAAGAGATGTTCCGCTAGCGGTTCTAGAGAGAATCCATCTATGGAGGCTAAGATCTCCTCTTGATTTATTGATTCCTGAAATCGCCGCTGCATGCTAACGCTGCCGCCGCGTGTCCCAAAGCCGTTGATGCTTCCTTCATCGCCAAAGATCATCTCACCCCCACAACCGCCGTGCCCCGCAAGACCGACCAACCAGTTGACAGTCGCCCCGTTCTCCATTCTGAACATCGCCAGCGAGGTGTCCTCTGCTGTTGCCGGAACTTCCGTTTCCATCGCCCGAAACCGGTTCTGGTAGAAGGTGTAGGTGTCACCGATGTTTTCGGGCTTTCTCCTTACCGGTTCAACCAACCGCACATCCCCGTAGACTTCTGCTATATCTCCAAGTTGATACCGGATCATGTGGGTGAAGTGAACCGCCATGTCGAGGAGTGCTCCACCACGCTCTTTAAGGTGTCTCCAAGGCGTGATGAAGATCGCGTCACTTGGGCTCAAGGAATGGAACAAAGCCATATACGGTGTTCCGATTGCACCTGTCTCCAACAGATAGCGGACGATTCGAGCGGAGGGATCTCGTCGGAAGTTCTCCGCCACCGACAGATGACGGTTGTTCCGCTCTGCTGCTTCGATCATTTGTCGGCACGCCTTTACGGTGATTGCCATCGGCTTTTCTACCATCACATGGAGTCCTAGGTCTAGTGCCTGACACACGACATCGTGATGCACCGACGGATCTGTCACCACGTCTACGGCGGCGAGATCGGGCACGGTGCGCGCCATCTCCTCCAAGTCGGTGAAAATTTTTGGGCGGACACCTATTAGTTTCTCCGCTTCTAGGGCGGCAAGCTCGGCATTCTCTCGGCGAATGTCACATACGGCACAGAGCTCAACGTTGGAGAAAGGACTTTGCACCAACTCCCGCAACCCGTACAGGTGCCGTGTCCCCATCCCACCACAGCCGACCAGCCCAAGTCTAATTTTGTCCATGTCGCCTCCGCTATCTATGGGGTATAATTTTCTAAATCCGGTTCGATAGCCAGCCCCTGCTCCAGATCGAAATCGACTTCGACCGAATGGGCCTGATAATCCTGATCACCACGAACCGTTTGATAGATATCGTTGCCATCCACGCAGATAGGCATAGTATGCCACACCTTGAGGCCCAAACATACCCCCACGCTTCCGTCCGAATAGAACGCACGTACATCCTCAGCCTCTAGGGTGTCCTTGATAGGACCGACCAGAAACACTGTTGGCTGGTGGAGG
>JAKZSX010000480.1:0-3004 GCA_047517405.1 Candidatus Poribacteria bacterium | reverse complement strand
AGAGGGGCGACATGTCTACTAAAACCATTATACCTGTAGGTCGGGCATCTTGCCCGGCCCTCCTAGTCCAATACCGGCAGGTAGCCTGTAGGTCGAGATTCATATCTCGACACCCAAATGCCAACAGAACCTAGTAACTCGCGTTAAAATAAGTGCTTATACCTTAATTCGCTAATTTTTTGATAGGAGACCTGAAAATGAAAATTGCTTATGCTCGACGTGAAGAGATGGAAGAAATCAGCAGCGTTCATGGTGGGGCGAATTCAATCCTATTCAAGAGCCTTTTTGGAAGCGATGATTTCGGAACCCCATGGCGGTTTATCCATAGCGCGGTTCTTCTGCCCGGCGGTGGTATCGGTCACCACCGGCACGACACCGCTGAGGAAGTTTTCGTCACGGTTGACAACGCAGCCCAATTCACCCACAACGGTCGCACAGCCGAGATTGTCGGCGGTGCCGCCGTTCCGTTGCGTCAAGGGGAATCCCACGCCATATACAACCACACCGATAAAGAGACACGATGGTTCAATTTCAACGTTGCGGCGATCGGTATACCCCCGGATTCGACCGATTTCGGCGATGACCGTGTCAACGCACCTTTGGAGTCGATTGATCGCTTGCCTGTCGCTCGGCTCGATCCCAATCTGCTGACCTATAGCCGGTCGCACGAGGGTAAAGGCGAAATCGGTGCCCGGACGCTATGGGAACATCAGGATTTTCGCAATAACTGGGGCTTTGTCAGTCATGCCCTGTTACCGCCCGGCACCTCTGTCGGCTATCATCGACACGACCGGATCGAGGAAGCTTACATCGTCCTGAACGGCAGCGGTCGGATGACCGTCGATGATGAAACAGAGGAGGTCTACGAAGGTGCAGCGATCCCCAATCGACTTGGCGGGTCACACGGCATCTATAATCACACCCAGGAAGACCTTGAGATGCTTGTGGTCGCTGTCTGCCTTGAACGCGGTAAGACTGATGCCACCAATTTCGGGGATGATTTGACGACACGGTAGTAGGTGGAAATATATCAGGATTTACGGGACAGGAGTGAAGACGATTGTGTGGATTAAAAGCTGTGAGATCCTTTAATCGACGCTTAAATTTGATGGCGATTGTGAGATCTGTTTTTCTTATCCTATTTAATTGCTTCAGTCTTTGTCTCAGCACTTTGGCAGTAGCAGAAACCAAATCGCTTGCCGATTATCCGAATCAGGTAACGCGGGATGGTGAGTTGGTTGTCCTGCCTGATCAAGGCACTGTGTATGTTGCAACAGACTTTCATGCACAGTGGAGCAATTTTAACCGATGGTTGGCGCAGACAAATCTGGTGGAGCGGATTGATGCCGGAGAAGATGTCTACGGTCTAATTCTCGGTGACGCGGTCGATCACAAGCCGGGCGATCCGATCTTCGAGCCTTACGGAGACGTAAAAATTGTCGATCAGATCATGCAACTTCAGCAGCGGTTGGGGGAAGAACGTCTCATCTATATCAGAGGGAATCACGAACTTGCTGCCGCTGATGCGTATGCCCTCCTCAAAAAAGCCGGTATGAATGCGGACAACCACCAAGATATGATTGCCCAGCTCTATCAAACCAGCCACGGTGCTTACTTCAAACAGTTCAATTTCATTGAGCGGATGACCGATGAGCACTACAATTACCTGAGCAATCTTCCAACAGTTGCTATCGGTAAAAACGGTTTCGTTGGCATTCACGCAGGGGCATCACGTTCTGCCAAAACCCTCGCCGACCTTGTTCGACCAAGTAAAAAGGTGCTTGAAGAACTGCTCTGGGAACGTCCCGCCGTCGTGCTGGGAGATGGATACACCCCATCTCAAACAGCTGAATTTCTTCAAAGAATCGGGGGTCGATTGTTGATTGTGGGACATACGCCATTGAGTTCTTTTCCTAAAAAGGGGATCCGGGATGGTGTAGCTCGACTCGGGATCCATCAGCTCATCTTCTCAACGGGCTACGGTGCACCGCCGGGGGTCCGTTCCTATCTTGCCATCGATCTCTCCAAACGCTACAACACTGTCACCGAACTGCGATACGGTGCGGAGATTCATCCATTGCGTCCCTGAAAACTTAATTCCGTTTCACAAAGGACCCTCTATGTCGCGTTTATTGCTATATGTCATGTTGCCGGTGCTTATTGTCTGCGCCCTCATCGCCTCCCGATTCGTGAGTTGGGATAGGCTGAAGGGGGAGGATCCGGAGGCACTCCAGTTCCTAGTCAAAGGGACCGAATTCCTAGGACAGCAAACAGATCGTGATAACCGCAGCGCGGTCGCTGCCTTCACTCGTGCGATCGAAATCAGCCCAAAATGCGCAGAAGCCTACATCAAACGTGGACTCGCTCGCTATCGCTTGGGCGAATATTCAAAAGCGATCAACGATTATACACAGACATTGAGCCTGAATCGGTATGCAGCCGATGCCTACTACAGTCGCGGAGATGCCCATCGCGCCTTGGGCGATTATCAGCACGCGCTTGTAGATTACACAGCATCTTTGGAAAAAAGATGGGCAGGGTTTGTAACGTGGAAGCGGGCGGAAACTTATCTGGAGATGGGAGATACGCAGCGCGCACTCGCAGACTACGGGGCGGTCATTGAACGCAAACCCGGTGCCGCAGCCTACTATTACCGGGGCGTTGCCTACGCACAGATGGAGAAAAATCAACTTGCACTCGCAGATCTTAACAAGGCAATTGAGATTGAACCCGCCTTTACGGAGGCATATCTCCGCCGAGGTGAGATTTATCTCCGATTAAATCAACCGGACGCAGCAGAATCTAACTATCACAAAGTCGTTGCGTTTGCAACCGATGAGATTCAGGGGTGGGGAGAAGGGCATCCGACGTTGGGTCCAATCTACTTCCGCAGAGCGTCAGCATATCAACAACTCGCTCGCTACAACGAAGCCCGCGCCGATTATGAGAAGGTCATCGCGCTTCAGCCGGGGTCGGAAATCGCACAGAAAGCCGCGGGGAAATT
>JAKZSX010000479.1:0-6964 GCA_047517405.1 Candidatus Poribacteria bacterium | reverse complement strand
CCCTTCCGGATTATCTCGGTCCAAATCAATCACAATCAGTCGCTTCAAAATCCCAACCTGTGGTGCCGCCAACCCCACCCCAATCGGTGAAGCATACATTGTGGCTAGCATATCCGCTGCAAGTTTGCGTTCAGCAACTGTGATTTCCTGAACAGGAAGTGCTTTTTCTCGGAGCACTAGATCGCTATAGAGCCGAATATGTAACGGTCCCTCGACACAGTCATGATGGTACTTACCCACAGTTGAGGCTCTAGCAATCTTTGGCGATGATGCGTGCCGTTTTCTGCGCTTGCGTCCTGCCATTTCGGAACAGAGATTCTCTCCTGTTTCAATCAAAACTCTTATATTTCATATATCATATCACCCGGAAAGGGGTTGGTCAAGCAAAAAGGGAGATATAGAAATGTGATGACACCACCGGACTTCCAATAAAGTCGGTCTCAACCGTGCTTAACCAATTTCTGAAGGGAGCGGAGCTCTCTGGGTGGATCCATCTGGCTGCCATAGTCGCTCCAGGAGACCTCGGCGACATAGATATTCCCCTTAGAGTCAACGGCAATACCGTGCGGTGAGTAGAACCGTCCGGGCTCATCCCCATAGGATTGATTACTCAGTTGCGCCAATATGTTTCCTTTGGTGTCCATGATGCTGACCCGGGGTCCAAGGTTTGTGCCCATTGCATTCGACCCGATACCACCGAAATACTCGCCCACGTAAACTAACGGCTCATCTCTGGTGTCCAGACAGATACAAGCAGCCCTGGATAGGTTCAACCATTGCGTTTCATACTTGCCATCGGGTGAGAATACCTGTACTCGATGGTTCTCACGGTCAGCAATGTATACCCAGCCGTCTTTATCGGTTGTGATGTTGTGGACAATGTTGAATTGCCCTTCACCCGTGCCGGATTCTCCCCAAGAGGACAGATGTCGTCCATCGGGCGTAAACCTGTGAACCCGCGCGTTGCTGTAGCCATCAGCCACATACAGATCGCCGGTACGCGGATCGATTGCCAAATGCGTTGGAAGGTTGAAGGGTTCGCCACTCATCGGGGAGGAAGGTTGATTGGGTTGACCGAGAGTCATCAAGAGTTTCCCGTCGGGTGTAAACTGACGAACGGTGTGATCCCCGTTATCAACACAGTAGACCGAACCGTCAGGACCAATAGTTACACCGTGTGGATTGGCGAATACGCCATCCCCCCATGTCCGAAGCACATCACCGTCCGAGTTAAAAACAACCATCGGATGCGTGCCGCGATTAAAGACGTAAACATTATCATCTGAATCAACGGCGACAGCAGTGGCTTCTTTGTAAGTCCAATCTTCGGGTATGTTACCCCAGTCTTTTCCCGATACTTGATATGTAAAATCTCCAGTGCCTAAAGTGACCATTTTTCCCTCCAATAGTATGAAAACCCAAGTTGCTATGTATTGAAATTCCAGATGTATAGGGTTCATCAGTTCAATGAACCAATTGGGTTGATTATAACACATCTGTCACAACGATGTGAACATCAAAATAGTTAATGTCCATTGACAAGGAGATTGGAATATGCTACCATGCGTGCCAAATCTTTGTCAGTGGAGTTATGGAATCTGCCAATGCAAGCACTGTTTTTGGTCGCGGTTATCCACGGCTGTCTCGCCCTTTGGGTATACAATGATAGTAGGTTGCACGAACGGTCTGGATTTTGGGCTTTGGGAACGTTTTTCCTTCCGCAGGCGTTCTTCCCACTTTACTTTTGGAATCAAATGCCCGAACTCGTCTGGACCTGCCCTAAATGTCAGCGAGATAACCGAGCATGGTCACGTAAATGTGGGGGCTGCGATCAATTCTACACAGCGGAAGAAACAGTTGCGCGGCTGCACGGCTATCTTAACCCATCAGATCCGGTGGTCATTTTTCTGGTAACTTTTTTACTTCAAGAGGTTGCGCGCTCTATCGCATTCTTGGCAGCGGAAGGGCTTGAGGTCGCGGCAACAACCAACTTGGTTACGTATACACTCCCAGCTTCCCACTTCTGGAGCGTTAAGCTATTCGTTGGCAATGTGCTGATTTGGTTATCTCTTTTCTGCATAACTGGACGCTATCGCAGAACTGTGAGATCTATTGGACTGAGATATAGCGGCAACCTCACCGACTTTGGGCTGCCTCTATTGCTCGCACCGGCTTTAGCCTTTGTTCGGGTAGGTTTTCTGCAAGGAATAGGTAGGGTCAGCCAAAACGTCTCCCTAGAGGGGGTGGCGGCTTTGGTTCGGTGGGAGCAGCAGCAATGGTCCAACAGTATGCCAGAAAACTTCGGAGATAGCACAGTAATTCTCCTCGGTTTTGTGATGTTGGTTCTAATGCCGGCGGCGGAAGAGATTCTATTTCGAGGGATTGGGTATATCGGTTTCGCCAGTCGATTTGGTCGGACCAAAGGAATGGTACTCAGTGCGCTCCTGTTTGCGGCTCTTCATGGATACATCCGTTCTTTCGTGCCGCTAATTTTGGGAGGGATTCCAATATTTGTCATGGGGCTTACCCTCGCATGGCTGTTCATTCGGACGAAATCGCTCATCCCGTGCATAATCACGCATAGCTTGGTAAACCTAATTTTAATCCTCATTTACTGGATGTAGGTCGACTTATGTTAATAAATCGTGTGACAAAAGCCGACTGCTAATGCGCCAATGAACAAATTGTCTTACAGAATCTATATCCTCTCGTTCTGCTCGCCAACCGGATAAGTCCCCAAGATTTTCGCTAGCACACACAACTCCTCAATTTCTGTAAGTGTTTTTCGGACATTTTCATCTTCTGCGTGCCCATCCAAGTCCACAAAGAAAACATACTCCCACGCTTTGGTACGAGATGGCAGGGACTCAATCTTGCTCATATTGATTTCATAGTGTTTCAAGACTTGCAGTACCTCCGACAACGCGCCAACTTTATCCTTAACCGCGAAAAGGATAGATGTTCGATCTCGTTCAGTTTGTGCTGCCGAATGGTTTCCAATAACAAGGAAGCGCGTCGTGTTATTTGGTCCGTCCATGATTGATTCTCCCACCACAGACAGGTCATAAAGCTCGCCGGCGAGTTGACTCGCTATTGCTGCTGTATTTGGCTCTTTGGCTGCCAATTCCGCCGCTTCCGACGTGCTAGAAACCTCAATCTGCTGCGCACCTGACAAATTTTGACCAAGCCATCGACGACATTGGGCAAATGCCTGTGGGTGGGAATAGATCTTTGTAATCTGTGCAAGGAGGGACTTTGAGAGGAGGTGATGCTTGACCGGCAAGAAATACTCCCCGCAAATTTGAAGGGTTGTCTGTTGAAACATCTCTAGGACATCACGGACCGTTCCATGCGTCGAGTTTTCGATGGCAACGACACCGTAGTCCGCTCGACCGGATTCTACAGTGGTGAAGATGTCCGGCTGGGGTGTCACGGCGATAAATTGTACCGACGTGCCAAAGAGATGTGAACTCACCACGTGACCGAAGCTGCCAACCGGACCCAAGAAAGCAATGGATAACGGTTTTTCGATCGCACGGCAGGCAGAGATAATCTCAGTATAAATGGTGCGTAACGCATCGGAGGGAAATTGTCCTTGGTTCTGGGTTTCCAACCGGGTGAGAATTTCCCGCTCCCGATGCGGAACATAAATCCGTTCGACGCCGGTGTGTGCTTTGAGCTCACCGACCTGTTTGACAATCTCTGCCCGTTGCTGCAAAAGAGCTAAAATTTGATCGTCAACCTGATCCAGTTGATTGCGGTAGTCTTCCAAGTTCATAATAGGTGCGTCAAACGCTATCTCCTACGCTTTTGATAAGTAAAGAAAGCTTGGCTTCTCTTTTGTACGCTTATTTGACAATTACCATACGTCGTAGGTCGGTGTAATCCCCCGCTTGGAGTTGATAGAAATAGACTCCACTTGCAACCGATTCACCGGTTTCGTTGCGTCCGTCCCAATAGGCGGCTTTCGTCCGGTTGGTGTAGAATCCTGCGGACTGATACCCCAAATCGAACTGACGCACTAGCGAGCCCTTGGTGTCATATACCGTCAATGTCACATCGGCGTCGTTGGCGAGTTGATAAGGAATCCACGTCTCCGGATTGAACGGGTTGGGGTAATTCGGCAAAAGTGCTGTTTCTTTGGGAACCAACGCTGCAAGGAGCTGTTCAAGGAAGATAATGCCTCTTTGCATCCTAACCTCCGTAAGATCCAACCCCTGTGCTTGGGTAAGCCAACCCTCAACATCGGCGGGGGCTAGGTTCGTCAGTGCCAAGGGATGTGCGGCAGGTGCGGCGGTAGTATTTCCGATAGCACCGGCGACCTGAACTAAGTCTGCAATGTCCACAACACCATCCCCATTGACATCGGCATCGTTTTCCCCTGTCTGTCCCAAGCGTAAGCTAACTAGTGCTAAATCCAAGATATTGACCACCCCATTCCCATTGACGTCCTCAACCGGCTTGACCTCTTCCACGATTGGAGGTGGTGGCTCCTCGGGGGGCGGTGGCAGTGTGGCATCCCACAGAAGCACTGTGCCGTCCCAACTTCCACTGGCGAGGGTCTTTCCATCGGAACTGAAAACAACGCTTTCAACGCTAGACGCATGCCCAACGAAGGTTTTCAACGCTTCACCGGTGGTGGCATCCCACAAACCAACTGTATTATTCCATGCGCCATTAGCGAGAATTTTTCCATCAGGACTGAAAGCGACACTTTCGGAACCGTGCGAATCCCTTTCAATAGCTATTACCTCCTCACCGGTGTCAACATCCCACAGCCGTGTGACATTGTCCCAGCCCGCGCTTGCAACAATTTTTCCATTGGGACTGAAGGCAACAGTGAGAACATGACCCCTATGGCCGCCAAGGACTTGCAGAGTTTCTCCGGTGTCAACATCCCACAGACGAACCGTGTTGTCTCGACTTCCACTTGCGAGGGTTGTGCCATCGGGACTGAGAGCGATACTCTCGACGCCAGTGCTATGCCCGACGAGAGTTCTCAAGCGCGCCCCGGTGGCGACGTCCCACAAACGGATGTCATCGTCCTCACTCCCACTGGCAAGGGTTGTACCATCCGGACTGAAAGCAAGGCTGATTAGATAAGCCCTATGCCCGACGAGGGTTTTCAGGTGCGCTCCGGTATCAACATCCCACAAGCGGACCGTGTCGTCCTGACTTCCACTTGCGAGTGTGCGTCCATCCGGGCTGAAAGCAACGATGTCCACATCGTCTGTATGTCCAAAGAGAACGTGCTCGTGCTCTCCTGTTTCAGTGTCCCACAGGCGGATGGTACTGTCCCAACTCCGACCGATAAGTAGGCGGTCCTCCGAACTGAACGCAACGTTCAAGACAACATCCGCGAAGCCGGTGACGGTTTCGGTGTTCTCACCGGTGTCAACATCCCACAGACGGAAGCTTGCATCCTAGGCACTGCTTACTACTGTGTTGCCATCCGGGCTAAACGCAACCCTGTAGACATCAGCTGTGTGTCCGATAAGGGTATTGATGCTCTCGCCGGCCTCAACATCCCACAGCCGGACGGTATCGTCCTCACTCGCGCTCGCTAGGATGCCCTCATCCGAAAAAGTGAGATCGTAAATAATAGAGGTATGCCCGGTGAGGGTTCTGATGTTCTCACCTGTATCAATATCCCATAGACGGATCATTGCGTCGTAATCTCCGCTAGCGACCGTGTCCCCATCCGGACTGAAAGCAACGGCCCGGACGAGAGACGTATGTCCGATGAAGGTATTGATGTTCTCACCGGTGCCAACATCCCACAGCTGAACGGTTTGATCCCAACTCCCACTGGCAAGTGTGCTCCCATCCGGGCTGAAAGCAACGCTAGTGACCCGATCTGTATGTTCGGTGAGGGTATTGATGTTCTCACCGGTCTCAACATCCCACAGCCGGATGGCTCGATCCCAACCCCCACTGGCAAGCATGGACCCATCCGGCGAATACGCGATAGAAGACGGCGAATACGTCATAGAAGAGTATATTGCAGTCTGCCCGGTGAACAGGTCAACCTCTTGAAGGGTTTCCGTGTCGTAGAGCCAAATACCGATGGCGCTGGCGATTGCGATTCGGGTGCCGTCCGGCGAATACTGAAGCCCAGCTATCCACCCTTTACCGAATCGTGCAGTGGCATCATTGGGTAAACCCCACTGTGCGTTATCTTGTGCGAAGCTGTGTGATAGAAATAGAGCAGAGAGTAATAATAAAGTAAGGCTAAAAAGCACTGTTCCTTTCATTGAGATTGATTCTCCTTTATTCATTGTCGGTTCTACAGAACTCCAAATACACGGCAGATGAGCGAAAAGTAGCTTAGATTCAGATTAGTGCACCTACTTGAGAATGACCATGCGCCGTAAGTCTGTATAATCCCCTGCCCGAAGTTGATAGAAATAGACTCCACTCGCGACCGATTCACCGTTTTCATTGCGTCCGTCCCAATAGGCGGCTTTCGTCCGGTTGGTGTAGAATCCTGCGGACTGATATCCCAAATCGAATTGCCGCACCGGCGTACCTTTTGTGTCATAAACCGTGAGGGTCACATCGGCATCGTAAGCGAGCTGATACGGAATCCACGTCTCCGGATTGAACGGGTTGGGATAGTTAGGCAAGAGTGTTGTCTCTTTGGGAGCCAACACTGAAAGGAGTTGTTCAAGGAAAAGAATTCCTCTTTGTGAGCGTATATCGGTAAGATCTAAGGCTTGGGCTTGGGTGAGCCAACTCTCGACATCTGCGGGGGTGAGGCTCGCTAGTGCCAAGGGATGCGCAGCAGGCGCGGCAGCCGCGTTGCTTATCGCGCCGGCGACCTGAACCAAGTCCGCAATATCGACAACACCATCCCCGTTAACATCGGCATCGTTTTCCCCTGTCTGTCCCAAGCGTAAGCCAACCAGTGCTAAATCCAAGATGTTGACGATTCCGTTTCCGTTGACATCCTCGGCTAGCTTGA
>JAKZSX010000478.1:0-10822 GCA_047517405.1 Candidatus Poribacteria bacterium | reverse complement strand
ATCTTCCTCCAAAAAGTCGTTCTCGGTATTGTGTTCGTCTAACAGGAAGTGCCCGATGTCATGTAACAGAGCACTCGCAACCTGCGTTGTGCTTCCGCCGTGCAACCGTGCTTGGTTCGCACATTGACACGCGTGTTGCAGCTGCGTTACCGATTCATCGTAAAACGACTGTCCTCTGCGTTCCATATAATCAAATAGCGTGACAACCTTCTCCGCTGCTATCATGCCTGTCATCTGTTCCGCGAGCGTTTGATCAACCCGATTGCTCATGGTCTAGCACCGTCCTCCCCTGAAAATGTCCAATTTTACTGATTTGCCCTGCTTGTGTTGAACTATTTTTTGTGTATTCCAAAAAGGTTTGTCGCTTGTCCTCATAGTACCGCTCACGCCAATCGCCTTCGGAGAGAGCGTTGTAGGTCACATAAATGATACGTCGCGGTTGATTGGAGCGGTTTGTTCCGCTTTTGTGTGGGATATAAGATCCGAAAAGCAGGATATCCCCCGGCTCCGTTGGCACCTCGGCCCATTCCATCTCCGAAGCAACCTCCTCGGCAATGCAACCCTTTTCATCGAGCGCAATGAAACCTTTCTCGTATTGTCCCGGCGAGAAGGAGAGGCAACCGCTCTCCGGTGTCGCTGGATCAACAGAAATTAAACAGGTAATATGGAATTTAACAAACTCGTAAGCAGGGGCATCCTGATGTGGGGCGTAACCACCACCGCCGGGATACTTGTAATTGATTTTCTCTTTATAGAGGACTGCCGGCTCGCCCATCAATTCCGAAACAGCGTCCAACACCTTTCCGCCCGTCAAAAGCTTTTTCAGACCTGTGTGATACGGCACGAAGTTTTCCGAACGGGAAAGTTGCGTTCCATCTGGAGTGGCTTCAAAATGGTGCATCCACTTGTCATGGGTCGGCTTCCAGCCCTCAATGTCCTTGACCCACCCTTGCAATGCCGTCACCTCTTCATCCGAGAACAAGCCGGAAATCTTTAGATAGTTGTTATCTTTCCAGTCTCTATGATGTATCGGCTCTAGGTAATTTGACATGATTGACCTCCTCACAGTTTCGATCCATTCATGAATAGTCTAATTTCACTACGGCGTTAGAGGCGAGGGTGTCTCGCCCAAATACTGTGAAACGGTTCGATTGGGGCCCTCGCCTCCCTACGCAAAATATCAAGCAATCTCCGAAACGGTACATTAGTTTGGCATCTGATGGGAAAATTCGAGGGTATCCATCTGGTTCTCAACCCACATCCGATAGTGCCAACCACCCGTATAATCTGCAGATTTGACCATCACGGTATTCCACCCAGCCTTCAACGATAATTCGATGTACGCCCAATTAAAGAACAGCTCTGCTTCCGGCACTGACGCCTCCCGAATCTCAACACCGTTGACTGAGAGGCGACCCAACTCACTCCCCCATCTAATTTGAGCGAAAACTATCCGATCATCAGGGCTCTTAATATGAGTTACTGCGTAAGCGAGTGCCCAATCCGGTTCTCCCAACGCCTCGTTTAGGTTAATAACTTCGCTATCAGCGCGGTGCTCTTGCCAGTGGATTTGCCCAGTTTTGCCCGGATAGGTTTTATCACCTGCCTCCTCTTGTTCCGGTAGATGTTCGGTGATAAACTGTGGCGGCGCAGTTTGTGAGTCGGTCGGTTGCTCTGTCATACCGAGGTCAAAGGGACCAAGAATCTGCCAATCTTTGAGCGCGTGCAGATCTACCTCGTCAACAAACTTAACCTTCTCGCTCCGACTATACAATTGCTCCCCACCGTACAGGATGGAATAGTGATACGTCGGTAAGGGAAGCAGCGCATCGGACGCGCCTAAAAACGTCACCACACTCTTTGTCTCCTGCCCCGGTTTGACATCAAAGGTGAGCTGGTTTGGGGTTATCTGCCAGTTATCGCTTAGGTCAAACGCAATTTCAACCTTTACCAGTTTTTCGAGCGTATTATTTAACTCGATTTCGAGCTTTCCACTGGCAATTGGCTGGGTTCTGTCAACCTCAAAGTCAGGTTGAAAGGTGAGCAAATCTCTGAACTTCTCTTTGAACGCGGCAGTCGAGATGTCCGCCGGATGGATATTGCCCGGTTCAACGATCGCAACGGTGACATCATCACCGTCCACTGTCACGATGCTGTAGTGGTCAAACGCGCCATACGCTTTCGCTTCGCGAGGGGTCAGCCCGCCGCCAGTTGCACTGAGAACGAAGTATCGGCGATCATTGCGCGTGTGTAGTGTCAGGTTGTGATAGTGTCCTGCAAAGACAGTGTATGCCCGGTCACCGAGTGCCGCTTCAATCTGATCCCAACCAGACCCTTCGTGTAACCATGCTGGCTTATGCAATAACACAAAAGTGTGCCGTACGTCCGGGTGTCGTTCCAACTCTTCTGCTGCATAGCGAATCTGTGCCTCTCCAAACCAGTCTTCCACGTCTTGAGGCAACCCGTGTCTCTCCTCCGTGTTGAGTATGATAAATAGGCAATCTTTATAGGTAAAAGCCGAATAAGTGCGTCCGATATGCTCAACCCAATAGTTATACATCACCCGATTGGTGATATCGTGGTTCCCCGGTAACGGAAGAAACGAAATTGCTAAAGGGGATTCATGTTGCCAAAACTCCTCCCATTCCGTCTTAAGCTGTTCTAGGTCAATCGTGTTCCCTTGTATCAAGTCACCAACCATGATGGCAAAGTCAGGTTGCAGCGAATTAATTTCGCTGATTGCGCGATCAAACACGGACCACTTATCCCGACCCCCGCCCGTTTTATCACCAATAATTGCGAAACTGAATTTGTCCGGATCCTCTGAGAACGTTCGCTGGACAATTGGCATTCGCTCTGGAAAATCCGGGACTTGTGCTGTGGCACTACCGATAATTGCAAGGTATAAGAGCAGCACAGCAAAAACTTGCAAGATCTGTTTGTGATCCATCAATTTTTTCCCTTCTGTATCAATTGTATTGAAAATTAATTATTCATAGAAAACAGAAAAGTATACTGGAGAAATGGTACATAATCGTGACATCCGCATGAAATTTCTATCACAAGATTCCAATACAGGTGCTACCGGTGAATAACAGAACGAAGATAAATGAACCGCTTTAGCCAGACCTCGCTTGGCGTCTTTGTGCCTTGCGAGACTGTAATAGAATACCGTCCAGATGCAAATGCGTTGCATACCCGACTAAACTGGCGGTATAGTAAGGGAGCCCCTCTTTGAGCAAAACCAGATTCTGTGCTGCCAATAACTCATTTCGATCCAACTGATCACGCTGGAAATAGATCGGCAAAATCAGGAAAACCGCGGGTAATAGCAGCATCGTCAGCTTGGAATGTGTCCATCCTCGATGATTACCAATGAGAGGAAACATAGCAAATAAGCCGAGAAAAGCGGATATAGAGTAATACCCCTTATAAATCAACACGGCATTGGAGATGAGGAAGAGTCGATAGAAAATCTGTTGACTTTTGCTTTTGGTGTCTACATCGGGCCACAACCCTGAGAGAACACCGATAGCGAAACAAGCAGCGATTTTCAGGGGCTCAAGGGGAACTGTTGGATTCCAGTCGGTTGGCAGTCGAAAAGCGAAGATGCCGATTAGGGTTGCCGCAAGCGAAATCGCGAAAAACGAAGTGTAGACGGCCAATCCACCGATCCAATGTTCACGAAACATACTCATGATGAAAATCCACTCTTTCTGAACTGTCAATCCGGGAGGTTGACAGGAATTGGCTCTAACCGCACAGCCTCCCCGATAGGATCCGGCTTCAAAGTAGGGGGTAACTTTCCGCCAATCAACGGAATCGCGTAATTCTCAAACGCCTCGGTGACAAAGTTACCCGCTTCGTTAATGAAAGCCTCTGGCACCACTTTCTCAGATTGTGACCCTAGGCTAAGCCGTACCATGCCGATTAAAGAGCTATAAGGCTTGTTGGGGTCCAAGTGGCGAGAAATAGTAATCATGAAACCGTTCATGCCGTCAACAGCACGGCGGACAGCCGCTTGTCCTGCCATCAACGCTTCCCCTGAATCAACGACTGAAGCGGACTGCATTGCGAATCGAGAGAGGTCATCAAGTTTATCCCAGCTTGCATTGAATTGGAGTCGCTCAGTGAGAAGTTCACACAGATATTCCCCTACACTCCCCTCCGGTCTAGCATGAGGGTGAAGTGTGTGTCCGTCCGCGCCTTTCACCCCCTCACTGATGATGATTAGACAATAACCTAACCGCTGGCACACCGCTTCCACATCGGCGAGGAATTGAGCCGGATCCAGTCCACTTTCCGGCAGATAGATCAGGTGTGGCGCGCTATGATCGGCATCTTTTGCTAAGGCAGTTGCTGCGGCGAGCCAACCGGCATTACGCCCCACGGTCTCAATGATTTTTACGCCTGCCGTGGAACCCTGCGCTTCGGTATCACGTCCCACATTCCGAATCATGATAGCGTTTGCTCGCGCGGCGGTGCCGTAACCAAAACAGTGATCTGTGAAGCCGAGAGTATTCTCGACGGAGTGCGGAACCCCTATGCAACAAAGCGGGTAGCCTGCGTCTTCAGCAACTTCCGCTAGTCCGTTGACAGTGGACATCGCCCCCTTATCGCCCATGTAGATGACAAAACGGATCTTATATTTTTTGCAAACTTCCAAAGCACGATCATAATCCTCGTTTACAAGGGGGTCGTAGTTGGAGGGGAGTACGGTGGATGGGGCGTTTTTTAGTCCTTCAAGGATTATAGGCTGCTGCCGCCCCAAATCGATTAGGTCGCCTCTCAGCAGGCCCCCTACACCATCGACCATACCATAGATGTTTTGGATTTCGGAGTGTTGTTTCGCCTCTTGGATTGCACCGTAGAGGCAGGGGTTGAATACTGCTGATGGATTTCCGGCTTGTCCGACAACCAGATTTCCTCTGACTTTTGGGATTGGCGTTATCTGTTGGAGCATGGCAAACACAAGCAAACGAACAAATGGCTGGAGGGGTAGGGAGCTATGTGCTTAGGTACTTTGGATTGTAACTGAAGTGCGCTTTGTTTAGACCTAAAAGGCATAGACATTTAAGCCAATTTCCTTTCCATCTATGTGCCGCAAGATGCTGTTGACCGAGTGCATTATGAATAGAAAAACACAAGTGCTTTATGATATTATACTATCCACAGCTTAAGGCGGGCTGATTCATCGGAGTGGCTGTTGTAATCGGGTCACCACCGTTTGCCGTTTTGCAACAATAAATGTTCCATGCCTAGCTGTTGACAAATCTTTTTTGCTCCCGCCATGCCCGGGCAGAGCTCAAACGCCATGCTTAACATCTCTTTCGCTTGGCTAATCTGGTTAATATCAATGTAGCACTCCGATAATCTTTTATAAATCCATGCTGTTTCACGTCTTGATAGGTTCAAAGAGCGAATCTTTTCTAAATCGGTCGGAATATTTTCAAGGTTCTGAGGGTTCGTCAGGATACGGAAATAGACCCGTTTCAGTCGTTCCTTGATTTCATCGATAAAGTGGTGAAAACATGGACGACGCTTTTCGGACTCGATTAACGATTCATAAATTTCCATAGCCGTTCGATAATCCCCAAGCGTCTGATAGGCTTCTGCGATGAGGTATTCGCAGTCACGGCTGTCCGCATAACCCAAAAAATCGTCAATGCAGCCTTTCCGCTTCTCACGTTGCAGCTGCTCATAAATTTCGAGACCCGCTTCAATGTTTTCGTTCAACAACTCCTGAAACATTAGTTGATATCTGTGTCGGGTTTGGTTCGACCTTCGCAAATCCTCAAAAGCGCGAGGGTGCCATGCTTGTTCTATATCTGCTGCCTTGAGCGTGAGATCGTACTTCAGCTTCTGTCGGGGATCCCTAAGAATTTCATAGGCGATACAGATCCGGCGAAACATTCGCTCGGCATACTTCTCCTTCCCCGGATTTTTATCAGGATGGTGTCGCTTCACCTGCTTGCGGTATGCCTGTTTAATATCCTCTGCCGTTGCGCGGCGATTTATTTCTAGTGTGCGGTAGTAGTCTGAAATTTGCATCTGATTTGCCGGTGTAAGATTGACAATGAATGTAAAAACACTCTATAATTCCACACACAGCTTTATTTTGTCAAGCTAAACTTTTGATTGAAATGTGGTGTGTAAAGCGTAAGGAGCAATCAATGACACAAAATATCATAGAGCCCCAGGATTTCTTTAAGATCAATATTTGCCTTCCTCTTACTGCTTTTATCCTCTTTTGCCACTGCCCGACAATAGCTCTTGCTGCGCCGGAACGAGATATGAATCTTGCCATAACGGATATTGCGCGTGAGGTTATTACGAAATTGCCAAAGGATTCCGGCGCGGATGGAATCACGTTGATTCCCCTAAACGTGACAAAACCAGATCTCAAAACAGTTAGCCGTGTTTTGACAAGCTTGCTTGCATCTCAGTTAGCAGAAGGGGTTGGCGATAGCTTTATTGGTCCAGAGCGTTTGGATTGGCGTCAATACCCCACAGATGGCAGTCTACTAACCCCTGAGCAGGTGAAGGGTTATGGTAAATCCTTGGCATGTCAGTGGTTGGTTACGGGACAAATCCTGAAACTTGATCTGACGATTAATCTCAACCTTTTTCTCTGGGAAGTTGAAACAGGATATCTCCGATATGTTGCTAATCGTCAGTTATCACCCTCTGCTGCGCTGGCGGCACTCTATACAACTTCACCCGCCGCGAACCTCCACCCCTACTTCCTCAAATGGCAAAGCTTGCCGGAGGTGGACTATTTCGCACTGGCAATCGAGGTGTCAGATCCGGACGGAGATGGCTTTAATGAAGTGCTGGTAGCGGACGAGAAGCGCGTGAAGGTCTTGAAATGGAGTGGAATTGACCTTTGGGAACACATTGACCTTTCCGAAGCCCAATATGGTACCGATGAGATACCGGCTTTGGCGCGACCCCGACGGATAATGCTTTCTGCAGACCGGAACGAGGATGACCGGGATGAGATTTATATCGGCATTCCACCGGGGCTGACGCGACAGGTCGAATGGGGAGAGGACGGGGAGGTAACAACTTTCGCTGAGGGGGCGGTATGTCTCGCTCAAGGTGGAGAACGACTGATCTTTGGGGAAACTGATGCCAATCAATTGACCTATCGCGGACAATCGACACGCTGTTGGGTGTGGCGCATGGGGAAAATTCACCTGAAACACCCGTGCCCGTTACCTGTCGATTACCATTCAATTGCCACACGCGTGCTAGCGATAGATCGACTCACAAGCGAAGTTACCGTTGTCGATTTGGAGGGACACCTACAAGTCTATCGCATTGATAACAACACGACGCGACTCTTATGGCAGACGCCGCCGATTTTTGGTGAGGGGATTGCGATCGGAGATCTCAACGGAGATGGTACACCCGAAATTGTTGGGACAGTGAAAAATCTGCCCAGTACCCGTGAGTTTTCAGATCAATTTATCATCCTTGAGCAAAAAGGGGATTTATATGTGGAGGGTTGGAGGAGTCCATTACTTGATGGGCAGATTGTGGATATGAAAATTGCTGATGCAGATAATGATGATTTGCCCGAACTAGTCGTTTGCCTACGCGGTCCAGAAGGCAGTCAAATTCAGTTGTATGCGGTAACCAAGTAATAGAAATATACAATCAAGTAGATGCACAATCGACAATCCAGAGAGGATACTACGAAACTACGAATCGTACTCAGCACATGGGGAACGACCGGTGATGTCCAACCTTTTCTCGCGCTCTCCGAGCGATTACTAAAAGCGGGACACGAGGTCCGTGTTTGCACGTCAGAAATCTATCGAGAGCGATTCACCAGCCGCGGAATTGATTTTTACCCTGTCGGTGTTTCTTTTGATTTGAATCGTTTGAACCAAGCGATGGATGCGATCGTTCAAATCAAGAATCCACTCAAATCAACAATTTCCATTGCGAAGGAAGGCCTTCTTTACAAAGCGGACAAATGGTACGAAGACTGCCTCAGGGGAATGGAAGGGTATGACCTTGCAATCTGTCATGCGGCAGATATACCGGGTCAGGAAGCGGCAATCCGAAATAATCTACCTTGGATCACGGTCAGCTACTGGCCCGGCTTTATTAAGACGCGCTATGAACCTCCATTCCCGATACCGAACCTTGGTGCGTCGTCAAATACACTATTTTGGAAAGTAGTCGAGCAAGTGATGCGAAAGCAGGTCGATCCGCTGTTCAATGACTTTATTAGCTCCATCGGCGGCGAGAAGCGGGAGTGCATCGGTTTAGAAGGCATGTATTCTCCAGAATTGAATCTGATTGCGGCGTCGTCGAGTGTCAGCAAACCCCCACCCGACCTGCCCAGTAAGCACAAATTCACAGGAGCGTGGTTTCTTGAGGAGCCGGATTACGAGGTTCCCCCGGCGCTTCAGGAATTTTTAGATCAAGGATCGCCACCAATTATCATCACCTTCGGTTCGGTAGCCGGAAGCAGAAATGTCGAGACCACAAACATCCTCGTCGAAGTGGTGCAACGCACCGGTCAGCGCGCAATCATTCAAACAGGCTGGGGAAAACTTGGAATAGGTAACCCACCTGAAAATATTTGCTTTGTCGGATACGTTCCTCACAATTTTCTGTTTCGCCAAGGGTGTTGTGTCATCCATCATGGTGGGGCAGGTGCGACTATCGCAGCGTGCCGGGCTGGCGTGCCCTCCATCATTATTCCCCACTGGGGGGATCAGCCATATTGGGGACGTACCTTACGCAAAATTGGCGTCGCTCCTAAACCCGTCCATCGTCAGGACATGACCCCCAAACGGTTGGCAAAGCGTATTAATCAGGTTATCTCTTCTCGATCAATGGCGGAAAAGGCAAGGGCATTGATGGAAGAAATCAAAATGGAAGACGGTTTGACAACCGCTGTCATGCTAATCGAAGCGTTTGCTACAGAAGTTTTCCCGAACCACTACTACACATCATGATTAAAAAGATTCTGGTCTTCAGCTTTAGCTTCATCGGCGATGCTGTCCTTTCGACGGCGGTCATCAGCCCGCTACGCCAGCACTTTCCCGATGCGAAGATTACCTTCCTCGTTGGACCCCGTGCTTTCGATCTGTTGGCTGCCGACCCACAGATTAATCAGGTCCTTGCGTACGACAATCTCGGTGAACACGCCGGCTGGCGCGGGAAAATCCGCCTGATCAAATTGTTGCGTCGTGAAGGTTTCGATCTCATCGTAGATCTCCGGGATAGCGTATGGTCACGATTTGTTGGTGGAAAACATTGGAGTATGCGGCTAAGGAGAGGGAATATCCACGCTGTTACCCGATACCTCGATGTGCTTCAGCGACGCGGTGTTGATGTCGATGGCGCACGGCCACAACTTCAATTCACCGTTTCAAGACTTGCAAAGCGCGATGCGTTTTTGATGGAGAATGGAGTCAATCGTCATCAGGTACTGGTTGGGATACACCCCGGCGGGAACTGGGTTTACAAGCTATGGGAACCAAAGAGCTTTGCACAAATTGCGGACCGGTTATGTGAAAGATGGAACGCACAGATTCTGTTATTTGCTGGACCCGATGAAAGACAGCTGCAAGCACAAATTGTCGATCTGATGCGCTGGGAACCAATCTGCGTGAAAGAAGACGATTTGTGTCAGGTTGCGGGGCTTATCGCAGCCTGCGATTTCTATATCGGTAACGATACGGGACCAATGCACATCGCAGTTGCTGTCGGAACCCCTATTATCGGCATCTTCGGATCAACGAATCACTATCGTAATGGTCCCTATGGAGAGGAACACGTCGTTGTTCGCAGCGGTGTAGAACTCGGTTGCAATCCGTGCCACCCCGGCAAACGTCCCGGCGGATGTGAAAAGGGAAGCTGTGCGGTCATAGAAGCGATAACCGTTGAGCAGGTGTTCAACGCCGCCGAAAAACTGAAGCGCATGAGATCTGATTAACCAAAGGTGAGAGCAAGTTTCGTTAGGCGTCCCGCAAAAACATCGTATCTGGAACCCAAATGGTATTATAGCCCTAGTACGCTGTCAGCTTTGTCGTGACGCGCCTTCATGAGCCCGTCAGTTTTCGTGTGACAGGTTCCTATACGAATGAGGTCAAGTCATTTTCGCTTGAGAATTTTCTGATGTTTGGCTATAATTAAACACCTTAAATCAGATCTCATACTTTAACAAATAAGCAGAGGAGGACTTCAGGTTGGCAAAAAAAGCGGTAGTGCTTTTAAGCGGGGGTGTTGATTCCACAACCATACTGGCAATTGCACAATCCCAAGGGTACGATGCTTACACCATGAGTTTCCGATACGGCCAACGGCATGTGCTGGAACTTGACTGTGCAAAGCAAATCTCAGAGAAAATGGGGGCAAAAAAACACGTCATTGTCGATATAGATCTGCGTGCATTCGGTGGTTCTGCGTTGACCGATGACATTGATGTTCCCAAAGAACGGTCAGATCAGGAAATCGGAGCAGGCATCCCGATTACCTACGTGCCTGCACGAAATACGATATTTCTGTCTTTTGCACTAGCTTGGGCGGAGACGTTAGAAATCGACACAATTTTCATCGGCGTCAACGCGCTTGATTATAGCGGATATCCCGACTGTAGGCCAGAATATATTGAAGCGTATCAGCAGATGGCAAATCTGGCGACGAAGGCTGGCGTTGAAGGCACAACAAAGCTAAAGATTCAAACCCCCCTTATCTCAATGACTAAAGCGCAGATTATACAAAAAGGAACAGAGCTTGGTGTTGACTACGCACTCACCCTCAGTTGTTACGACCCCGACTCACAGGGCAAAGCGTG
>JAKZSX010000477.1:0-3224 GCA_047517405.1 Candidatus Poribacteria bacterium | reverse complement strand
AAAATAGGAGATAATCAATGAATGTTGCACAGTTGTTTGTAAAGTGTTTAGAAACTGAAGAAGTAGAGTATGTCTTTGGTGTGCCGGGGGAGGAAAACGCCCATTTCATGATGGCTTTAGAGGACTCTTCAATACCCTTTATTCTGACCCGCCATGAACAGGGCGCCGCTTTTATGGCTGATGTCTATGGTAGATTGACCGGCAGAGCCAGCGTCTGCCTTGGGACGTTGGGACCAGGGGCTACCAATTTGATGACTGGCGTTGCTGATGCCAACATGGATCGCTCACCGATGGTTGTCGTCACCGGACAGGCTGACAGCCGGCGGCAGCACAAAGAAAGTCACCAAAACATGGATGTGGTGGGGATGTTCCAACCGATCACCAAATGGGCAAGCCCAATCATTAACCCGGAAAATATCCCTGAGGTGGTGCGCAAGGCCTTTAAGTTGGCTGAAACGGAGAAGCCCGGTGCTTGTCACATTGAACTCGCGGAAGACATCGCTTCCGAATCGACTAACAATATCCCAATTCCGAGGCAACGTCTCCGCCGCGCCGTGCCGGACGATAAAATTGTCGATCAAGCCATGGATTTGATTCGCCAAGCGAAACGTCCGGTGATCCTTGCGGGCAACGGTGCTATCCGCAAGCGGGCAAGCAAGCAGTTGCGTGAGTTTGCCGAAGCTACGAACATCGGCGTTATTAACACCTTTATGGGAAAGGGCACCGTTTCTCGCCATGCTCCTTACAGCTTATTTACCGTCGGTCTACAGGCCAAAGACCTTGTTGCTTGTGCCATTGATGCCGCGGATTTGGTGATAACTCTGGGCTACGACTTGGTGGAATACCATCCCCGTCTGTGGAACCACGGAAGCCATAAGAAAATCGTGCATATTGACTTCCTACCGGCAGAGGTAGATGAAGATTACCGCGTTGATGTGGAGGTGGTCGGAGATCTAGCACACACACTGTGGATGCTCAATGAGCGCGTTAAAGGCACTCCTCTCCAGTTCGATGGTCATCAGCACGAGACCATTCGAGAGGAGATGTTGGCTGAGTTTGCTAGACACAAAGATGACGAGACAGTCGGGATCATCCGCCCCCAAAAGGCACTCTGGGATGTGCGTGAAGCACTAGGACCCCACGATATTCTGTTGAGCGATGTGGGAGCGCATAAAATGTGGATTGCCCGCTATTACCAATGCGACGAACCGAATACCTGCTTCATCTCTAACGGTTTCTGTTCGATGGGGTTCGCGCTACCGGGTGCTATCGCTGCACAGATGGTGTTTCCAGAACGCCGTGTGCTCGCTATCTGTGGCGACGGTGGTTTCTTAATGAATGTTCAAGAAATGGAGACAGCTAAACGTTTGGGGACAAACATTGTAGCTATGGTATGGGAAGATGGCGGCTACGGGCTCATCTCTTGGAAACAGGACAACCAGTTCAACCGTCACACCAATCTTTCGTTTGGCAACCCGGACTTTGTTAAGTTAGCGGAATCCTTCGGTTGGAAGGGGATTCGGGTCGAGAACGCTGCGGATCTCGCTCCCGCCTTGGACACGGCATTTCATGCTGATAGCCCGGCACTTATTGTTATTCCCATTGATTATCGGGAAAATACTCTGTTGACAGAGCGTTTAGGAAATATCGCCTGCCCGATTTGAATTTGGGGATAGCGCACCGAATTTGAACTTCCGTATGGAACTGTGCAGCACGTCCCGTATCGATTTTAGGCTTGACTTGATTTGTCGGGCGTGCTACAGTAAGTTTCTGGTTTAGGATAAGTTTCCACTCACATAACTACGAATCACGCAACCACTTTTCGCTGCCTATATAACCGCAGGAGGAGCAGATGCACGTAGGAACACAGCAGTTTAACACATCAGATGAAGATTTGGAATACTTGGCAAGACACGGCGTTCATAACAAGAATGAGAATTTTATTACATTCCACCGAGCATACGGTTGGGATGTGAAGGAATTGAAAGAGAAAAAGGAGAAATGTGCTGAATTCGGTATTGACATGGAGATGGTTGCAATCCCTCTCGCTCACCTGAACGTCAACGGGAGCAGCATCCCCAACTTCATGCTCGGCAACTATGAGGAAGGCGACAAGGAGATTGAGCTTGTCTGTAACATGATTAAGCAGATGGCTGAGGCTGGCATACCGGCGATCAAATACTTCCTTTGTGCAATGGAGAACCAGCGCACGGAAAGCAAACCCCTCGGACGGGGAGGTTCTCAATACAGCACATGGAATCTGGAGGAAGCGGATTCCACCACACCGAGATTCGATGAGCCGGTCACCGCTGAAATGAACTGGGCGCGGATTACTTACTTCCTTGAGCGCGTTATCCCTGTGGCAACCGAGTACAAAGTCCGAATGGCTTGCCACCCGTGTGATCCATGGCTGCCGCCCGGCTACAAAGGTGTCGATCGGGTGATGGGAGGATTCGAGGGCTTCAAGCGTTTCATCGAGATCTGCCCCAGCCCCTATCACGGTGTCAATCTGTGTCTCGGCTGTATGGCAGAGAGTGTGCTCGATCCCCGGAATGAAGTCCCCGACATTATCCGCTACTTGGGTTCTCGGAAGAAAATATTCCTCTGTCACTTCCGCAACATCGTTGGTGCCCGCAACAAGTTTCAAGAGGTATGGCCCGACGAAGGGGTGATGAATATGCGTTGGAACATGAAAGCCCTCAAAGAGGTCGGATATCCACACATGGTTGTCCCCGATCACGCGCCGGGACATAAGGACCCAGAGAGCGGTCGGCAGGCATTCGCTTATGAGTTCGGCTACATCAAAGCGATGATGCAAGCGGTTATGGATGAAGACTAGATTCCCTGTTTGTCCCACGGACAGCAATTAGGGTGTGCTGACATTTGACAGTACGTAGGTTGGGTTGAACGGTCAAAGCGAATCCCTATCAACGACAATAGAACCTACGCTTTGCAATAACATCGGTTGATAGATAGATACAGTGAAACCCAACCCCACACCCCTAGGTCGGGCATCTTGCCCGACCCAAAGCCCAAGCGGTTCGGTCCAGCGAGGGAGAATTCGTAGGGAACGCAGATCTGCGTTCCGTTTCTTCTTACTTTTGACTCGACTTCCATCTTAATCTGCCACGCGTCAGAAGACGAGTTTTGCCAAAAACTCGTCTTCTACAGAAACATAACGTGAACAAACACGGGGATTCAGCAGACGAAAATATGCCCAACAG
>JAKZSX010000476.1:0-8810 GCA_047517405.1 Candidatus Poribacteria bacterium | reverse complement strand
GCTGCCTCATACTCCTCTTTCTGCATCGGCGGCTCGTACATATAGATGAGCGGATGGCGTCCATCGTGATAAAACATGATGCGTGGTTGTGGCATGATAGTTTCCTTTCGAGTCCGTGGGTATTAATTGGGGGTTAGCGGGGGACCAGACCGATTCGGCAACACGGTCAGTCTGGAAACCGTGTTCCTTTTCGCGATTCGGACATTACGCGGATGGTCTCACGCGAGGTCGCCGGATCAACCGGCGGAGGTCCACCGCTGCGAATGGCGTCGTAAAGCTGGTCGTAAAACGATGGACCGGGAACCGCTTTGGCTTCAAGTTCCACTGTCTCCAACTCAATTTCATCGCCGCCCTCGACGCCATATTTGCGACCAGTTGCCAAGGGCCTATCAATCGCTTCAAGCGGCGACAGGTCATCTTTCACGTAGTGCAACACAGCCGGTCCCCCGCCTGCAATGGTCAGCGTGCCGCGGGTTCCCATGAGCGTCCACGAAGGCAGCGAGGCCGCGCAGGCACTGGTGAGTTCCAGGTCAATCACCCGACCATTTTCGCCTCGCATGACCACTTTAAGATGGTCTTCTGTATCGCCAGGCTGGAGGATTTGCTGGAGGTCTCCGAAGACATCCACGATAGGCGATTCCATGAGGATAACACACTGATCGACGGCATGTACGCCGTTGTTGTTAAGCAATCCGCCGCCGTATTTCTGCAACGTCTGCCAGTCATTGCGACGACGATAACCGTAACCACCAGAACGGATGAAGAAGACATGTCCTAAGCGCTCGTCCTTTAGCATCCCCTGGATAAAGACAAAGTCTTCTCCCCAGCGACGACTCTGATGGACAGTCAGGATCTTACCTGCATTCTCGGCGGCGATGAGCATACGGTCTGCGTCTTCTAAAGCGGTCGCCATTGGCTTTTCAGTCAGCACGTGTCGCCCGGCTTCAAGTGCAGCAATCGAGTGGTTCGCGTGATCTGCTGATGCGGTCGCGACAACGATGAGTTCAGCATCGCAGCCCTTTAGTAGGGAACCTAAGTCATCGAACGGCTGCGCGCCTGTTTCTTCCTTTGCCTGTTGTTGGCGGTCCGGGTCAGGATCGGCAACAGCAACCACATCAAAATCCTCGCGTTCCTGCATTGTGCGGACGTGGATATTCCAGCCGGCGCGGCCTAGACCAATTACAGCAGCACGAATAGGTGTGGATAGATTCATCCGGTGATTCCTCCTTTGCTTGGTTTATGTGAGCTGGGGTTGCTAATTTCCATTCTGCCGGAAGTGTTACATCTAACTCCATGACCGACCCTCCCCTTAGATGACAATTCGGGTTATCCGATACTCGTCTGTGGAATAATTGGCAGCATGATGTGAGAAGGGTACTTCCGGCTGTGGTAAATGGTCTGTTCAGCGGTGATGAGTTCGGCAGATATTCCCTGCTCATATCCCGTATTGGGGTTTCGGTCCCACATCGGAAAGTTGCTGCTCGTAATATGGACACGGATGCGGTGCCCTTTCTTAAAGACGTTGGCAGTTGCCATCAGATCGATGGCGTATTCCTCAACTTTTCCCGGCGTCAAGAGGCATGGCGGTTCCCAAATCGACTCACGGAACCGGGCGCGAATGACCCCCTCGGTGAGGTTGTAGGCTCGACCGTCCGGGTAAACGTCGATCAACCGGGCGACGAAGTCCGTGTCCCGTGCGGTGGATGCGGCGTAAAGTTTTACGACGATTGGGCCCGTTACTTCCAGATCTGCGGTCAGCGGTTCGCCGGTAAAAACTAGGACATCTTTCCGTATTTCGTTTGGTCGCTGATCGACGGGGCCCGCTCGGATGATGCCCGGCATGTGCGGCGCTGAGTGATTTCCTCCGAGCGTCGGTACAGGAGTATCTGGATCGTAGACATAGGTGGTTGAAGATCTACCCTCGGGGACATCTGTATTCAGTCCCCCATCTTTTGTGCCACCGGCGTGGAAATAGTACGGGGTGAATTTGGTCCACGCCAGGGGCCATTCCTGTTCCTCTCGCCACTGATTTATGCCCATGACGAAAATTTTGACCTTTGGCTCGTTTTGGATGCCGTTATCCTTGCCCTTGAGAACGGCATCCAACCATCGAATCGCCAAGCCAATTTCGTCTTTCCGTGCGTTTTCGCCGAAATCCCGATCCCCGACCACCATGTGGCGGGTGTGCGTTGTTGGGCTGATCGCGACGCGAATCTCATCCGTCGCGCCCAGTTTTGTCAGTTTCTCGAAATAGTCGAGGGCTGCGCCGGGATAATTATCGTACCATCCACCCATCAGATACACGGGAATCCGAATATTGTGGAGTTTGTCCCGTGTGCTGATTGCCTTCCAGAAATCGTCGTAGGTGGAATGGGTAATGTAGTCGTTGTAAAGTTTGTTGGGCGGGGTGCCGGCGACGGTGTCGAGGGTGATGAGCGGTAGGTGTCGATACCAGTTCCACCACCCGAAGCGTGCCACTTTTCCTCTGCCCTCCACGTTATAATCGTAGATGCGCCGGGCGGTATGGGCGAGTTGAACCGCGCCGTGGTCACGGTACATGCGCTGCCAAGGATCAGGATTGATGTTCTCTGGAATAATTGCTTTGAGGTTTGGGTGCCCGCTTGGCGCAACCAGCCACTGCGTGGCACCGTAGTAGGAGCTACCGTACATGGCGATTTTTCCGTCGCACCACGGCTGCTGGCTAATCCAAGTAAGGGCGTCGTATCCGTCTTGGGCATCGTCAAAAAACCGGTTGTCCATGCCGTGTGCGCCTTCGGAGCCAATGTGTCCGCGGGTCGCTTGACTCACACAAACATACCCGCCATGCACGAACCGATCGGCATCGATCCAGGAGTCGGTGTCGTATCCTCGTATAAAGATGACAGACGAGCTTCCGGGGCCGGACTTTGCGATTTTCGTCCGAAGTCTGGCGCCATCCCGCATGGGAACCATGATTTCTTGAACCATGATTCATTCCTCCCCGAAATTTATGGACGTAGCGTATACCGTTGTACCGCGTCCTCATCTAGCTCAATGCCCAGCCCCGGCTTGTCTGGGACTACCGCATATCCATCTTGGACCAAAGGCTCGGCAAGCAGGCTGTGCTCATGGACGAAGTTGCCGCATAGGTCGCTGCCCAAGGTGCAATTTGGGGTTGCGGCAGAAGCGTGAAGGCGGAAGACATCAAAGATGCCAAGGTCGACGTTGGAGGCTTGCCACACGGGAATACCAGCGGCATCCGCAATCCGCGCCATATCCAAAAACCCCCAGTCTGAAGGTGCAACATTAATCCCGTCCACAGCTTCTAGGTACACCATTTCAATCACTTGACGTGGATTCTGCAGATGCGGCGCAATGATTATCGATGTCTCTTCCTTGAGCCGTCGATAATCCTCTATGCTATCCTTGGGGA
The DNA here is from genome assembly GCA_047517405.1 of Candidatus Poribacteria bacterium. Lineage (GTDB taxonomy): Bacteria > Poribacteria > WGA-4E > WGA-4E > PCPOR2b > PCPOR2b. The sequence goes on along the minus strand of JAKZSX010000476.1, from coordinate 5,398 downwards.
TTGGGTCTTCAAAGACAATATCATAGGATTCGATTTCGCGTGCCAACACCAACGCCTGCTCGACAGTGTGAAATCGGTGACCGGGATCCAGGACAATGCGTAGTAAGGGCGCAGCTTCGTGCATGGCGTGCACTCGGTCTGCCACATTTCCATCGTCTATGGTACATTTTATCTTAATGCCGTGGAAACCCAATTCGGACGCTCGTTTGGCAGCGGTGGCTGACGCCTCCGGCCCCATCCGTGTGATCCAATAATCAACGAGCACACGATCTTGAAATTTGCCACCGAAGATACGATACAATGGCAAACCAATCGCTTTGCCGATTAGATCCAGCAGGGCAATATTGTATCCACCGCCGCCTAGGCTGCGCGGCTCAAAGTCGAGCGGATTCACCCCGATTAAATCCGGGACCGACTCCTCACGGTCACCGAAATAGGGTCCGCTCATGCCAATCCCAGTGATTCCTGCATCCGTGTGAATACGCAGTACATCCTGTCTTCTTTCGCCGAGTGGTGCGGGATAAGATTCGCCGAACTCCTCGTATTCGGGTGGCGGCAGAATGCCGGGTAGGAACGGTACACAGACGACGGTGCGTTCTAGGTGCGTGATTTTCATCTGATTTTGTCCTCAGCTGTTGAAAAAGTGAGCAACCGTTTTTTCGCTCAATCGCCCCAACGACTCGGATTGATTCCGGGTGCGTTGGTCGTCATGCCCTTCGGCTTATGTTCCAGCCCCCAAGTGCCTCCGGTAGTATTGAGGCTCTGCAGGAACGGCTTGGCTTGTTCCGGTGCGGCGGCGACCAATTCAGGATCCCACTCCTTCATTGGTTGGATCGGTCCCGCCCAAGCGGGTCGATAACCGAACTGAATCAACTCTCTAGGCGAACTGTCCGTATTCGGGTGCGTAGCATGGAACATAGTGCTTGGAATGATGACTGCCGATCCAGCTTTCAAACACAGGGTGAGCTCTTCCGGATGAGACTTGTAACGCACATAAGGACTTGCCTGTGCGTGAAAGGAGAGATGGCTCCGCGGGATAAGTCGAAACGGTGCCCGTGTCGGGATAAGATCGTCAAGGTAGTAGAGAACTCGCAGCAATCGCGGGGAGCTGCCTTCGTAGTCGAAGATTGACGAGCCGTGAGGTTGGCCATCGGTATGCACTGAGATTCCGGGAGAGCCGGGATTCGTCCGCTGAAAGAAGCCGCGCGTGAATACGATGTCGGGACCCATCAGTGCTGTGAGAAACTCAATCATCGGTGGATGCCCAATTAGCTCCCCTGTCGTGCGACTGAACCATTGGGGTTGTATGGACGCGGTGGTTTGGTACTCGCTATAGGGTTTCGGCACCATAGGAGCGTCGGTGAGCTCTGCTTTGAGCTTCGCGATGTGTTCGGCATCTAGCATATCGGGCAGCACAACATAGCCTTCTGCCTCGAAATGGCGAATTCGCTGCGCTAAGGTAAATGAGCTGAAGTCCGTCTCATCAATGTTCATGAAGTCAATGACTTCGTTGGGGTCGATTTCGGGGATGGTAGTCTCTTGTTCAGGGATGGTGGTCGCTTGCATGGACTTCTCCTCATAAAATAGGAACGTTCTGGAAACGTCCGGTAAATGTTTGATTGAGAGCACGTCATGACCAAACAAAAATCTCATCATCGTCCGGGGACATGGCAAAGAAGATTGCTAGTACAGCCCGTGGTCGATCGCCTAGGACGAAAGGCACTTCGTGAAGGTTTTCGGAATAGAAAAAATAGAGGTCACCCGGCTCTAGCTGAACTTGCGTGCGGGCGATACCTTGTTCAGCGACGTATTCCCGAAAGGTGCCTTTCTCGCGTGCCTCCTGCACAGCATCCGACCACGTGCAGTTGTAGAGAAAGGGTTCACCACTCTCGCCCGCATCGCTAGAGTTTTGGAAACAGAGCACGCCGGCGAATTGATGTTGAAATCGAGAAACGGCATAGGTGAACAACTTCGATCGTTTGGCTACGGAATCGTAGTGGGGTCCGTGTCCCAACCCGTCGTGGTAGATACGGAAGATAGCGGGACCATAGAGCCTGCCATCCGGCTCCCGCGCTGTCATCACCTGCTTGTCCGGTGCGAGCTGCGACAGAGCTTCGTACATGGTCTGCACCGGGTCGTCGTACCCGTCGAACAAGGCCTTGAACAGTGCATGGGTCTCGGCGGAGTGGGCAAAGAACTTTTCGCGGTCGGCATTGTAGCGTCCCAAGCTGGTGCCGACGTCCACACGGTGGGGACTCCCGTCTCCAACTTTGTGTGGGTCGTACATCAACCCACGCTCATAGAATCGCTGTATAAGCTCCGCACAGTGGTTGGGATTGTAAGCTTGCCGCAGAAGGATGGCTGGTGTCTCACCGGCCGCAAGTGCCATAAGCGGCTGCGGACATTTTTTTAGTATATCTGTTAAATCGCCCTCGATGGGTGTCCATAGCTGGGATTCTGTCATGATTAGGTTGTTCCTCCAAAAGAAGGTTGCTACTATGAAGATGGGATAGCAAGTCGGGGTCACGAATTACACAACGTTACCCAAAATATGGTAAAAGTAGGTTGACAAAAAGAAACACTTTGATATAATTATGACCTGATATGGTCCATTATGGTCCAAAATGCCCCATCTAAATACATCTTACCACAAATTGAGGAAGAAAATGTTCAACAAAGACAATATAATAGCGGGAATAGGCAGCGTAGTTGACCTATTCGGAATTCAAAGTTCCAACCGATATGACAATTTTTCTGATGAGCACGATGCCTCTTCTGACTATGATGCCCTGAAATCTGACTGGATAGCTATAGGAAATGATATATCACAGGCTATGGAGTTATTTCGGAGACAGCAGAGTTGAACACTAAGATCGCATCGCTTCAAGATAATTGTGAGAAAAAACTCCTACTCACCGCAGCGTAACTCCACAACAATGCGGAAAAATGCCAACCGCGCCAGCGGTCCCTCCGCTTTCACCCCTCCTATCCAAGGTTTCATCAAAACACGCCATCAACGCTCAAGAGTGCAACGGTGCCGACAAGTTGTAGAAAGCCTGTTGCATACAGAATGTCCGTTTCATCGATATAGGTGTACTCGTTATAGCCGTAAGAGTGAGCCACCATAAACTGGAGTTGAAATGCCCTGCCGAGATCGTAGCGCATCCCCGCACCCCAGCTAGAAATTCGTACCCTGAAGTCCAAAAGTCGGTCGTTGTTTTGATCGAGTGCTTCGTTGATGAAATAGTCTCGGATCACATTGAGGTAAGCAAACGCTCTAGCCTCCCTATAGCGGTAGGGATTGTGATTCTGAATTAGCGTAAAATCAACCTGAATCTGGTTCTCCCATGACGTTTCGGTGGTTTCATCGTCTTGATTGAACGAGCCCCGGAAGTCCTCGAAATCTGGCGTTCGGAAAAAACTGGTATCGGTCAATCTCAGATAGGTTAGACCGTTGGAAATTGCGAATCGCAGGTCCTCGTTTATGTCATAGGTCAAAGAGACCTCCGCCCCAATTTGATTCTGTTTAATTCGTTCATCAAAATCGGCTTTCGTCCCAAGATTGGGATCTAAGTCATCCTGATTATCTATTTCGACATCCTCAAAATCATAAATATATCGCAACTTTGCCTCTGTTTGAAATGCAGAAGATATCAGTGGAGAGGTAGGGGTGAACACCCTAAACTTCAAGGTTTCACTGTCAACGAAATAGAGATTGCCGGTGTAGTCGATAGCTTTGAGACTCAGGTGCGCGTGTCCTTCATTCTCACGTAGGAGACGGATCAGGATCTTCTCGGCATATTCCCCATCCGCGTAAAATCGCTGAACACGTCGTAAACGGCTGCGAAAGATACGGTAGGGGACCTGCCCGAACTGGAATGGATGGTACCGTTGTCTGGGTAAATCGGAGGCGTAATCCTTTTTATACTTGGCTCGATCTGCGACGAGGACCGTGCCATCGTCTAGCGCGATGAGGTGGAACGGCGATATAAACTGCCCTGCGCGATCCCCGTACTCGCCAAATGAGAGTAAAAATTGGCCATCACGGTCATATTTCAACACACGATGCGCTGCCTCATCTACGATGTAAAGGTTGCCCTCACGATCGACAGTCATATCCGCAGCTTTGCTCAACTGTCCGGCACTGGGTTGAGAGGTAGTGAAGGTTGATACGGGGTTGCCCTCTGCGTCCAGTTTATAAATATAATCGTGATCGAAGACGTAGATGCTCCCCTCGTCATCGACCGTCAACAGGAGTGATCTCTGCGTATCCCCCTGCGGGATGATGAGGGCGTAGTTTCCTTCAGCGTCAAGTGCCGGCGCAGCGGCTTCAAGCGTCCCGATCCGCTTGCTTAAATCTTGAAGCGGATAACTCCCAACGAAGGTCCCTTCCGAATCGAATCGATGGACACAAGGCGCGTAGTTGAAGACGCGTGGGGATTCTGTGTCATCTACTTTTACGACGATCCAATCCACGACGTAGATTGTCCCGTCTTCCCCGACAGCGATATCCATCGGGTTGCTAAAAAAAAACTTATCGGGATCGGTTCCCCGAATCTCAAACAGAAAGCGTCCATCGGGGTCGAGCTTTTGGATACGAAGATTTTCGGTGTCCGCGATGTAAATCCCACCGTCCCGGTCGAACGCGAAAGACGTTTTCTCAGCGAATTCGCCCTCATCCTCGCCTTTCCCTCCAAATTCCCGGATAAATTCAACTTCCTTATGTGCATTGGCAAGGGGATGGATCAGGAGACTTAAAATCAGTCCCCTAATAACCTTGCGAAATATTGCCAACTATTCACCCTCACTTGTTCGTAAATCTTCTAGGCTAACCATTTCGGTTCCCATGTCTTTGATTTTATCTAAAATCGCGTTGATAAACTGTGACGAATCTTCGGTGCTGTATTTCTTTGCCAACTCAATGGCTTCATTGATTGAAACGGCAGGCGGAATATCGATGAGATAGAACAGTTCATAGGTGGAACTCCGCAGGAGACATCGGTCAACGACCGGCATACGGTCAATTTTCCAATGGGTCGCTGCCGAGCGGATGGCCGTATCAATCGTGACAAGATGTTCCGTTGTGCCCTCGGTCAGCAAGTTGGCGAACTGTTTAACGGTTTCCGGCACGTCATTTGCCTGCCAGAAACGCCCTTGGACACGGTGAATTGAATTTTTCGTGATTTCCGCCTGATACAGCATCTGAAGGGCAAGAATCCGGGATTGTGTGCGTCTGTTTCTCATGATTATCCACCTGTGGGTGAATCAGTATAAGTGCGGTCTCGATCGGATCGGGATTCAAAGCAACTCGCTTTTACCCACAAAACCTAATTGTAGCAGAGGCGTCAGGCGTTGTCAATAATTTACCGACATCCAAAACTATTTTGAGGACAAAAGC
>JAKZSX010000475.1:0-7559 GCA_047517405.1 Candidatus Poribacteria bacterium | reverse complement strand
TTGGTGATTTTCAGCACCTCGGACATCTTGAATACGAACTCGCTACCCCCTTTTGTTCGGATTCTTAGTGTCTCATTCGGAATCTGCTCGACAATGATACCGCGTACAACAGACCCGTTTTTCAGGTAAATAACTTCCTCTACAATTTGTGCTTCGGCTTCGGTAAAAAGTCCTATCGCCATGACACAGCCAATCATCAAAATACAGTGCCTCAGTAACATAACTGCCTCCTTTGGTGTAATATGAGGTATCACTGTGATACCCCTAACCTGATTTTGAGTTAAATGCGGGAAATCTCACGCATCCCCACACCATTTACTACTTGTCCCCCAAGCGCGTAAGCTCGCCTGATTTGTCATACACACTTATCCCGTTTCCTTTCAGGACGCTGCTTAGAAGCACGGCAGGTTCGCCTGTTTTATCCGCTACCGCCACCAAGCCCCCCTCCCTTCGTAGCACCTATCCTCACCCCTGGATTGCCCGTCCTTCGGTCCGTGACTATCACCATGTTTGATTCCGGTGTGCTGCCGAGCGTCGCTGCGGGTGCACCGCGCTCATCATAGACAATCACCGCGTTGCCCTCCCGTGTGTGTTTTAGCGTCAGCGCGGGCGAACCTTGCTTATCCATCACAACCACCGCGTTGCCCCTCGCCTCGCTTCCTAAGACAACCATTCTGTTACCAGCTGCATCCACCTCCTCAAGCTCACGGCAGAAGATTTTATCAAAAACACCATTGTTCTGCGCCTCAATGCTCGGCGTGATAAACTGACCGATAATCATACCCACCGCCATAATCCCTGCCCCTAAAAGCGTATATCCTAACTTCTGCTTGTAATTCATGACCATTTCCCGTTGTGCCCTCAGTGTGAACACCAAGACGCCAGAGGGCAATGCGTCAACGGTGTTTATGTTTGATACGCAGATCCGTCAAACGGAACAGCGACTCCACCCGTTCTGTGCATTGCGTATTCACTAAATAGTCAACGCCTAGTCATCAGATAGCCAGCAAGAACACCGCGCTATTGCCAATCCGGTGAACGTTCACCCTTGTTTGGCGTATTGGTGATATTGGTTAGACCTGTGCCATCGGCATTGATAACATAAATATCGCCATTGCCGCCGTTCATAGCGATTTTTCTGCCATCGGGCGACCATGTGGGTTCAACGTAGCCGCCCTTGCCATCTGTGACTTGGGTTACAACGAATGTGGAGGCGTTGACGATATAAATATCCCAATTCTTATTGTCACGATACCCCATGAAGGCGATATGCTCGCCATCGGGCGACCAGTCGGGATGTGCTTCGGGACCGGGGTGGTTGGTGAACCGTATCCGATTCCTTCCGTCTATGCCGATGGCAAAGATGTTCGGGTTGCCGTCAAGGACCGACGAATAGGCAATCTGCTTGCCGTCGGGCGACCAGCTCGGCGTTTCGTTCTTGTTCCCGTCATGGGTGATCTGCACAAATTCAGGGTTGACCAGATCGACCGTAACGGCGAAAATGTCCGATGCGTCCGAATAGGCAAGCCGTTTGCCGTCGGGCGACCATGCAGGAAACGAGAACTCGGCGCGTCCGGGGTTCTCAATAATAAACTCCGCACCGCTTTTGATGTGCTTCACAGCACCCGCCCGGTTCATAGTAGCAGCATTAAGAGTAAGATAGGCAACGCTCTCGCGGTTCGGTGATAATGCTGGATCACGAAAACCCAGCTCCGGCGCGACGACTAACTCGACACCCGCACCGTTAGATCCCATGATATAGATGCCATCGCTCATCGAAAACACGATGCGCCCCTCCGCGATAACAGGGACACCGCCACGGGGATCATCAACAGGATCGCCTGTAGGCTCTCCAGAAGGAGGAAGCCCGCCTGTCCGATCTTGAACCGCCTCAACAGGATCTTTAATCTCTACGGGGACAGCCCCCTCGATAACAGGTGGAGGTGTGCCTTGCGCTATACTGGTCTGCAAACCTTTTATATCCGCTTGCAGGGCTTCAAACTTCTTGTCTATGTCCGATTTCAGTCCTGTGATGTCAGGGTAGGGTTCGGGGTCGTCCCCGCCGCAACTGCCGAACATCAGACTGATAACAATGGGTGTTACAACTAACAGTAAACGTTTCATCGTGAGACTCCTTTACTATACTGATTAAAATTGCCTAGTAATGGGGTGGGCAGGACTCGAACCTGCACCGCCCTTCCACGTTATAAAACAACTTCGACTAAGGAGCAAAACACCAACAATCATCATTGGCACAATAACGCTTCAGGGACTCTCCGCGAGCTCACCACCCCTTACGGTTAAGTGTAGTGGTCTACTGGGTTGTCAAAATAAAAGACCCTGAACAGCAGAATCGCCCCGCATCAAGGCACTCGAACCGTTCCGTGACTTTTTTAACTGTTCAAGGTAATTCGTAATATCAAAATCGGGTCTACCAATCTCTTTTGAAAAGGAATGTATCCAATTCCCCGCTAATCTTTGCATCGTGTTTACATTACGACGGAAGTAGCGGTTATCATCTATCGAATGGGACGCAATATCGGTAGCCGCATTAAATAGGGCATACCCGTTTTCGCCCAATTCACCGATATATTTGTCTAATCTCCAATCCAGAACACGCAACAGCGCATCGTATTCCGCCCGATTCTCTTTTTCACTCTCAAAATTGATTTGTCCCTTATCTTTGATGCGGAATAAACCGAGAAGTAGATCAAACGCCTGCGCTCTTGGTATATGGTAGTTTCTGAGCGTATTGGTGCGAGACCTAAAATTTTCGATCAGCTTTCCTATCTTGCCGCTTTCTAAAGCGTGTGAAACATTATGGGGCAACTCATGCTTGACATGCCTGAATGCAAATCTAATCGTTTCGGCACCAAAAATTACCCCGTTACCACATATTTGTCTGCAAAAGCCAATATCAAATCTCAATGCCTTTGATGTGTTGTAGCTATTTGTTACTCTAACGTATGGAATGTAAATATCCGATTGGTCTTGTGTGTCCCATAAATCCGCAACATAACCTCGATGGATTAAATCAATATGGCAATAACTCCCCGTAGACGGTGCGTCCACCTTGAAAATCTCAATCTTAGCAGCTGCATCAAAGCCAAAAAGGTCAACACAGCATTGTTTGCCCATCTTCAGAGCTTGTTCGTTTGTAACGAGTTGATAACTGTTACTAACAACCCCAAGGGGCTTACCTGATGCTTTATTGACTATAACCCGGCTGTTTGGGATCTTTTTCGGTAACTCTGTTCCGTCGATCTCTATATTCGTATAAACCGGGCGCAGTTCAACAGGAAACATAAGCGGTTCAATTTCTGTGATTCTTAGCATTTTGCAGACTCCTCCTTCCTCAACCGTCTTTCAATAGGTGAACAATATCCGATGGCAACTCAAACTTCTGTTCCTGCTGGAACGCCACAACACCGCCGAAGTCTTCATCAAACAAGTGGGCAATATCGACACCCCCCTTTCGGGCAAGGGTGAAGTCTTGCTTGGCTTTTATCCATTCTTTGTGGTGTAGATACAACACGCCACGATGGTAATAGGCTTTGACATAAGATGAATCTCTTTCAAGCACGATGTTAAAATCAACAAGCGCACGACGACGGTCGCCTTGTTGCAAGTAAGCCATCCCCCGCTTGTAGAGCGCATCGACTATCGCTTTTTGCATCTGTTCTATCTGCTTGCTGAACACGGTTATCTCCCCAGTCAACCGTGCTACGGTAAGCTCTAGCTCCTTTTTCTTTTTTAGCGTGTTCATGTGTTTGCCTCCATATCACTGGGAGTGAGAGTTAAAGGACAATCCCTTATTTTATTCACAACCTCCACCGTCTCCAAACTGACCGTAATCACCTTCCAAATCAACCTGACAATGTATCGCTCATCGTCTGCACGGTTCGGGTCATTGACGATGCCGCTCCGGTCATCCGTCTTGACACGATACTGATCAATCACCCACTCCAACGCCGACCGATTCCCCAGTCGATAATCAAATACCGCCGGGGGAATCCCGTCGAGCGTCAAGGAATCGTTGTAGACAATCTGCGTTTTGTTTTTGGACAGCTTCATCTTTTCGACGCGCCAATCAATCGGCATGTTTCGCTTTTCGACAAAACGGAGCGTATATTCCTCTACATCTTCATAACCGACATGGATCTCCCCCAACTCTTGACCCGCCTTGACAAACTCCAAAAAGTTCGGCGCATACGGCAGATGCGGCAGGTCTCGCTTGAGGTTGGCTTCATACCGCTCTCGATAATCGGGGTGGTGCAGGAGCGCGTAGACATAATGAAAGATGTCCCACTTGTTGATCTTGTCGTCTTGGTAATGGGCACGGAAGTCTTTTAACGCCCAATCGGTGATGTTCTCCCGGCGGTTTTTCCCTCTCTCGTCGTAGGTGTAGAAGGGAAAACATTGGGTCCCACCATTTGATGAGTTTGAAAATTTTAGATCCGCGATTTTATTGGTAATATGACATCTGAAAACATCATGTCCTAATCCACTAACACCAATTACCCTATTTTCCGTTTCGGTCTCCGGTGTGGGGAAGATGGACGGGAAGCCGTATACACGCTCGGTTATCATTCGGTCAAAGTAGAGGTTTTATTTCGTGAACGGGCGGTAGAGAGATTGTCGGATTTTTGTTTCTGCAAATTCTGCTATCTTTCCGTTTTCCAGCTTCTTTTTTTAAGCCTTCACTCCACTTGATTTTCGCCTCATCATTATCCACAAAATCATCAACCTTTGCCCCCCGATTCTCACGCCGTTGCCATCTATCCACCTCCGCGTTGTAGGTATCGATCATCCGACTCATGTTCCCAGTTAAGGCGTTTCGGTTGAAGTTGTAAGCCCACGAATCGCGATTGGTCTTAACGCCGTTGCTGTAAGTCTTAAAGATCACATTTCCGCTTATCACGGTTGTTTCAACGTTTGCCGTATTTGTATCGAGCAATCGCGCTGCGCTGTGCCAGCTGTGCGCTTGCGTAACGCGCAGGCATATTCGAGTCCTTCCAACGCCCCACCGCCTGCATATCCGGTATACTCGCCCCAGCTTGTGCCAACGAGACCGCAGACCCGATCCGCAACGAATGCCCTGAGATAACACCCTCAATCCCTACCTGCTTCGCCCGCCGCTTAATCGCAGCCCGCGCTCCATCGACCGATAATCGCCCTGGACAAACATATCGTTGACTCCGCACCCGGCGGAACAGTGCCCCGCCACGGATCCGCCCTTCTTCCCGATACTGCCCAATCACATCGAGCGTGGGCTGTCCAATATAAAGCGTCTCCCCCTTACCTTCTTGGTCCGTCTTGGACTGCCTGACCCGCAAAACCCTATCCACATCAGAGACATTGACCGCGACCACCTCGCTGATTCGCAAGAGGCAATCTGACATCAACCGTATCAAAGCCGAATCCCTTAGCCCTGCGACCGTTCCTTCTGCCTCGGCATACGCGCACATCTCCTCCGCCTGCGCCCATGTGATGCCATCTACCTGTCCCCGCCCACGGGCATAGCTCTGTCGCCGAATCGTTTTCATTTTTAGTTCTATGAGTTGAAAATCAAACGGAATCCCCGTCGTCTTCACCCACCACCTCACCGCCGCGACGACAAGTGCGATCGTTGCCGGTGATTTACCGCCTGCATCCAGATCCCCGATATAGTTAGCGAGCAGTATTTCATCGAGTTTCCGTCCCGCCAACCACTTCTCAAGCTGATCGTATGCTTGCAGATACGTCCGCTGCGAGTTTGGTGAGAGGCTTTGCCACGCAATCTCTTGAACAGCGGATATAGCGGGGTTAGGCAAGACCTTGGCAATCGGTTTTTGAAGTCTGTTTTTAGACATGGTGCCCCCGTGTTCTACGCCAGATAATCGGAATTATATGGTATAGAATAATAATAACAATGTCAAGTCTTATTTTTACTCTTAATTACTACATGGAAAACAAACGATGAAAAAGGTGGGATATGTCCGAACAACTCAACAGTAACAGAGTAACAGGGAGGGATCGAAAGTGCTTGACTGGAGACAGGATCAGGATGTAATATTAAGCTAACTATAGTGAATGAGAGAAATAAGTAGACATCTACCAATAACTCCGACCTGCGCGAAGGTTCCAAAGTCCCCCTGCCTGCTGATAAGGGGGATTTAGGGAGTTGGCTGTGCATTGGGAGTGTCTAAGTAATTCTTCTAAGTAATTCTAAAATTCACCATAAATGCAATCAAGAGCAATAATCATGGATCAACAGTATCCGTTGCCGTTATTGAGAATAATTGGCGCGTATCTACAAGTGAACCTGAAGCCCTCAAAAATAAAAAGCCGCCAGCTTTTCCTCACCGGCGGCTTCAATTTAAGAAACGAAAGGGAATCGAACCCCTCCGTCTCTGATGTTATATCTATTAGACTGGAGTTAGTAGCTCCAGTGCAAACCTCCGAAAACGAAAACCTACAAGGAAGCCCGCACCATGAATTATATCAAACCGATCCAAACAAGTCAAACAAAAAATCACCCTACCTCAAAGGTTTCCCTCCGATCTCAATTCTATCAGGTTAAACTTGCCTGCGGCACGACTTATCAACTCCCAGATATAGAAGCCGCTGATCTTTCCTATGTCCCATGCAATTATGAACAGCCCATCCTTCCGTTTGCCCACCTGTGGGACAGTTCTTTACAAGTGAATCTCGACAGCTACAACGACCATTCCCACCGCTGGTTCATGGATAATATGCAGGGCGTCCAGATCATGACCGGCAGACCGACCTTCCAATATGTCGATTCAAAAAAGCACTATCTTATGATCGTGGACGTTGAGGCACGGCTTTATGACGAATACCCTAAAGTCGCTGCGTCTATCGAACAAATCTTTCGTGATGCTTGCCAAGGTGAGCCTTTTATTGTTGAAACCAAAAGCGGTGGACGGCATTATTACGCATTCTGTGAATACTTGGATAGCAAGTGGGAGTTTTTGAGTTGTGAGGGAAAAATGCTTTGCGAGTTTCATTCTAGGAAATCCCTCGGACGCCTCGATGATCGCTATTCCATCCTTTCTGGCTGTCTACTCAATATCCCTTCTGTCCCCAAAGCCTTACTTCAGGAAATCCACGCTGTTTTACAAGACGTTGCAACCACGAAACATCACCATTCCAATGATAACCCAAAGGTTGTCGAACGATCGCAGCTTGGTGATCTGGACATCGAGTGGGACCACAAAGGGGTCTCTATCCCGAAGTATTTCCCCGCCGCGCAATGCCAAGCAACCGATCACAGGGATCAATCACGGAAAACCGTGCAATTCCGGAAGTGGGACGGCGGTATCAAGGGACATTGTTATAATTGTGGTGAATCTTGGTGGGAGGTTGAGCCTCCTGATGTACCTCAACCACCGCCACCTGACACCGACCAGCCCCCATCTTATCGTCATTTCACCAAAGAGTTGCGAGCCATCTCCACACAGATTCTCGGTATCCCTTCGACCAACGGCTGGCAGCCCCGACTTGAGCCTCTACACTCTCATCCACAGATAGAACCGCCGAATCGTCGGATTTACGCC